>JBOHRQ010000057.1:0-15165 GCA_050732875.1 Gemmatimonadota bacterium | reverse complement strand
CTGCGGCTGCCGCTCAAACCGCTCTTCGCCGTGACGGGTGGTCTCCTCTACCTGATGGCGTTCATCTTCGTGGGCCAGGGCGTGCACGAGCTCCAGGAGGCGGGCTGGCTGCCGGAAACGGCGGTGGCAGGGGTGCCGCGCGTGGCCGGGCTGGGGATCTATCCAACCGTCGAGACCATCATCGCCCAGCTCGTTCTGATCGGGCTCGCGATTCTGGCCGCAGCGCTCCTGCTCTGGCGGTCGCGGTCGGCGGGGCAGTTCACCGAGCCCGCGCCGCAGCCCCGCAGAGAGGCGGTCGAGGCCGGCTGACGGAGCGGCCCCGTTGCGGCCCTCCACGCCGACCCGTACGTTCCTCCCCTCGATCGATGGCGCTATCGACCAACCTCGGATATCCGCGCATCGGACCCGACCGCGAGCTGAAGCGGGCGACCGAGGCGCACTGGGCCGGCCGGCTGTCCGCCGACGACCTGCTGGCGGAGGCGGCCCGGCTTCGCCAGGGCCAGTGGGCGACCCAGCGCGCGGCCGGAATCGATCACATCCCGTCCAACGCGTTCTCCCTCTATGACCACGTTCTCGACATGGCGGCCTTGATCGGGGCCGTGCCCGAGCGCTACGCCTGGAACAGCGGGGAGGTGGGGCTCGACACCTACTTCGCCATGGCGCGCGGCGCCCAGAAGGAGGGGCTCGACGCCCCGGCCATGGAGATGACGAAGTGGTTCGACACCAACTACCACTACATCGTGCCCGAGCTCCGGGCCGGACAGGACTTCCGGGTCGCCAGCTCGAAGCCCTTCGACGAGTTCGAGGAGGCGCGGGCGGCGGGGACATCCACCCGGCCGGTGCTCCTGGGACCGGTCAGCTTCCTGCTGCTGGGGAAGCCGGCCGAAGCCGGCTTCGACCCCCTGGCCCGCCTCCTGGACCCGCTCACCGACGTGCTGGCCGAGGTCGTCCGGCGCCTGGGCGAGCTGGGGGCTGAATGGATCCAGATCGACGAACCCTGCTTCGTGGAGGATCGCTCGCCCGAGCAGATCCGGGCGCTCGAGCGGGCCTACGGCCGGCTGGCCGAGGCGGCCGGACCGGCGCGGCTCCTGGTTCAGACCTACTTCGGCCACGTGGGCGAGGCGTACGAGATGATCGTCGGGCTTCCGGTCGCGGGCGTGGGGCTCGATCTGGTCCGTGGGAGAGGGAACCTGGAGCTCCTCGAGCGTCACGGCTTCCCCGGAGACAAGCATCTCTCCGCCGGCGTCGTGGATGGCCGCAACGTGTGGATCAACGACCTTGACGCCTCGCTGGAGCTTCTCGAACGGTTGAGCGAGCGGGTCGACGGCGACCGGCTCATGGTGGCTCCGTCGTGCTCGCTGATCCACGTGCCGATCGCGGCCGCCCGGGAGACCGAGCTCGATCCCGAGCTCCGCGGATGGCTCGCCTTCGCCGACGAGAAGCTGGGCGAGGTCGCGCTGCTCGCCCGCGGCCTCGACGAGGGCCGGGAGGCGATCGCCGACGAGCTGGCCGCAAACCGCGACCGGCTGGAGTCGCGCCGTCGGAGCGAGCGAACGCGGGACCTGGACGTCCGCGAGCGGCTGAGAACCCTCGATCCCGGGACCGCGCGCCGATCCCATGCCTTCGAGGAGCGCCGTGTGCGGCAGCGGGAGCGGCTGGTCCTGCCGCCCCTGCCGACGACCGTGATCGGCTCCTTCCCCCAACACGGGGACGTGCGGGCGCGGCGCCGGGACCACGCTCGCGGGGAGATCACGCGGGAGGCCTACGAATCCTTTCTGGAGTCGGAGATCGCGAAGGCCATCCGCCTGCAGGAGGAGATCGGCATCGACGTCGTCGTCCACGGCGAGTTCGAGCGCAACGACATGGTGGAGTACTTCGGCGAGCGGATGGACGGGTACGCCTTCACCCGGCACGGGTGGGTGCAGTCCTACGGCTCGCGCTACGTCAAGCCACCGCTTCTCTACGGCGACATCCGGCGCCCGCGGCCGATCACCGTGGAGTGGTGGAGGTACGCGCAGTCGTGCACGGAGCGGCCCGTGAAGGGGATGCTGACCGGGCCCGTGACGATGCTCCAGTGGTCGTTCGTCCGCGACGACCAGCCGCGCTCGGAGACGTGCCTCCAGCTCGCCCTGACCGTGGGGGACGAGGTGCTGGATCTCGAGGCGGCGGGCGCTCGCGTCATCCAGGTCGACGAGCCGGCCCTGCGCGAAGGGCTGCCGCTGCGCCGGGACGAGTGGGGGCCGTATCTGGACTGGGCCATCGCGGCCTTCCGCGTCGCCACGTCGGCGGTCGGTCCCGAGACCCAGATCCACACCCACATGTGCTACTCCGAGTTCAACGACATGATCGAGCACATCGCGGCCATGGACGCCGACGTGCTCCTGATCGAGAACGCCCGCTCGGATGCCGAGCTGCTCCTAGTCTTCCGGGAGTTCGACTACGACCACGACATCGGGCCGGGCGTCTACGACATCCACTCGCCCCGCATCCCGTCGGTGGACGAGATGGCGGCCCGCATCCGCGCCTCGGCCGAGGTCATCCCACTCGAACGGCTGTGGGTGAACCCCGACTGCGGGCTCAAGACCCGGCGCTACGAAGAGGTCGTGCCGGCGCTCGAAAACATGGTTGCCGCGGCCACGGCCGTGCGTCAGGAGGAGGGCGCGGCGGTATGAGGCAGGCATGGATGGTCGGAGCGCTCGCGATCGTTCTCTCGTGCGGTGCCGCAGACGAGCCTGGAGAGTCGGATGCCGGCGAGACGGCGCTGGCCGAGGATCTGCCCCCCTCCGTCCGGGCGCCGACAGTCGAGGCCGGGATGCTGATCGCGACGCCCGAGCGCGTGCGGGAGTGGCAGCAGGACTCGGTGCCGTTCGTGCTCGTCGACGCCCGCGACTCGGTGCAGTTCGCCCAGGAGCATATCCCGGGGGCCATCAACATCTCCTATGTCGACATTCGGCCGGGCGCCAGGCTCCCCGCGCGGGACGCGCGGATCGTCCTCTACTGCTCGGACTCCGACTGCCCGATCTCGCAGTACGCCTATGACGCCCTCACGCGGCTCGGTTACGCCGAGGTGTACGACATGCGCGAGGGACTCCAGGGGTGGAAGGAATCCGGGTATCCCACCCAGATCGGCGAGAGCCTCGAAAGAGCCGCGAGCGATACGACCGCGACCGGGTGACCCCACGAATCGCGGGTCACGCCCCGCGTCCGTATATTCCGGGGTGATGCCGCTCCGCTACTACATCGAGACCTACGGCTGCCAGATGAACGTGGCCGACTCCGAGCTGATGGGCGGTGTCCTCGGCCGGGAGGGACACCTGCGGGTGGAGGACCCGACCGACGCGGACGTATTGATCGTGAACACGTGCGCGATACGGGATCACGCCGAGCAGCGCGTCGTCGGGCGCATCGGGGAGCTCAACCGGCACAAGCTCGAGCGTCCTGGCGTCCGTCTCGGCGTCGCGGGATGCGTGGCCAAGGAGCTGGGGCAGACGCTGCTCGAGCGCGCCACCCACGTCGACTTCGTGGTCGGACCTGACTCGTACCGTCATCTGCCCGAGATCCTGGGTCGGGTCGAGGAAGGCGAGCGGGTCGTGTACGACCGCTTCAACCGCAGCGAGAACTACGAGGACCTGGTGCCGCTCAGGCTGGAGAACTTCGCCGCCTGGGTCACCATCATGCGCGGCTGCGACAAGTTCTGCTCCTACTGCATCGTTCCTTTCACGCGCGGCCGCGAGAAGTGCCGCTCCACCCGCGGCATCCTGGACGAGGTCCGGACGGCGGTGGACGAAGGGGCAAAGGAGGTCACGCTCCTCGGGCAGAACGTCAACTCCTGGGTCGACGGCGCCCGGAATTTTCCGGATCTACTGGCCGAGGTGGCGGCGGTCCCGGGGCTCGCGCGGGTCCGCTTCACGACCAGCCACCCGTGGGACTTCACGCAGGAGCTGGTCGACACGATCGCCACGCACGACAACATCATGAACCACGTTCATCTTCCGGTGCAGTCGGGGTCGGATCGCATCCTGGCGGCCATGCGCCGCGAACACACCGCCACGTGGTACCGCGACCGGATCGCGATGCTCCGGCGGGCGATTCCCGGATGCGCTCTGTCGACCGACATCATCGTCGGCTTCCCGGGGGAGACGGACGCCGACTTCCAGGCGACGTACGACCTCATGGCCGATGTGCGCTACAACTCGGCGTACGTTTTCATCTATTCGCCTCGTCCCCAGACCCCCGCCGCCGACCTCACCGAGGGTCGCGTGCCCCACGAGGTGGCCGTCGAGCGCCTGCAGGTCCTGAACGACATGCAGAGAAGGGTCGGCGCCGCCTATCTGCTGGAGAAGGTGGGGACGACCCAGCCGGTGCTCGTGCAGGGTCCGGCCAGGCGCGGGGGAGAAAAGCTGGCCGGGTGGACCGAGCACCGCGAGACCGTCGTCTTCCCGGGCGGACCGGCGCTGGTCGGCAAGATCCTCAGCGTCGAGATCGAGGGGCTCTCGGGCATCACACTGCACGGGCGAGTATCCAGCCGGTCGGCGCGGCCGATCTCCGAAATCCCCGTTCTCGTGGACTGAGGGGCGATGTCGAATTCCCGCCGCTGGGCGCTCTTGGCCGGGATCGCGGTGTCCCTGCTCCTGGTACCGTTCGCCATCTTCAACCGCGGGCAGCGGATCGCCTTCGACTTCGGGCTGTGGGAGTGGCGCGGAGAAGCGGTCTACGCCGTGTACGGGGGCGTCTTCGTGGGGCTCCTGGCGATGTTCCTGCTGGGGCTCCCGGCCGATCTCGCGGCGCGCGGCGAGCGGCGTCGCCTGGCGCGCCGGGTGCGCGAGCTCGAGCGCGATCGGGATCGGGATGCACCCTGGCCGCTTTCCGCGACCGGCGAAGCCGGATCGCCAGCAGCTGCGGAGAAGGCGCTGGGCGACCGGGAGCGCGAGGGCGGCGCCCCGTTGCGACCCTGAAACGATCGGGTGCCGGTCGCCGGTGCCCGCTTGAACCTGATGCTCCTCCCATCCATTTTCCATTCGATGGCCACACCCTCCAGCCCCGGGAGGTGAGCGGTCCGATGCGGGCAGCCCGGGCCGTGATCGCCGCCGCGATCCTCGCCGCGATCCTCGCGCCGATCGCCATGGCCGGACCGGCTCGCGCGCAGGGCCCGGACCCGGCGCCCGGCGCCGCCGAGAGGCATTTCGAGGCCGGGACGGCTGCGCTGTCCAGCGGCGAAGCCTGGGAGGCGCGCGAGCTCTTCGAGCGGGCCCTGTTCGAAGGCTACCCGCCCGGTCCGGGCTACAGCGCCCTGGCCGACGCCTGGCTCGCTCTCGACAACCGCGCGTTCTACGCCCGCGAGGCGCTGGAACGCTCGCTGGCTGCCGACCCCGAGAACGTCGAAGACTGGTTCCGTCTCGCGCAGGTCAACCTGGGCTTGGAGGGCGGCGACGCGGATCCGCGCGCGCGCGCCGCTCTGGAAGAGGTCTTGCGGCGCGATCCGCGGCACGACGAGGCGTTCGTGCTTTGGAGCCGGATGTACCTGGTGCCCGAGGACAGTCGCGAGGTAGCGGCGATCCTGGCACGGCATCTGGAGCGGGAGTACGATCCCGAGATCGCGCTCAGGCGGATCGACGTGCTGGCCGACGCCGGTGAGTTCGAGGCCGCACGCGAGGCCATCGAAACATTCCGTCGGCGGGTCCCCCAGGAGCGCCACCTGTCGCGGCTGTCGCATCTGGCGGGGGTCGTGCTGGCCGCGCTGAAGGAGACGGAGGCCGGCGCCGGCTACTACTTCAACGGGCTGCGATTCGCGCGCGCCGAGACCGATCTCGAGCCGTACTACCGGGATGTCGAGCCGCTGCTTTCCGAGGCGGAGCGAAAAGCGTGGGACACCTGGCCGCTCGAGCGCCGGCGTGCCTTTCTGATCGGCTGGTGGAACGAGCGGAACCCGCTCCCCTTCAGCGACGTCAACGCGCGCTGGACGGAGCAGCTCGAGCGCAACCGGATCGCCCGCGCCGCCTACCAGTGGAAGAAGCCGGTGGACAAGTCGAAGCTGGTCGCCCTGGGCGGTCGCGACACGGGCATGCCCGTGGTCGACATCCGGCTGGACGGACGCTCCCTCGACGACCGGGGAGCCTTCTTCCTGCGGCACGGCACCCCCGACGAAACCGACGGCGTCGGCGTCCAGGAATGCGGGTTCTGGCTGTATCGGCACGAGGCCCTGGGGGAAGACGGGGAGGTGGCGGTCAACTTCGAGTCGAACGAAGGCTCGATCATCGGGTCCCGCGGCGGCCAGTTCTTCGGCAACGACTGCAACTTCACCACCATCCCCCATACCGGACGCGGGCTAGAGTACTTCGCTCCCTTCGGGCTCGAGGCGAACGACAAGCTCCGCGCCCAGCAGATGGCGCTGGACGATTTCGAGCAGGGGCTCTCGACCGACACCTACGAATACCGCGTCGAGGACGTTCTGCCGCTCAACGAGCTGCCCGCCAGCTTTTCGTACCTCCGGGCCGCGACCGATTTCATCCTCTACTTCTCGATCCCGCTGCGCGAGGTCGAGCTCGAGGATGACCAGTATCGGTATCGAAAGGGCATCGTCATCTACGACGCGCGGTGGAACGAGCTCATCCGCCGCTCCGAGGAGGCGGACGCGGCCGTCGCGCGGGTCCCCGAGTCCGACGGGCGGAGCGAGTACTACCTGATCGACATGTTCCGGATGCGGGTGCGGCCCGGCTCCTATCGATTCGCGCTCCAGGTGGACGACCTGAACGGAAAGGGAGTCGGCGTGGTAAAAGGTCCGCTGCGGGTGCGGCGCTTCTCCGCGACCGGCCTGGAGCTCTCCGACCTGATCCTCACCAACGGGGCCGTCCAGGGCGACGTTCCCGAGCGATTCGAGCGCTACGGCCTGCCGGTGGTCCCGCTCCCGAATGGCCGCTTTCTTCCCGACGAGCCCATCTATCTCTACTTCGAGGCCTATCATCTGAGCCCGGGACGCGACCGCGAGCTCAGCTTCCGGATCGACTACACGGTGCGGGCGCGGGAGATCGACCGGAACGCCATCGAGCGCTTCTTCGCCGGGCTCCGCGGCCTGGTGGGCGTCCACGAGGAGCCGGGTTCGATCACGCTGTCCTTCGAACGCACGATCCCCTGGTCCGGCGGCAGCGTGTGGCCCGAATACCTGTCGTTCGACCCCGGGGCCCTGGAACCGGGCACCTACACCCTCGAGGTGGCGGTCACCGACCACAACCTCTACGACCGCCGGGTCGAGACGTCGCGGAACTTCCAGATCATCGACTGACCCGGTGCCAGCCCGGGGCGACGCCTCCTGTCGCCGGCCTTCGCCTTGCCGTGGTGAATCCCCGGCAGGTTGCGCATCGACGAATCACCGACAGCCAGCCGCGGAACCACGGTCCGGGCCCCGGCGGCGATCTGCGCGTGCACCCTCATGGCGGGCGGCCTGGTTGCCGCCTACCTGGGGCCGGCCGCGGGAGCGGCGGCGCTCGGCGCGGCCGGCGTGGCGGTCATCGTCCGCCGGTCGCGTTCGGGTCCCGGGAGTGCCTGGGCGATCGTCACCCTCGTGGTCGGGATCCGCCTGCTCCTGGCCATCGGGGCGGCGCACGACGACGCGCGGAGCTGGTGGGAGCGGGCGCAGTCCGGCACGCCCGCCCCGCTGCGAGCGATCGTCCTGGTCGAGCGCGTCCGGGCGGCAGGAACGAGCGGCTGGAGCGCCCAGGGGACGGCACTGTCCTGCCCCCGACCCTGCCCCGGCTCCCGCCTGAGGTGGAGGGGGCGAGACGACCCGCCCCGTCCGGGAGAGCTGCGACGGCTGGAGGGACGCCTGGTCGCGGACCCCCCGCGCTCGCTGCCCGGTGCCCGCTTTCCACCGGCCGGGCTCGGCCCCGGGGCCCGCCGGGGCCTCGTGCTCGAGGCGCGCTCCGGACCGCCCGAGGCCGGCCGCGCTCCTTTCCTCTCGCTCCTGGACCGGCACCTCCGCGCCCGGCTGAGCGAGCGCTTCGATTCGTCCCTGACCCCGCTGGCGCTGGCGCTCCTCCTCGGCGACCGGATCGATCTCGATCCCGCGCTGGCGGACGCCTTCGCCGGCAGCGGGACGCTCCACCTGCTCGCCGTGAGCGGGCTCCAGGTAGGATTCCTGGCCGCCCTGATGCACCTCGGTCTGGGCCTGGCGGGCCTCGCCCCACGCCCCAGGGCCGTGGCCACCGGTTTTCTCCTCGCCGTCTACACCGCGCTCGTCGGGGCGCCGCCTTCGATCGTGCGCGGGGCGCTGATGGCGGTGGTCGTGGTTTGGGCCCGAGCGGACGAGCGGCGGATCTCGATGTGGCAGGCGTGGGGCCTGGCGGCGTTGGCAGTCCTGGCGTGGCACCCCCTGGATCTGCTCGATCTCGGATTCGCGCTCTCGTTCGGCGCCGTGGCGGGCCTCCTGGCCGGCGCTCCGCTGGATCGTCTGCTGTCCCGTCAGGGGAGCGCCCCGGGGCGGCTTCTGGCCTCCGGCTTGATCGCCACGACCGCATCCACTCTCGGCACGCTTCCGATCCAGGCCGCGGCCTTCGGCTGGATCGCACCGGCGGGATTTCCGGTCAACCCGGTCGCCGTCCCGCTGTCGTGCCTGAGCCTGCCGACCCTGTGGATGGCGCTGCTCGCCGACGCCTGCGGCATCGAGTTCCTGGCCCGGCCGCTGACCCAGACGGCCGCCGCCACGATCGGGGCTCTGGAGGCCGTGGTCGCCCTGGGCGGGGCCGGGGCGCCGATCTGGGTGCCGGGGGAGGTCGGATGGACGGTCGGATCGACGGGTCTCTTCGCGCTCGCTCTGGCCACCGCGCGCTCCCGCCCCCGGCTGGCGATGGGGGCGGCCGCCTTCGGCCTGGCGCTTTTGCTCGCCACGCCTGCCGATCGCTTCCGGGGCTGGGAGGTCGTGTGGCTCGACGTCGGTCAGGGGGACGCGGTGGTGATCCACTTCCCGGACGGCGGGACGTGGCTCGTTGACGCCGGCCCCGCCTATCCGTTCGGAGACGCCGGACGGAGCGTCGTGCTCCCGTACCTCCGCCGCCGGGGGGTCTCGCGGCTCGACTGGCTGATCACGACCCACGCCGACCTGGATCATGTGGGAGGCGCCTCGAGCGTGATCCGGGGGCTCCCCGTGTCACGCTGGGGGAGCCCCATGGCGGTCGATGACAACCGGGCCTGGCTCGAGCTTTTGGCGGCGAGCGCAAGGGGCCCCTCGGCCGTGACGCTGCGGGCGGGCCAGCGCTACCGGCGGGGAGGGGTCGCGATCGACGTGCTCCACCCTGCTCCGGAGTGGGTCCCCGTCGATGCCTGGGACGACCGCCGCCCCGCCAACGAGGGGTCGGTCGTGCTGCTGATGAGTCTTGGCCCCTGTCGACTGCTCCTGACCGGCGATCTCGGGGAGCCGGGGGAGACGGCCCTCGTGGAGCGGCTGGCGGACTCCCTCGCCGCGGACTTGCTGCACGTCGGGCACCACGGGAGCCGCTATTCGTCGAGCGCCGCGTTCCTGGCGCGGGTCGGGCCGGACGCCGCGGTCGTGTCGGTGGGGCGCTCGAACCGACATGGCCATCCGCACCCGGATGCCCTGGCACGGCTCGCGGCGGCCGGCGCCCACGTCTACCGGACCGATCGCCAGGGCCCCATCCACGCCCGCTGCAAGGCGCTCGGCTGGCGGCTCGAAACCCCCGGCTTCTATCTTCGTGGCCGCCATTAGGCGGTCGCTTGAAAAGGCCTGCGAGCCATTTTCAACGCCCTGGTGAGCTGGAACATTGTCGCCCCGGAGCCGGTATGGGGCAGGAGGCATGGAGCGCATGATGGAGGAGAGCGCGCCGACCCGAACGGAAGGCGCCGCGTACGAGACGACGGTCTCGCTGGCCCAGGAGAATCAGCGGATCGCGCGCGAGAACGCGTTCGCGGGCCGGCTCCTGGAGCAGATCGGCCACGTCGTCGTCGGCCAGGAGCAGCTCCTCGAGGGCCTCCTGATCGGCCTGCTGTCGGACGGTCACGTTCTCCTGGAGGGCGTGCCGGGCCTGGCCAAGACGCTCGCCGTCCGGACCCTGGCGGCGGCCATCGACTGCGACTTCCAGCGCATCCAGTTCACTCCCGATCTGCTGCCCGCCGACCTGGTCGGCACCACCGTCTATCGTCCCCAGACCGGCGAGTTCGACGTCCATCGCGGACCGGTGTTCACGAATCTGCTGCTCGCCGACGAGATCAACCGCGCTCCGGCCAAGGTCCAGTCGGCGCTGCTCGAGGCGATGCAGGAAAAGCAGATCACGCTGGGGGAGACGACCTACCGGCTCGAGGAGCCCTTCCTGGTCCTGGCCACCCAGAACCCGATCGAGCACGAGGGCACCTATCCGCTGCCCGAGGCCCAGGTCGATCGGTTCATGCTGAAGCTTCACGTGACGTATCCGCCGCGCAGCGACGAGCGCGAGATCATCCGGCGAATGACGGGAATCGACACGCCGATCGTACACCCGGTCGTGGGGCCGGAGGAGATTCTGCGGTCGCGGGCGGTGGTGGCCGGACTCTACGTCGACGAGAAGATGCTCGAGTACATCCTCGACCTCGTCGAGGCCACTCGCTATCCGGATCGCTACGAGCTCGACGACCTGACGCCGTGGATCGCCTACGGCGCGTCTCCGCGCGCCGGGATCTTCCTCACCAAGGCCGCCAAGGCGCGGGCCTTCCTCCGCGGCCGCGCCTACGTGATCCCGGACGACGTCAAGGCGGTCGCTCCGGACGTTCTGCGCCACCGGCTGCTGCTGACGTACGAGGCCGAGGCGGAGGAGGTCGACCCGGACGCGGTGCTCGCTCGATTGATGGAGCGCCTCGACGTTCCATGATCGTTCCGGGGCTGGCCCAGAAGGTCCGGCTGCTCGAGATCAAGACCCGCCACCTGGTCACCGACATCTTCAGCGGCGAGTACACGAGCGTCTTCAAGGGACGCGGCGTCGAGTTCTCGGATGTTCGCGAGTACCAGACCGGGGACGACGTGCGGGCGATCGACTGGAACGTGACGGCGCGACGCGGCGTCCCGTATGTGAAGCAGTTCGTCGAGGAACGCGAGCTGACGGTGATTCTGGCCGTGGATGGGAGCGCCTCGACCCGCTTCGGGACCCAGGGCCAGCTCAAGCGCGAGCGGGCCGCCGAGATCGCAGCGGTGCTCGGGCTGGCCGCGATCCGCAACAACGACCGCGCCGGGGCCCTGCTCTTCGCGGCCGGTATCGAGCGCTATGTCCCGCCGCGCAAGGGGAAGTCGCACGTCCTGCGGCTCGTCCGCGATATTCTGACCTTCGACCCTCCGACACGCGGGACCGATCTGACCGGAGCCATCGAGTTCCTGGCCCGCGTGCTCCATCGACGGAGCGTGATCTTCGTCCTCTCCGATTTTCTCGACACCGGATACGACCGGGCCCTCGGCGCGCTGGCGGCCCGCCATGACGTGGTGGCGCTCGTCCTCTCCGACCGCAGGGATCGCGTGCTCCCCGACGTCGGGTTGATCGAGGTCGTCGAGCCGGAGTCGGGGCGCCGGCGCTGGCTCGACACGGGCTCGACGCGCGTACGCGAGGCCTATTCCGAAGCCGCGGCGCACATCGACGAGGAGCGCGGACGGCTCTTCCGGCAGACCGGCATCGACGTCGTGGACGTGGACACGCTGGCGGACTACGTGGAGCCCCTGCGGCGCTTCTTCGAGCGCCGTGAGCGCCGGCGATTCCGGGGCCGGAGACGCCGGTGAAGCGGCTCGGAGTCCTCGTTCTTTTCCTGCTGGTGCCGCCCGCGCGGGTCGCGGCGCAGGCGCCCGCGACGGAGCCGTTCCAGATCCGCGTGATCCCCGATCCGCTGCCCGCCGGCGCGCCGCCGCTCACGGTAGGCGATCACTTCTGGGTGACGGTGCGGGCCAGCGGTCCGGCGGGCCATTATCTGCTCCCTCGATCGATCGTGCAGGGTTACGCCGCCCGCCCCGAGGTGGCGGTGTTCGACAGCCAGCGGCGGGACGGTCTGCTGCGGCTCGAGATGGCGTCGTTCCGGCCCGGGGACATCGTCCTGCCGGCGATCGACGCGCTGGTGACCGACGGCCGCGGCGACACGCTCCGGGTGCCGGTCGTCTCCGACACCCTCGAAGTCGCCTCGGTGCTCACGCCGGGAGACTCGCTGCTGGCGGACATCAAGCCGTTGTGGGAACGGCCGGGGCTGCCATGGTGGATCTGGCTCGTCGCGGCCGCTCTCGTGCTGGCGCTGGCGGCGCTCTGGTGGCGGCGGCGGCGTACGCCAAGGCCGCAGCCGGTCCCCACGCTGGTCGGCGACCCCTACCGTGAGGCCCGGGAACGGATCGAGGGCCTGGCCGAAGAGCCGGCGACGCCGACTGGACGGATCGCAGCGGCCGCCGGGATGGGCGACGCGCTTCGGTCGTACCTCGCGGACGGATGGGGAGTCGCGGCCCGCGAGCGCACCACCCTCGAGCTCCTCTCGGCTCTCCCCGAGCCCTTGCGCGGGGAGCGCCCCGGGCTGGCCAGCGTCCTGGCGATCGTCGACCTGGCGAAATTCGCGCGTGTCGCTCCCGACCCTGGCACGGTGCCCGACCTTGCCAGGCGGGCGCTCGAGAGCCTCGACAGGATCGAGGCCCTCCGTCGGCCTCTCCTCGAAACCCCGGCCCGGGAGGCGGCCTCATGAGCGAGCTCGCCAGCCAGATCGGCTGGACGATGGCCTCCCCGGCGTGGCTGCTGCTTCTCCTCCTGCTGCCGGCGACCTGGCTGTGGTCCCGTCGCCGTCGGCGGCGGGCCCTGGTCCTGCCCGCGCTGGCGGCCACGGGCGAGCTGCCGACCACGTGGCGCGAGCGGCTGCGGGCCGCCCCCGAGATCCTCCGCGTGCTCGCGTTCGCGCTCGGGGTGATCGCCCTGGCGCGCCCGCAGGAGCTGGAAGCCGGACGACCCGTCACCACCTCGGGGGTGGACATCGTCCTCGCGCTCGACGCCTCGGGCAGCATGAAGGCCGAGGACTTTCAGCCCCGGAACCGCCTCGAGGTCGCCAGGCAGGCGGCCATCGACTTCATCGAGGACCGCTCCTCGGATCGGCTTGGCCTCGTCTCCTTCGCCGGCCAGGCGGTGACCCAGGCGCCCCTGACCCTCGATCACGAGGCGGTCGTGAAAGCGGTGCAGCGGGTGCAGATCGGAGCCCTGGCGGAGGGGACGGCCATCGGGACCGCGCTGGCCACCGCGGTGAACCGCTTGCGTCCGAGCGATGCCAAGAGCCGGGTCGTGGTCCTGCTCACCGACGGGGTCAACAACGCCGGGGAGATCGACCCGCTTACCGCCGCCGAAACGGCGCGCGCGCTGGGCGTGCGCGTGTACACGATCGGAATCGGCACGACGGGGGAGGCACCGTACCTGCTCGAGGATCCGCGCTTCGGGCGGCGCTACGTGCGGGTCGTCGTGCGGATCGACGAGGACGTTCTACGCGACATCGCCGATCGCACGGGCGGGCGCTATTTCCGCGCCACTGACCCGCAGGCGCTTTCGGAGGTCTATGCCGAGATCGATCGGCTGGAGCGCTCGCCTCTGGCCGGGCGGCGACCGGTGGTCCGTTTCGATCGCTATCTGTGGCTTCTCATCCCGGCCCTCGGCTTCGTCGTGCTGGAGGGCATGCTCAGGGGCACGCTCTTCCGGAGGCTCCCGTGAACGGGCTCGAATGGCTGCGGCCGGAATACCTGATCGGCCTGATCCTGGTGCCGGTCGCGACGGCCGGAATCGTATGGTCGGTGCGGCGCCGGCGGCGCGCGTTGGATCGTTTCGCCGATACCGACGTGAGACGACGCACGCAGGAGCTTCCGGCAGGGAGGCGCGGCATCCGGGGCGGTCTGCTGGTCCTGGGCCTGGCGGGGCTCGTCCTGGCGGCGGCCGGCCCGCAGTGGGGAACGGCTCCCGTCACCGCCGTCCCCGTCGGGCAGGAAGTCGTGTTCGCGATCGACGTCTCGCGCTCGATGCTGGCGGAGGACGTGGAGCCGAGCCGCCTGGACCGCGCGCGGCGGGTGGTTCGCCAGCTCCTGGCCGTGCTGCCGAGCGCCGAAGCCGGCTTGACGGTCTTCGCCGGCGAGGCCGCGCTGGTGGTCCCGCTGACCCGCGACGCCGGCGCCGTCGAGCTCTATCTGGGTTCGGCGGGACCCGACTGGATCAGCGATCCGAGCACCGATCTGGGCGGGGCGATCGCGGTGGCGCTGGGAGCCTTCGGACCCGAGCGCGCTCCCGGGCGGGCGGTCGTGGTCCTCTCGGACGGGGAGGACCACGGAAGCCGGCTGGACGCCGCCCTGGACCTGGCGCGCGAGCAGGGGATCGAGATCGAGACCGTGGGCATCGGCACCGCACAGGGATCCAGGATCCCGCTGCCGGGCGGCGAATGGGTTCGGGACGGCGGCGAGCCGGTCGTGACCCGGCTGGAGAGCGAGGCCCTCGAGAAAATCGCCGAAGCCACCGGTGGCATCTTCGCGCGGGCCGGCGACGAGGCGTCCCTGGCCCGTCTCGGCGCCCGACTGTCGAACCTCGACACCGGCCGCCAGGAAGGGCGGACCGACGAGCGCCGGGCCGACCGCTATCGCTGGCCGCTCGCGGTGGCGGTCTTCGCGCTGGCCGGCGAAGCCCTCCTCGCACTTCGGGGGCGGCGTGTGCCGCGCGAGGCGATGGCGGTCCTGGCGGCGCTGGTCCTGCTGGCGATGGGGCGCGCGCAGGATCCCGAAGAGCTGTATGAAGAGGGGCGCTACGAGGACGCGCTGCGGGTCTGGCGCACGATCGACCGCTCGGCCGATGCGGAGCCGTCCGACGCCTACAATCGGGCCAGCGCGGCCTATCGTCTCGGACGGCACCGCGAGGCGGCCGCCAGCTATGCCGTGGCCGCGCGCACCGCCCCGGAGAGAGCCCGCGCCGAGGCCGCCTGGTACAACGCCGGGAACGGGCGCTTCCGGATCGCCGAGGAGGTCGAGGGCACGAGCGCGGAGCGGAGCCTGCCGTACTGGGACAGCGCCGTGGCCGCCTATCGGGCGGCCCTGGTGCGGGACCCGGACGACCGCGACGCCAAGCACAACCTCGAGCTGGCGCTGCGGCGTCGGGACGAGGCGTCCGGGGGAAGCGGCGGGTCGTCGGGAGGTGGGCAGGGGGAGGGGGGTGGAGC
>JBOHRQ010000056.1:3148-15325 GCA_050732875.1 Gemmatimonadota bacterium | reverse complement strand
GCGTCGATGGCGACGACCTGCCGGCGGTCACTCTGGGCGACTCGGCCGCCTTGCGGGTGGGGCAGCTCGTGGTCGCAATCGGCAGCCCGCTCGGATTCCAGAGCACCGTCACCGCGGGCGTCGTGAGTGCGGTGGGACGGACCCTGCGTTCGGTGACGGGGCGGCTCATCGACGACGTCGTCCAGACCGACGCCGCGCTCAATCCCGGCAACTCGGGGGGGCCGCTGGTCGACTCCAGAGGTGAGGTCGTCGGGATCAACACTGCCGTCATCCTGCCCGCCCAGGGCATCTGCTTCGCCGTCGGGATCAACACGGTGAAGTCGGTGGTGGGGCAGCTCCTCCGCCACGGCCGGGTCCGGCGGGGTTACCTCGGGCTGGCCGGCCAGAACGTCCCGCTCCACGCCGGCACGGTCCGCCGCCACGACCTGACCGCGCCCGGCGGCGTGCTCGTCCAGTCGGTGGAGTCGGGCGGGCCCGGGGAACGGGCCGGCCTCCGGGAGGGCGACATCGTGGTCGCCTTCGACGGCCAGCCGGTGGCCGGCATCGACGACCTCCATCGGATCCTGCTCGAGGAGCGGATCGGCCGAAAGGCCGCAGTGACCGTGCTGCGCCACGGCCGGAGCCGGATCATCGAGGTGACGCCGGGAGAGTCGCCGGACAGGTAGGAGCTCAGAACCAGATCGTTTGCCGATCTCCATCCCCCGCCCTAGCGGCGCCGCGCCAGCGTGAGGCCGTCCGACACGGGCAGGAAGCTCAGGTCGATCCGGTCGTCGTGGTGGAGGAGGGCGTTGAAAGCGCGCAGCGACTCGGTCGCGTCGTCGGCTGCCTCGGGATCCGCGACCGCCCCGCCCCAGAGGGTATTGTCGAACAGAATGAGCCCGCCTGGCCGGACCAACCCCAGGCAGCGCTCGTAATACTCCCCGTAGCTCTCCTTGTCGGCGTCCACGAAGGCGAAGTCGAAGCCGTCGGCCTCGCCGGCTTCGATCAGCTCGTCCAGGGTCTCGACGGCCGGCCCGAGCCGGAGGTCGATCTTCAGATCGGCCCCGGCCTCCTCCCACCAGCCCCGGGCGATGGCGGCGTAGTCCTCGTCGATCTCACAGGCCACGACCTGGCCGTCGGGCGGAAGGGCGAGCGCGGCGGAGAGGGCCGAATAGCCGGTGAAGACCCCTAGCTCGAGTGTCCGCCGGGCATCGATCAGCCGGATCAGAAACGCCATGAACTGCCCCTGCTCGGGGCTGATCTGCATCTGGGCCTTGGGGTGATCAGCCGTCTCTTCCCGCAACCGGCGCAGCACCTCCGGCTCGCGCAGCGACACCGACAGGAGGTAGGCGTAAAGCGTGTCGGTCAGCTCGATCGTCCGGCGGGTCACGGCGCTCAACCTAGATGGCGCGCGGAGACGCGTCGACGCCTGGTCGGCCGCGGCGGGGCGCCCGTCGAGGATCCTGGATCAGCCGCATAGATCTGGATCCGCCGCTTTCGGACACGTGGTCTTGACACGCCGGCCCTCGCTCCGCTATGCTGGAAACGTTTGCAGAAAACGTTTCCAGCCAGGGGGTGACGCCGCTTGCGGAAACCGATGCTCCCCACGCTGCTCCCACTAAGGGCCCTCCTCCCAAGGGCCCTCCTCCCAACGGGCCCACAGGGCTTCCCGCTCATCGGAGGTCGCCCTTGAGCGTCACGATCAAGGATGTGGCGCGCGAGGCGGGCTTCTCGGTGGCCACGGTTTCCCGGGTCCTCAACAACAGCGGGCCCGTCCGCGACGAGACGCGGCGCCGCGTCGAGGAGGTGGCGGAGCGGCTCCACTACACGCCCAACGTCGCCGCCCGCAGCCTCATCACCCGCAAGACCCTCACGATCGGCGTCCTCCTGCCGGACCTCTACGGAGAGTTCTTCTCCGAGGTGATCCGCGGCATCGACCGGGCGGCCCGCATCGGAGGCTACCACCTTCTGGTCTCGGGATCCCACAACGACCGGGCGGAGATCGAGGCCGCCGTCCAGGCCATGCACGGCCGTGTGGACGGCCTGATCGTGATGTCGCCCGGGCTCGAGCCGTGGGCCATCGTCACCGGCCTGCCGCGGCGGCTCCCGCTCGTGCTCCTCAACTGCGAGGTGGGGGAGAACGACTTCGACGCCGTCAACGTGGACAACTATGGCGGGGCGCGCGAGATGGTGCGGCATCTGGTCGGTCTGGGACACCGGCGGGTGGCGATCGTGGGTGGGCCGCACGACAACTTCGACGCGCGGGAGCGGCTCAAGGGTTACCGCGACGCGATCGCCGAAGGAGATGCGGAGCGCTCGGCGGAGCTGGAGCTCGAGGCGGATTTCACCGAGTCGTCGGGCCATCGGGCGGCACAACGTCTCCTGGATCTGGATCCGCGCCCCACCGCCATCTTCGCGGCCAACGACTCGATGGCGATCGGTGCCCTGAGCGCACTCCGCGATGCGGGCGTCGAGGTACCGGGGGAGATGGTGGTTGCCGGTTTCGACGACATCCCCATCGCCCGCTACCTGAGCCCGCCGCTGTCGTCGGTCCACGTGCCGATCCGGGGGCTGGGGGTGCGGGCGGTCGAGCGGCTCCTGGAATCGATGACCGATGGGAACGAGAAGACGGTGGAGGTCCTGCCGACGCGGCTCGTCGTGCGCGAATCGTGCGGCGGGTCCACTGGGGCCGCGACTCGACGAGAAGCAAGCCGGAAGACGGGCTCCGCTTCGCGCAGAGCCCAGGGTGCACAATCAACGGAGGAGGTTGGAAAGCCATGAGGAGAAGCGTGAGACAGGGCTGGCTGATGGGAGTGCTGGCCGGGGCGCTGGCCCTGGTCGCGTTCGCTCCCGGCGCCGCGACGGCCCAGACCAGCACGGGCTCGATCCGCGGGCACGTTCTGGACGAGAACGGTCAGCCTCTGACCGGGGCCAGCGTCCTGGCCACCCAGACATCGACGAACTTTCAGCGCGGGATGCTGACCGAAGAAGGCGGCTTCTACAACCTGAGCGGGCTGCCGGTGGGGGAGTACAGCGTGGAGTACTCCCATCCCTCCTACGGCGCCCAGACACAGAACGTCCGTGTCCAGATCGGCCAGTCGTTGAGCCTGGACGTGGTACTGTTCACCGACGCGATCGAGGTCGAGGGGATCACCGCCGTGATCGAGCAGGAGCGGATTATCGAGGCCACGACCCCCGAGGTGGCGACCAACATCACCGAGGCGCAGATCGAGAACCTGCCGCTCCTCAACCGGGACTTCCTCAAGTTCGCCGAGCTGGTACCCGGCGTCCTGCCTAGCCGGGACGGGAACAGCATCGAGGCCGGCGGGCTTCCCTCGGAAAACATCAATCTCTTCATCGACGGCGCCTCCTACAAGAGTGAGGTGCTCCAGGAGGGGATCGTCGGCCAGGATGCGAGCGCGGGAAATCCGTTCCCGCAGAACGCGGTCGAGGAGTTCCGGGTCATCACCCAGAACTACAAGGCCGAGTTCCAGAAGGCGGCGGGAGCCGTGATCACGGCGACCACCAAGTCCGGCACCAATCAGTGGGAGGCGAGCGGCTTCTTCCTGGGCCAGAACGAGAACCTGATCGCCAAGGATGCCATTCAGAGGTGCGAGGCGCCCGGTTCGGCGCCGAACTGCATGGAGGAGGACGTCGACGAGGTCGGCCGCCAGCAGTTCGGTGGCACCATCGGGGGCCCGATCATCCGCGACAAGCTGTTCGTGTTCGGCTCCTTCGAGGGGAACTACCGGGACCTGCCGACCAGCATCGATGCGGTCACCGCCGAGGAATTGGCAATGGTTCCGCAGACCATCGCGGGGATCCCGGCCCGTGACCTGGTGGCGGCTGCCGAAGGGACCAGCGAAAGCCGCGACCTGGAGTCGAACCTGTTCTTCGGCAAGCTGACCTACAGCGCCGCCGACCGGCATCGGTTCGAGACCAGCCTCAATGTGCGCAACGAGTCCGAGATCCGGAGCTTCGGCGGCTTTCAGGCTCCCTCACACGCCGAGGACTTCAACATCGACGTGCTCACGGCCCTCGGAAAGTACCAGTACTCGAATGGCCGGGTCCTGAACGAGGCGTTCATCGACTTCCAGCGTTTCCGCTGGAACCCGATCCCGCTGAATCCCGACACGCCGGGGCTGGTCTTCGACGGAATCCTGAGGGTCGGCGGTCGCTCTACCGAACAGGATATCTACCAGGACAAGTGGGAGATCCGGGACGACCTCACCTACACGCTGCCCGACTGGGGAGGGTCCCATGTCGTCAAGACCGGGACTTACCTGAGCTTCTCCAACTACGACATCACGACGTTCCTGAACGGGAACCCCCAGTTCTTCTTCCGCGAAGAGGAGAACTTCGAGTTTCCTAACCGGGCCGAGGTGGGGGTCGGCGATCCGCAGTTCGAGAGCGACAACACCCAGTTCGGGATCTACGCCCAGGACGACTGGTCGCCCACGGATCGGCTGATCCTGAACTTCGGCCTCCGGTGGGACGTGGAATCGAACATGCTGAACAACGACTGGGTTACGCCGGACTCCGTTATCGAAGACGTCTCGCCGTTCCTGTCGGCGGAGCAGGAGGCCCAGTACTTCACGGACGGGGACGACCGGGATCCCTTCTACGGGGCCGTCGCGCCGCGGGTCGGATTCACGTACGACCTGACAGGGGGTCACCGGACCACCCTGTTCGGAGGGTTCGGGCTCTTCTACGATCGGACGCGCTTCGGGCTGGGGCAGGCCGAGATCTCCCGGCTGACGTTCCCCAACTTCCAGTTCCTGTTCTCGGAGGACGGCGCTCCCGACGAGAACGGGCGTCCGACGATCGCCTGGGACGACCGCTTCCTGAGCCGGGAAGGCCTGCTCAGCATCGTCGAGTCGGGGAGTCCGACCGGAAAACCGGAGGTCTTCCTCCTCGAGAACGACACCAAGCCTCCGGTGGCGCGGCAGTGGACGATCGGCCTCCGACAGGCGGTGGGACCCGTCATGCTGTCGGCGAACTACACCGGGGTCCGCAGCGATAATACCTTCACCTGGGTGTTCGGGAACCGGAACCCAGACGGCTCGCTTTTCGAGACGCCACGCTTCCGGAACATCCTGCTCGCCACCGACGATGGTGAGACGTGGTACGACGCGCTTCAGCTTCAGGCGGGGAAGCCCTTCAACCTCGAGTCCGGGTGGGGGTTGCAGGTCGCCTACACGCTCGCCGAAGCCGAGCAGAACACCTTCGGTGACTTCACGCTGGATGTCTTCGGGCCGGCTGACTTCCCGCGCTTCCCCTCCGACAACGACATCCGCCATAACCTGACCACGAACTGGATCCTCGGCGTGCCGTGGGGGATCCGCTTCAGCGGCATCGCCGCCTTCCGTTCGGCGCCACCCATCAGGGCCCGGGTGCTGGGCGATCCCAACGGGAACGGGATCGGCGGCGATGATTTCCCGCCCGGCGAGACCCGCAACAGCCGCCGGCCCGATGAAGGGAACTTCGCCGAGGTCGACGTCCGGTTGGAGAAGGGGTTCCAGTTCCTGACCGGGCAGCGGCTCGCGGTCTTGGCCGAGATCTTCAACCTCTTCAACACCGAGAACTGGAGCGCCTGGCGGGACGAGTTCGGGACCTTCGACCCGGCGACGGGCCAGATCACGCGGAACGAGACGCAGCTTCGCTTCGGAGAGCCCACCAACGCGAACAACATCGAGAACCCCAGCCGCCGCCTCCAGCTCGGCGTGAGGTACGAGTTCTAGGAGGTGCCCGGGCCGAACGCGCGAATGCCTGAAGGGAGCGGGCCGACGAGCGGGTCCCGCTCCCGGTGACGGCCGGAGAGGGGGCGGGCTGCCGGTCGCGGCCCGCCCGACGGTCCGCCGGGCTTCAGGCCCTGCTGGTGTCGGCGCTCCTGGCTACAACGCTGGCGGCCTGCCGGACGGCGGCTCCGCCGCGCGTCGAGGAGCCGCCGCTTCCCCCTGCCGCCGAGCTGACGGCCGGGGCCTTCCTCGACACGCTCCAGCAGCGCACCTTCGACTTCTTCTGGGAGACGACGCCGGCCGACAACGGCCTGACGCCGGACCGCTGGCCGACGCCATCGTTCTCGAGCATCGCCGCGGTCGGGTTCGCGCTGACCGCCTACCTGGTGGGCGTGGAGCACGGATGGGTCACCCGCGCCGAGGCCGCCGACCGGACGCTGAACACGCTTCTCTTCTTCTGGCGAGCACCGCACGGGCCGGAAGCGACCGGGGTCACCGGGTACCAGGGGTTCTTCTACCATTTCCTCGACATGGAGACGGGCCACCGGTTCGAGCAGGTCGAGCTGTCGAGCATCGACACGACGCTCCTCCTGGCCGGGATCCTGTCCGCCCAGGTCTACTTCGACGGGTCCGGGGAGACCGAGGCGGCGATCCGCGCCTACTCGGACTCCATCTACCGCCGTGTCGACTGGCGTTGGATGCAGGTGCGGGCGCCGCTGGTGGCGATGGCCTGGCGGCCCGAGAGGGGCTACGGCCAGGCCGATTGGCATGGCTACAACGAGGCGATGATCCTCCTCATCCTGGCGCTCGGCTCGCCGACCCATCCGGTCGGGCCCGAGGCGTGGCATGAATGGACCAGCACGTACCGGTGGGGAGAGTTCTACGGTCAGGAGCACGTCGGATTTGCGCCGCTCTTCGGGCACCAGTACTCGCACATCTGGATCGACTTCCGCGGGGTCCAGGACTCGGTGATGCGCTTCCACGGGATCGACTATTTCGAGAACTCGCGCCGCGCGACGATCGCCCAGCGCGAGTACGCGATCGACAATCCCAACGGGTGGCAGGGGTACGGTCCTGACGTGTGGGGGCTGACCGCGTCGGACGGGCCAGCGGATACGACCGTAGTTGTCGATGGCCGGGAGCGCGTGTTCCACACCTATTGGGCACGTGGCGCGGGCCCTTCCGACATCCGGGACGACGGCACGATCGCTCCGACCGCCGCCGGCGGCGCGGTCCCGTTCGCGCCCGAGATCACGATCCGTGCCCTGATGGAGATGCGCCGCCGCTATGGCGACCATCTGTTCGACGAGTACGGCTTCCTCGACGCCTTCAATCCGACGTTCGACGACACGGGCGTCTTTCCCGGCAAGGGCGACGTCGTCCCGGAGGTCGGCTGGTTCGACGACGATTACCTGGGCATCGACCAGGGGGCGATCCTGCTGATGATCGAAAACCATCGCACCGAGCTCGTGTGGGATCTCATGAAGGAAAGTCCCTACATCGTGGTCGGTCTCTGCCGGGCGGGATTCGGCGGCGGATGGCTGGAGGGCCGGTGTCCGGCCAAGGCAGCGGCCGCGTCCCACCCGGCCGCTTCTCGCCCGGCCCAGGCGGCCCGGTGAGTCGTCGCGGGTCGCCGCGCCTGGCCGCCGTCCTCCTGCTGTCGTTCGGGATCGTGGCCTCGCCTCGCCAGGCCGGAGCCCAGGAGCCGACGCTCGCCGCCGGCCACGAGGCGCTCGTCGACTCGCTGCTGGATCTCATGACGCTCGAGGAGAAGCTGGGCCAGCTCGCCCAGTATAGCGCCCGGTGGAACCCCGATCTCCGCGCGCCGGAGGCGACGCCGGAGCAGGTCCAGCTCGTCCGGGAGGGCCGCGTGGGGTCGTTTCTCAGCATCTACGGCGCCGAGCAGCTTCGGGGGCTTCAGCGGATCGCAGTCGAGGAATCGAGGCTCGGAATCCCACTTCTCTTCGCCCACGACGTGATCCACGGCTTCCGCACCATCTTCCCGGTGCCGCTGGCCGAGGTCGCCACCTGGGATCCGGAGGCGGTCGAGCGGGCGGCCCGGATCGCCGCGGTCGAGGCCACCGGCGCCGGCGTCCACTGGACCTACGCGCCGATGGTGGACGTGGCCCGCGATCCCCGCTGGGGGCGGATCGTCGAGGGCGCGGGCGAGGACCCGTACCTGGGCTCGGTGATGGCCCGGGCGCGGGTGCGCGGGTTCCAGGGCGAGGACCTGGCGGACCCGTCGACCCTGCTGGCGACCGCCAAGCACTACGTCGGCTACGGCGGCGCCGAGGGCGGACGCGACTACAACACGGTCGACATCTCCGAGCGCACGCTCCACGAGATCTACCTGCCGCCCTTCCGCGCCGCGGTCGACGAGGGCGTGGCGTCGATCATGGCCGCCTTCAACGAGATCGGCGGCACGCCGATGCACGCCAACGACTCCTTGATCGACGGTTTGCTGCGACAGCAGTGGGGCTGGGACGGCGTTCTGGTCAGCGACTACACGGGCGTCCTGGAGCTGATCCAGCACGGCGTGGCGGCCGACTCCGTCGAGGCCGGGATCCTGGCACTCGAGGCCGGGGTCGACGTCGACATGATGAGCGGGATCTACGGCGAGAAGCTGGCCGAGGCGGTTCGCGCTGGGCGCCTGGACGAGGCCGAGGTCGACGAGGCCGTCCGCCGGGTGCTGCGGGCGAAGGCCGCGCTCGGCCTCTTCCAGGACCCATATCGGTACTCCGACCCCGAGCGGGAAAGCGCGGTGATACTGATCGCCGAGCATCGGCGGGCCGCACGCGAGGTGGCCCGCGAGGCGATCGTCCTCCTCCAGAACGATGGGACCCTACCGCTCGCGAAGGACCTCGGGGCGATCGCGGTGATCGGCCCGCTGGCCGACGACCGGGACGCGCCGCTCGGCCCCTGGGCGGCCGCCGGCCGGCCGGACGACGTGGTCACCGTGCTCGAGGGGATCCGCGCCGCCCTGCCGGAAGCGGAGGTTGCGCACGCCATCGGCGCCGAGGCCGCGGGCGACGACACGACCGGCTTTGCCGAAGCCATTCGCGTGGCCGAGGACGCGGACGCCGTCGTTCTCGTCCTCGGCGAGCCCCGGCAGATCAGCGGCGAGGCTGCCAGCCGCCACGAGCTGGACCTCCCCGGCGTCCAGCGGGGGCTGGCCCAGCGCGTGCTCGCGGCCGGCAAGCCGACCGCGGTCGTTCTCATGAACGGCCGGCCGCTCGCGATTCCCTGGCTCGCCGACAACGCGCCGGCCATCCTGGAGACCTGGTTTCTGGGGACCGAGACCGGGCCTGCGGTCGCCGACGTCCTCTTCGGCGACGTCAGCCCGGGCGGCAAGCTTCCCGTCACGTTCCCGCGCGCGGTCGGCCAGGTGCCGATCTACTACAATCACAAGAGTACGGGCCGCCCCCCGAGCGAGGAGAAATACACGTCCAAGTACCTGGAGCTGCCCTCGACGCCGCTGTATCCGTTCGGGCACGGGCTGAGCTACACAACGTTCGACTACGGCGATCCGGGCCTGTCGAGCACGACGATGACGGCCGTCGACACGCTGACGGTCACGATCGACGTCACCAATACGGGCGACCGGACGGGTGACGAGGTCGTCCAGCTGTACGTCCGCGACCGTGTCCGGAGCGTGACCCCGCCGGTCATGGAACTGCGCGACTTCGAGCGCGTGACCCTCTCGCCGAGCGAGACCCTGACAGTCTCCTTCACGATCACCATGGACGACCTCGCTTTCTATGACGCCGACGGCTGGTGGGTCGTCGAGCCGGGGGTCTTCACCGTGATGGTGGGCGGTAGCTCCGCGGAAACCCGGGAGGCGGCCTTCGAGGTGACCGAGGGCGCGACCTTCCGCTACGCCGCCGGGGAGTTCCGATTCGCGACGGAAAGGGAGGTCGATCGATGAGATCCGGAATCCTGGCGCTCGCGTTTCTGTTCGTCCTCGCGGGGCGCGGAGGCGCCCAGCCGGCCGATCAGCCCGCGCGGCCGCGCAACATCGTCCTCATCCTGAGCGACGATCACCGTTTCGACTTCATGGGCTTCCACGAGCGGGCGCCCGGCTTCCTGGAGACACCCGGCTTCGATCGCATGGCGGCCGAGGGCGTCCATGTCGCGAACGCTTTCGTGAACACCGCGCTATGCTCGCCCAGTCGCGCCTCGATCCTGACCGGCATGTATCCGCACGAGCACGAGGTCGTAGACAACCAGAGCCAGCTGCGTCAGGGCCTCACGCTCTTTCCGGAGATCCTGCAGGCTGCGGGATACACAACGGCGTTCGTAGGAAAGTGGCACATGGGGGAGCACACCGACGATCCTCAGCCCGGATTCGACCACTGGGTGAGCTTCCCTGGCCAGGGGGTCTACTTCGACCCCGAGCTCAACGTCGACGGCGAGCACCGTGAGGTGGAGGGCTACATCACCGACATCCTGACCGAGCACGCACTGTCGTGGCTCGACGAGGTGCGCGGCGGTGAGAAGCCTTTCATGCTGTACCTCTCCCACAAGGCCGTCCACGCCGAGTTCATGCCGGCGCCCCGCCACGAGGGCCGGTTCGCCGACGTCGAGATCTCCTACCCGGAGACCATGGCCGACACCGAGGAGAACTACGCGGGGAAGCCGCTCTGGGTCCGCGCCCAGCGGAGCTCCTGGCACGGGGTCGACTACCTGTTCCACGGCGCGATGACGTTCGACGAGCTGTACCGCGGCTACACCGAGACCCTGCTCGGCCTGGACGAGAGCGTGTCGCAGGTGCTCGCCTGGCTGGACGAGCACGGCCTGGCCGAATCCACCCTCGTCATCTACATGAGCGACAACGGCTTCCTCCTCGGCGAGCACGGCCTGATCGACAAGCGTCACGCCTACGAGGAGTCCATGCGGATCCCGATGCTTGTCTGGGCTCCCGGGCTGGTCGAGCCGGGAACGCGGATCGAGGAGATGATCCTGAACGTCGACGTCGCGCCCACCCTGCTCGACCTCGCGGGCGCCGAGATCCCGGAGACGATGGACGGCACTTCCTTCCTGCCGCTCCTGCGCGGGGAGACAGTCCCATGGCGCGACGAGATGCTGTTCGTCTACTACTGGGAGTATCCCTTCCCGCAGACGCCGACAGTGCTGGCCCTTCGTGGGGAGCGGTACAAGTACATCTTCTACCACGGGATCTGGGACACCAACGAGCTCTACGACCTGGCCGAGGACTCGCACGAGACCGCGAACCTGATCGACGAACCGGCCCAGGACGAGCGGCGGCTGGCGATGAAGGAGCGGCTCTTCGAGCGCCTCGAGGAGGCCAATGCCATGTACGTGCCGTTCCACTATCCCGGCGACTGGCAGGCCGCCGAGCGGGGGCCGCCATAGCTCGACACGTCCCTCCTCGGCGCCGCTTGTCGGCATCCCCGAGGGGACCATAGGTTGAGTCCTCCCGCACGGGTCTTTCACCTCAACCGCGAAGGACAAACGATGAGAAAACTGCAACCTCTTCTGTTGGCGATCGCTCTTGGCGTGGTCGCGTGTCAGACCCAGGAACCCGAACAGCAGGCGGCGGCGATCGAAGAGCCCGCCACGGTGGATACAGGGGCGATTCGCGCGGCCGTGGAGGATGCGAGCCAGCAGTGGGCCGCTGCCGCCAGTGCCGGTGACGCGGAAGCGCTAACGAATCTGTACGCCGCCGATGCCAGCCTGTACGCACCCGATGCACCCCCGATCACCGGACGCGACGACATTCATGCGTATTTCACGGAAATGGTGAGCCAGGGCCCGTATGCCGTGACGCTCAGGACCAACGATGTGATCATCCCCGAGTCCGGTGAGATCGCGATCGAGCTGGGATCGTTCGAAGACGCGAGCGGCAGCGGTAAGTACGTTGGGGTGCACAAGAATATCGACGGCAGCTGGAAGCTCATCGCCGATACTTGGAACACCAACGGTCAGGGCACCGCGAACACCGAGTAATTGCCTCGTGATCCTGATCCGGGTGTGGTGACATGTCGCTCCTAGGGACCATCGACTGGCTCTTCATCGCTCTCTACTTCGTCATCGTCTTCGGCGTTGCCTGGTGGGTGACGAAGCGGCAGCGCGCGACCGAGAGCGCGACCGGTTACTTCCTGGCCGGCCGCGACACGGGCTGGTTCGTGGTCGGGGCCTCGCTCTTCGCCTCCAACATCGGCTCCGAGCACCTGGTGGGTCTGGCCGGCACTGGCGCCGCCAGCGGGGTCGCGGTCGGCCAGTTCGAGGTGCTGGCGTCCCTGATCCTGCTCCTCCTGGGCTGGGTGTTCGTGCCGTTCTACCTGAAGAGCGGCGTCTTCACGATGCCCGAGTTCCTCGAGCGCCGATACTCGAAGGGCGCACGCCGCTATCTCGCCTGGATCTCCATCATCGGCTACGTCCTGACCAAGATCTCGGTGACGGTGGTGGCCGGGGGGATCGTCTTCGAGTCGCTGATGGG
>JBOHRQ010000056.1:0-3048 GCA_050732875.1 Gemmatimonadota bacterium | reverse complement strand
GTGGCGGGGCTCCTGGCCGCCCTCATGAGCTCGCTCTCGTCGGTCTTCAACTCGTGCTCGACCCTGATCACCTGGGACGTCTACAAGGAGCTGAAACCCGACGCCTCCGACCGCCAGCTCGTCTGGGTCGGCCAGATCTCGACGGTCGTGCTGGTCGGGCTGGCGCTCCTGTGGATCCCGCTCATGGGAGCGATCTCGGAGCAGCTCTACACCTATCTCCAGAGCGTCCAGGCCTACATCTCGCCGCCCATCGCGGCCGTCTTCCTGCTCGGCATCGCCTGGCGGCGGGTGAACGCGCGCGGCGCGATGGCGTCGCTACTGACCGGGTTCGTCCTCGGGATGGGGCGGCTCGTCGCCGAGCTCAACCAGGACGCCCTGTCGGGCTGGCTCCACACCTTCGCCACCATCAACTTCCTTCACTTCGCGATTGCGCTGTTCGTGGTCTGCACGTTCGTCCTGGTCGTGGTGAGCCTGACCGCGCCGCCTCCTCCGCGCGAGAAGCTCCGCGACCTCGCGTTCGGCGAGCTTTCGCCCACACCCGAGGCCGAGGTGGACTCTGCCGGACACCGCGTGAACGTGCTGCTGAGCGTGCTCCTCGCGCTCGCCGTGGTGGCGATATGGGTTTACTTCTCCGGCTGAAGCACGGCGAACGGAACCAGAAAAAGACCGCTCACGAAATCGGGACGAGGACCGGGACATTGCTGTCCATGGGGGCGTTCCCATCCCCGAGCTCACCATCGACATTTAACCCCCAGCAATAGGCCTCCCCGAGGGTCGTCACACCGCACGTATGATCTCTACCCACGTCGATCGAGTCGAAGACGAGCTCGCCGGCAACGGGCACCGGGGCATCGATGGGCGGGAGGGCGGTCCCATCGCCCCGCTGGCCGTTGTTGTTAACTCCCCAGCAATAGGCGGATCCACCTAGCGTTAAACCGCACGAATGTTGTGACCCCGCGTTGACCAACTCGAAGGCCAGGAGACCGGCTACGCGGACGGGAGTGTCGCTGTCCATGCCGGCGCTGCCGTCCCCAAGCTGGCCGAGATCGTTCTCTCCCCAGCAAAAGCCTGCGCCGCCATTGGCGACACCGCATGAGTGACGATTGCCTCCGCCGATCGCTTCGAAGGAGTGCTCACCTGCCACGAGGACAGGGACGTCGCTCCCAGTGGTGAATCCGCTATCCCCCTTTCCCAGCTGACCTGTATCGTTGAATCCCCAGCAATAGGCGTTCCCAAGAGTCGCCACCCCGCAGGTGTGGAAGTCGCCCGCGCTGATGGACTCGAATGCCGACACGCCGAGCACGCGTACGGGGATATCGCGATCATTATCGATTCCGCCGTTTCCGTCCCCCAGCGAACCACTGCTATTGTTCCCCCAGCAGTAGGCGGGCCCGGCGGTGGTTACCCCGCATGTGTGCAGTCTACCCGCGCTGATCGATTCGAAGGTGTGGCCCCCGACGACAGCGACGGGTATGTCGCTGTTGGAGCCGAGACCATCATCCCCCAGCTGACCGCTGGAGTTATCCCCCCAACAGTGGGCAGCGCCGCCGACCGTCAAGCCGCACGTGTGGAAGCCGCCGGCGCTGATGGACTGGAAGGCGAGCTCACCATTCACTGGGACCGGGATGGCGCTGCCTGTGCCGCCGTTCCCGTTACCCAGCTGACCCGCATCGTTGAATCCCCAGCAGTACGCCTGGCCGTCGCTGACCACGGCACACGTGTGCCGCAAGCCGGCGCTGATCGACGCCAGCGGCAACCCATCCGGCCCATCGGCCACATCCTCGGCACAGGCGAGCAGCTCGGCCGCCTCCGCCTCGGTGAGCACGCCGTCGGCGACCCAACCTTCTATTTGCCGGATCAGCCGGTCGTACGCCCGGGCCGCGTTGTCGGCCCGGCCCTCCGCCTCCCAGCGCTCGGCCTGGTCGAGCTTCGCTCGGAGCGCGGTCGCCTGGCCTGAGTTGAGCGTTCCGTCACTTTCGAGCGCATCGATCCGGGCGCGGATGTCCGCAGGTGCGTCGCAGTCGACGATCACCGCGGGACGGATCGAGTGGGCGTCGCCAGGATCCGTGACCGGTCCCAATGGCTCCGAGCCGCATCCGGCCGAAGCGAGGATGGCAGAAGCTACCAATAACGATGACCGCATCAGCATCCGAGGCATGGCTCCTCCCGAAGAAATCGGGTTCCAGGGCGCAGTGACGTGGACGGATCGGTCTAGAGACCGGGTCCCTCCCTCACGAATCATCGCACGGGGGAAAGGAGCGCACAATCGCATGATCATGCGATGCAAGCGGTTCGCCGGCAGTTCTGGTGCCATCGCTACGCCGACTCCGTAAGTTGTGCCCGCAATGGATGTGATCGAACCTCCCGCATCCGGCGACTCCAGGGGCGGCCGGGAGCCCCATCACCGAGCGCGCCTGGTGCACCGGCTGGGGACCGAGCTGGCGGACGCCCTCGTCGATGCCGCGTCGGGATCGATCGGCCTCGAGCTTCTCCTGCTCTATGGATCAGGGGCCCGTGGGGACGTACATGATTTCTCGGACTGGGATTTCGGGTATCTCGCCGATTCATCGTTCCAGCCCGCGAGACTCCTGGGAGAGCTCTCAATCATCCTGAACACCGATCACATTGATCTGGTCGATCTGGCGCGCGCCGGAGGCCAGCTTCGATTCAGGGCCGCGTCTGACGCGGTTGTGGTGTTCGCCGCGGATGAGGATGTCTTTCCACGCTTCTGGATGGAGGCGGTGAAGTTCTGGTGCGACGCCGCGCCGGTCCTCGAAGCGCAGTATCAGAAGATCCTGAGGGATCTGGGTCCTTGACGCCGCTCGATTCCGATCTTCTCGCGGAGAAGACCATGGCGGTCGAGCGCCATCTCGCCCGGGTCGCCGAGCGGCTGCCGGGCGAGGCTTCCGAGCTCGAGCCGTCCACGGATGCTTCCGATGCCGTGATCCTCCATCTCTGGCAGGCGACGCAGATCGTCATCGACGTTGCGGTCGCCTTGTGTTTGGATCTCCATCTCGGCACCCCGTCGAGCTATGCGGATGCCTTCCG
>JBOHRQ010000055.1:0-15478 GCA_050732875.1 Gemmatimonadota bacterium | reverse complement strand
CCGAAGCGCTCGATCCTCGCCAGCAGCGCCACCGTCCACTCCCCCAAGGGAAGGAGAAGGAGAAGCGTTCCCACGGCGACCGCGAGCAGGGCCGGCAGCACCACGCGCGGGCGGCTCCAGCGGCTCATGGGACCCCCCAACGATCGGATCGAGCGCGTCATTCCCGCGCGCCAACCTGCTTCCCCGCGAGATCCGCGACAAGCGCGCGGACGGACCGCTTGGCGGACTCGGGAGCCGCCGCTACTGTAATCGCTCCCACGAATCCTCTTCACCCCTCGACGGAGGTCCGATGACCCGATCGGCGATGCTCGCGCTGCTCCTCTCCCCCTGCCTCGGCGCCGCGTGCGCATCGGCGACCGGCGGGACCGCTGACACAGCCGGCGAGCGCGACGCCGTGGAGACGCGGCGGCTCCTGGCCGGCATGGCCCACGGCGCATGGGAATCGACCTACGAGCCCCTATCCTCGCGGGCGACCCTGATCCGGGACGCCACGATCATGACCGCCGCCGGCCAGGAGATCGAGGGTGGGGACCTGTTCATGGAGGGCGGCAAGATCGCCGCCCTGGGACCCGACCTGGCGGCGCCCGCGGGGGCCACGGTGGTGGACGCGAACGGACGATTCGTGACCCCGGGCATCATCGACACGCACTCCCACCTCGGTGTTTATCCGTCGCCGGGGGTCCAGGCCCACTCCGAGGGCAACGAGGCCACCGATCCCACCACCGCCCAGGTGTGGGCGATCCACTCGGTGTGGCCCCAGGACCCGGGCTTCACGAGAGCGCTGGCCGGCGGGGTCACCACGCTCCAGATCCTTCCCGGGAGCGCCAACCTGATCGGCGGTCGCGGGGTCACCGTCAAGAACATCCCCAACCGCTCGGCCCAGGCGATGATGTTCCCCGACGCCCCGATGGCGCTCAAGATGGCCTGCGGAGAGAACCCCAAGCGGGTCTACGACGAGCGGGGCCCCTCGACCCGGATGGGCAACTGGGCCGGTTACCGCGAGGCCTTCATCGCGGCCCAGACGTACCGCGAGAAGTGGGACAAATGGGAGGAGAACGGCGGCGAGGAGCCGGAGCGCGACCTCGCCAACGAGACGCTGGCCGAGGTTCTTCGCGGCAACATCCTGATCCACAACCACTGCTACCGTGCCGACGACATGGTCAACATGCTGAACGTCGCCAGGGAGTTCGGCTTCGAGGTGAGGTCCTTCCATCATGCGGTCGAGGCCTACAAGATCCGCGACTACCTGGCTCGGGACTCGGTGGCGGCGTCGATGTGGACCGACTGGTGGGGCTTCAAGATGGAGGCCTTCGACATGGTGCCCCAGAACATCGCGCTCGTCTCCGAGGCGGGCGCCCGGGCGATCCTCCACACCGACGATGCGATGGGGATCCAGATCATGAACCAGAACGCGGCGCGGGCGATGGCGTTCGGCCAAGCCGCCGGGATCGATGTGACGCGCGACGAGGCGCTCAGGTGGATCACCGCGAACCCCGCCTGGGCGCTCGGCCTCGACGACCGGATCGGAACCCTCGAGGTCGGCAGGAACGCCGACGTCGTGATCTGGTCGGGGGATCCGTTCAGCGTCTACACGCATGCCGACCTGGTCTGGATCGACGGCGCGCTCGTCTACGACCGCTCGCGCGAGCAGATGCAGCCGACGACCGACTTCGAGCTCGGGATCCTGCCGCCCGCACGATCTTCCGGGTCCGGGAACGGAGGTGGGCGATGAGCCGCCGGGCGCGGTTCCTGTCGGCCGTCCTCATCGCCGCGTCCGCGGTGGTCACGGCCCCCGTCGCGGCGCAGGAGATCGCCATCGTCGGCGGCACGGTCAACCCCGTCTCCGGCCCGCCGCTCGAAGGCGCCACCGTGCTCATCCAGGACGGCCGGATCGCGGCGGTGGGAACGGGCGTCGAGGTCCCGGCCTCCGCCCAGGTCATCGACGCCGCCGGCAAGGTGGTGACGCCCGGCCTGTTCGACCCCTGGTCCTCGATCGGTCTGATCGAGGTGGATCAGGTGCGCCCGACGAACGACGACCGACTGGCGGACGACGAGGACATCGTGACGGCCGCCTTCGATCCGCTCTACGGCCTGAACCCGCGTTCGACCCTCATTCCGTGGGCCCGCCTGGGCGGGGTCACGACCGTGGCCACCGGCCCGCGTGGGGGGCTGATCGCCGGTCAGGCTTCGGTGATCGATCTCGCCGGGACTTCGGCGGCCGAGATGATCGCCGAGCCCAGGGTCGCGATGATCGCCACTTTTGGCGAGGCGGGAGCCGCCCGGGCCGGCGGCGCGCGCGGCGGAGCCGCCTTGCGCCTGAGAGAGGTCCTCGAGGACGCCCGCTTCTGGGCCGCGCGCCGGGCCGCCTACGACAGCGGCGATTCGCGCGAGCTCTCCGCGTCGCGCCTCGACTTCGCCGCCCTCCAGCCCGTCCTCGAGGGGCGCATGCCGCTCCTCGTCGAAGTCCATAGGGCGAGCGACATCGTAGCCGTGCTCGCGCTCGCCCGCGACTACGGCTTCCGTCCGGTCATCGTGGGCGGCAGCGAGGCCTGGATGGTGGCCGGCGAGCTGGCGGAGGCCCGGGTGCCGGTGATCCTCAAGCCCCTGACGAGCCTCCCCTCCTCTTTCGAGCGGCTGGGAGCGCGCTTCGACAACGCCGCCCGGCTCGCCGAAGCCGGGGTCGCCATCGCCCTCAGCTCGTTCGAGAACCACCGCGCGCCGACGATCGCCCAGGAGGCCGGCAACGCGGTCCGCTTCGGCCTTTCGCCGGACGCCGCCCTGCGCGCGATCACGCTCACGCCGGCCGAGATCTACGGCGTCGCCGATCGGTACGGATCGCTGGAGCCCGGCAAGGTGGCCGACGTCGTGGTGTGGTCGGGGGACCCGCTCGAGGTCACCACGCTTGCCGAGACGGTCATCCTCCGCGGCCGGATCGTACCGGAACGCTCGCGGCAACGCGAGCTCCTCGAGCGCTATCGATCGCTGGACGGCGACCGACCCCCGGCCTGGCACGCGGAATGAGCCGGTCGGACCCGCTCCGCGACGTTGCGCCGATGTTCGGCTCACTTTCGACCCCGTTGGAATGAACCGTTCAACAGCAATTTTGTGATCATTTAAGGCTGAACCTCATCGTTGGTTCATGGCAGGCACGAGAATTGCTCCCGTCCCGGATGCGATGTCCGGGTCCAGACGCACCATCCTCCGCAACCTCGAAGCGGTCGCCCGCTCCGTGGCCGACGTCATCCTCACGATCGACGAGGATGGCAGCATCGTCTATGCCGGTCCCGCCACGCGGCCCGTGCTGGGCTACCGTCCCGAAGACCTCATCGGGGTGCCGCTCGTCACCATCATCCCCGAGGAGTTCCGTGAACGGCACAGGACCGGCTTCGCCCGCTACCTGGCCACCGGCGAGCGAAGGCTGGCCTGGGACGCGGTGGAGCTTTCCGTCCTGCGCGCCGACGGCTCCACGATGTCGGCGGAGATCTCCTTCGGGGAATACGTGGCCGAGGGCCGCCGGTTCTTCACCGGCGTCATCCGCGACATCAGCCGAAGCAAGAAGCAGATCGAATCGCTGGAGATCTCCGCGCGCGCCTACCGGCAGCTCTTCGAGCACAACGTGGCCGGCGTCTACCGCGTCGGGCTCGACGGTGTGATCCGCGACGTCAACACGGCCATGGCGCGGATGCTCGGTTACGATCGCGACGAGCTGCTCCACCTCTCGGCCGGAGACGTCTATCCCGATCCGCGCGACCGGGAGGAATGGGTCCGCAAGGTCACCGAGAAGGGAACGCTCACCAACCACGTCCTCCGCCTTCGCCACCGCGACGGGCACATCGTCTGGACCCTCGAGAACGCGTCCCTGGTGGACGATCCGGAGACCGGCGAGCCCTGCATCGTAGGAACGGCGATCGACATCTCGGAGCGGAAGCGACTCGAGGAGGACCTCGTGCGGATGGCCTTCCGCGATCCCCTGACTGGCCTGGCCAATCGACGGATGCTCCAGGAGATGACGGCCAAGTCCATTCTGCGGGCGAAGCGCGAGGAGGGCGGGATGGCCATGGTGTGCCTGGACCTCGTCCGCTTCAAGCGCATCAACGACGCCTTCGGCCACGCGACCGGGGATCGCGTCCTCACCGAGCTCTCCGAACGGCTGAGGTCGCGGGTCCGGGCCTCGGACACCGTGGCGCGCGTGGGCGGGGACGAGTTCGCGGTCCTCTTGGTCAACGTGCCACGGCAGGAGGACGCGCTCGCGGCCGCGCGCGGCCTCAAGGAGTGCCTCACGACCCCGTTTCTGGTCGGGAGCGAGGCGTTCCACCTCGACTGCCGGATCGGGATCGCCCTGTGTCCGGAGCACGGCGAGCGCTTCGACGAGCTGCTCTCGCTCGCCGATCTGGCGATGTACCAGTCGGTGACCGAGGAGAGCGGGATCGCCCTGTACCGACCGGTCGCCCGCAACACCCTCCGGGAGGCCCTCTGGCTCGAGGAGCAGCTCCGCGGATCGCTCGAGCGGCAGGAGCTGGAGCTGTACTACCAGCCCATCCACCGGCTTCCCGAGCGCGTCCCGCTGGCGTACGAGGCCCTCCTGCGCTGGCGTCATCCCGAGCGCGGCCTCCTCGAGGCCGCCGAGTTCATCGCCATCGCCGAGCAGTCCGGAATGCTGCGCCGGCTGGACCGCTGGGTAATCCGCGCCGCCGTCCGCCAGTCCCGGATCTGGCGGGACGACGCCAGGCACGAGTGGGTGTCGGTGAACATCTCGCCCGCGACCCTCGAGGACCCCCTGCTGCCGGCCTTCGTGGAGGGCGTGCTGGCCGAAGAGGGAATCGCGGGAGAGAGCCTGGCGGTGGAGATCACCGAGCGCGCCACGACCCGCGATCCGGAGGGTTCCGCCCGCACGCTGCGCAAGCTCCGCGACCTGGGTCTGAGGATCGTGATCGACGACTTCGGTCGCGGCCACTCGGCTCTCGCCTACCTCGTCCACTTCCCGGTCGACTTCCTCAAGGTGGACCGGTGCTTCATCACCGGGCTCGAAAGCGACGAGTCCCAGGCGCGGCTCGTCGAGGGCCTGATCGGCCTCTGCCACGGCCTCGAGCTTCCGTTGATCGCCGAGGGCGTGGAGCGGACCGACCAGCTCGCGTGGCTGGAATCCCGCGGCTGCAGGCTCGCCCAGGGGAATCATCTGGGACCGCCCGTTCCCGCGGAGAAGCTGACCCGGCCCGCGCGGCGCACCGTCAGCGGCGGCTGACCGGGTTACTGGGGCTCGCCGCCCCCGCCGTCCCCCGCCTCCCCTTCGGATCCCCCGCTCGTCAAGGCGATGCCCGTAGCGCTCCCGAGTGCGACCAGGCCGCCCACCGCGGCCGCGGTCCGGATCCCGTCGAGGCGCTTCGCCTCGAGCGAGGCCAGCTCGCCACGCCCGATCATGACGGTCTGACCCCGCGGCAGGAACTCGCCCGAGGGACCGGTCATCAGGAAGGCGGAGAGGCCCAGCGAGTCGCCGCGCCAGCCGATCACCTCGCCCTCCACGACCCGGATCGCGTTGGGCGAGATGTCGGCGAGGCGGAACGACCGGGGCTCCTCGAGGCTGGCGCGGACGTACGTGGTTCGATCAAGATCCTGACCGGTCTCGACGGGCACGAACTTGTGACACCCGCCGCCGATCAGGAGGCTGGCGAGACCCAGACCGAGCGCCCGGCGTCCGTTCCTCGCGTCCTGCATTCGCTGCTCCTCGGGCTGTGTTCCAGCGCTAGCCGACGGTCAGCTGGTTCAAGCGCAGCTCCCAGTCGACCGTGTCATTGGGGAAGATCGAAAACGGGCGGGAAACCAGTTCCTGGCCGCTGCTGTTCTCGGCGACCAGCGCGAACGAGCCCGCGTACGAGGTTTCCCGAATGCGGAACGAGCGCGTCTGTCCCGGCCCAACCGATCCCAGGATCTCCCGCGTCCCGTCCGGCCGGAAGAGCCGCACGGTAACTTCCTGCCGAGGGAGGAGGTCGTTCTCCACGCGGATCACGACCTCCTGCTCGGCAGCCGGCCCCTCTTCCTGGCCGTCGGATGCCGAACCGGTCGCGCACGCCGCCAGGATCACGCACGCGACCGGAAGGCACAAGAACGAGACCGCGCGCAACCGCAGAATCTCCCTGTCTACGGACAGGGGCTCGGGTCGTTTGCGTTCCGCGCCGGCTGCGCGGTCGCCGGTGGGATGTTGGTGTTCGTCTCGGCCTCGTCATCCGAGTAGAAGAGCCGTCCCGGCAGCGGCAACCCCTCGAACGTCGGGATGGCCGGCAGACACGTACGCTTGTACGTGTTCCACGGCTCGTAGCTCAGGAACAGCGCCATGTACTTCTGGGTGATGATCTCCTCCAGCGTGATCGCCGATGGGCGGGCCAGGGTCACCCCCCAGAACGCCTCCGAGCAGGCGATGCCCTCCTCCACCCACATCGCGGCGCCCGCCGCGTCCCCGAGCTGGAACGCCGCCTCCGCGGCCAGGAAGGCGTTCTCCTCGCACGTCAGGAGCGGGAAGTTGAAGTCGGGAGCAGCCGGGGATCCGGCGGCCTCGTTCAGGTACGAAGCATCGCCGCTGCCGCCGATCGGCGCGCCGACGAACTCGCCCATCACGGGCGAGAAGTAGACGGCGAGTCGCGGGTCGTTCCGGGCTTTGAGGAGCTCGACCAGGAAGTCTCCCGCCGAGATGTACCCCGAACGGTCGCGCTGGAACATGAACCACGGGTTCTGCTCCGTAGCGGCGCTGCTGTGAAGGGCGCGCCAGTTCCCCGCCGGGCTCCGGATTCCCTGCTGGGCCTCGGCCAGGACCTGGCCGTAGCGCCCGGGTTCGACCTCCGCCAGATGGCTGAGGATACGGGCCTTGAGGGTATGGGCCACGGCGAGCCACTTGGCGACGTCGCCGCCGAAGGCGAGGTCCACGGCGCCGACCGGGATCGGACCCGGGGCGCTCTGCAGGTTCCCGATCGCCTCGTCCAGCAGGGTCAGGAGCGCCACGTACACGTCGAGCTGGTTGTCCAGCACGGGCTCGGTGATCTCCGGATCCGCCGCCTGCGAGTAGGGGATGTCCCCCCAAACGCTGGCCGCGATGCCGAACAGCATCACCTGGTGGATCTTGACGATCCCGGCGTAGTTCAGGTGCGTCTGGAGCCGCTCGCTGGCCAGGACCCGCTTTAGGTCGATCAGTCCGCCGCCGGTGTAGAGTGTGTTGAACTCGCTGTCGGCGGCCTCCTCGTCGAAGACGTACTGACCGATGATGACGAACTGCCGGTCGGTGCCCGTCATCTGCTGCATCCACATCGAGGTGTAGCGGCTGAGTGCGCCCTCGGCGTGGAACCAGGTGTTGAGCTGGATCCCGGTGAAGAGCTGGTCGACTGACGCGTCCGGGACCTGGTTCGGGTCCACCCTCGTCGGCTCGACAAAATCACACGCCGCGAGAGAGCCGGAGCCGAGAAGCCCGACGGCCAGCGCACGGCGCAGGCGCCTAGCGATTCCCATTTGCATCCTCTCCTCCCTCTCTAGCGGTTGAACTGCAAGGTGAACACGTACGAGCGGGTGCGCGGGTTGTTGAAGTAGTCCAGCCCGCGGCCCGTCGTCTGGTCGGTCAGGTTGGCCTCCGGGTCGATGCCCGTGTAGTCCGTCCACACCGCCAGATTCCTGCCGCTCACCTTCACGTCGAGCGAGCTGAACCCGATCGTCTGCAGGAAGGGCTGGTCGAACGTGTAGCTCACCGAGACATCGCGGAGGCGCCAGAAGGTGCCGTCCTCGATGAACTGGGAGCTGGGGCCGGTGAAGCCGCTCCCAAGGCCCCCGACGAACCAGTTGTCCCAGTTGAGAGTGACTGGTTGGCCGGCACCGGGACCGGCCACCGACACGTCCTGATTCAGGACCTCGCTCATGTACTGCTGGAAGGAATCGAAGGAGCAACCCGTGCCGTGGCACGCCTCGGTGTCCCCGTGGGTCCCGAAGAAGAAGAGCGCTCCCTTGGTGCCGTTCCAGATGTCCCTCCCTTGCTCGGTGTCAAGGAGGGCCGAGATCCGGAGCTTGTTGAAGAGGGTCACCGTGTTGCGGAGGCTCGCCGTCCAGTCGGGGTTGGCGTCGCCGTTGATGCGGTTGGTCGGATCATAGAGGGGAAGGCCGTCCTCCCCGATGTAGAGGGCGCCGTCGGGGGCATCCGTGAAGGCCTCGTCGATGCTCACCTCGTCGACCTGGATGTCGCGCCCGAAGCGGACGAAGTCGTCCCCGTAATGGACCCCGAAGGGATGGCACCCGTCCTCATCGGCGACGCCGTCGCCGTCCACATCGTCCGGCCCGACGACCGACACGGTGGATCCGGTGAAACCGGCCAGGAAGACACTCTCCGCTCCTACGAGGTCGGTCACGCAGCTCTCATTCATGCCCCACTGCGCGCCCACGTCCCACTGGAAGTTCGACCGCTGCACCGGCCGGACGTCGAGCGTCACCTCGTAGCCCTTGTTCTCGAACTCGGCCCCATTCCTGGGCAGCTCGATGAAACCGGTGCTCGGCGCGATCGGCACGTCGAGGATCGCGGCGTCGGTCTCCCGCCAGTACCTCACGAAGCCCAGACCGACGCGGTTTTCGGCGAAGGCCAGATCCAGGCCGAGTTCCCACTCGCGCGTGAGCTCGGGCTCGATCTCGGTGTTGCCCAGCGTTTCGTCCCGCACGACGCCGTCCAGGCCGGCGTAGATGGAGCGGAGGCCGTTCGGGGAGAGCCAGCCGTCCGTGATCGTCTCGATCTCGAACCCGCTCACGTTGTCGAACACGGTCGGAGCCTTGCCAACCTCGCCGTATGCGAGACGCGCCTTGCCGTAGGAGAACCAGCCCAGGTTCTGCATCCCCGGGTTGGCGCTGAACTCCCACGCCACGCTCCCGCTGGGATAGTAGAACCGCTCGTCGTGGCCGAACGTCGAGCTCTTGTCGCCCCGGATCCCCGCGTTCAGGAAGAGCTGGTCGTAGAGGTCCACGTTGGCCTGGGCGAAGTAGCCCTCGATCCGGACTTCCGACCGGAACTCGTTGGGGACGTTCTGGATCGCGAAATCGAGCTGGTCGGTGCCGAAGATCACGTCCGTGCCCTCGACCTCGGTCTGCTTGAACTCTTCGTGGTTCAGGTTCTGGCCGAGCGTCAAGCTGCCCGAAAAGTCGGGGCTGAACTCCCGCGTCAGGGTGGCCAGCAGGCTCGAGTCGATGATCAGGTTGAAGTAGTCGGCGCGGATGAGCTTCCCGACCGGGAAGTCCGAGGAGCTCTTGGGACGCAGGGACAGCCGGTCGTCGGCCCAGTAGTCGGTCCCCAGCGTGTAGTTGACCTGCAGCCAGTTGAAGGGCTGCCAATCCACGTCGACGTTGCCGAACGTCCGGTTGACGTCGGACGTGTTCGGCATCTCGTTGGCGATCCAGAACGGGTTGTCATAACCACGACCCTGTTCCAGAGACGTCGGATTCGGATTCCGGTAGCTGAAGTGGAGCCCTTCCGGGGTCAGGTAGCAGTCGAAGGGATCGGGCTTGCAGTTGTTGAACTCGGGCGGTGAGCGCAGGGCCGCGAGCTGGATGCCGCTGATGTTCGACCCCTTCTGGATCGCGTCCATGAAGGCGTCCGTATAGGCGAAGTTCCCGCCGATCGTCAGGTTGTCGCGGAAGTCGTGCGCGCCCTTGAGGCGCACAGACGTCTTCTCGTATTCCGAATGCCCGACGATCACGCCCCTCTGATCGGTGCGCCCCAGAGAGAGAAAGTACGTCGTCCTGTCGCTCCCACCCGAGAACTGGACGTCGTGGTCGTAAGTGTGACCTGTCTGGTAGAGCTCCGTGGCATGGTTAAAGGTTTCCGCACCCCCGAGGGGCAGCCCCCAGCTCGTGGTGTTCGTCGACGAGGCGAGCTGGCTCTGGTTGTCGATGTCGATGAGGCCTCGTCCGAACGACTGCTGAAGGGGAACCGTAGAGGTCACCTCGTCGTAGGTGGCCGAGACCTTGTAAGACACCCGGGCGTCTGCTCCCCTCTGGCCGCTTTTGGTCGTGACGATCACGACACCGTTGGCGCCCCGGGCGCCATAGACCGCGGCCGCGGCCCCGCCCTTCAGGATCTCGACCGACTCGATGTCCTCGGGGTTGAGATCGGCCAGGCGGTTCGACTCCACCACGCCGGCCGTCTGACCCTCGAGATTGACCGAGGAGTTGTCGACCGGCACGCCGTCCACGATGAAGAGAGGCTGGGCGCCGCCCAACGTGTTGAGACCCCGGATGTTGATGTAGGAGCCGGCTCCGGGCTCGCCGCTCGACTCGGTGACGATCACGTTGGGCGCCTTGCCCGCCAGGGCCGCCACGAGGTTCGTCTCCTGTGTGGCGTTGATCTCCTCGGCGGACACGGTGTTGACGGTGGCGCCGATCGTCTCCCGGCGACGCTCGAGTCCCTGGCCGACCGCCACGATCGCGTCCACCTCGAGGGGATCCAGCTGCAGGAAGAAGTCCTGGGCCTGGTCCCCCGGGGTGAGGTTGATCGAGTGGGTCGACAAGCGGTAGCCGAGCAGCCGGGCCCCGATCTCGGCCCGGCCGCCGGTCAGGCGGGACTCGGGAATGATCAGCGTGTAGTTCCCGTCGGTGTCGGCCACGGCACCGATCTGGAAGCGTTGGATGAAGACCTCGGCACCCGCGAGCGGAGCCCCCGCCTCGTCGGTCACGCGCCCGGTCACGGTGGACTGGGCGAACGCGGAGCCGGCGGCGAGAGCGAACAGGCCGACGAAGGCGGCCAGGAGGGCCGCGACGGCGAGCAGGCGGGTTGTCGAGGAGCGGCTTACACTCCTCTGTTCCATCCTACCTCCTGAGATGTGGTGTGCTTCCATGGGGCTGGCGGGAGGGAAGTCCAGCCCGAGACGCGGGCGTACGCCGCCCCCCACACCGGAACGGTGGGGGTGGAATCCCGTCGAGTGGGACGGCCGGTCGTGGGGGAACGCAACCGTCTGAGCGTCTCCTGTTTTGGAACTGGCCTTTTCCGTATCCTAAACCGACGCGGGTGCCGGTGTCAACCGTTCGCAGCGCTATATAGGCCGTTCACAAGCCCTACAAGGCCGTTGACCGCGCCGGACCGCCGGCGGCCAGGCCTCTACTGGACCCTCTCGGTGGGCTGGTCGGTCGGCGGCCGGGCCTCATCGGGCTTCCCGCGGACCGCCTCGATGTCGGGCTGCCGGTCGATCCCGGCCTTGATCGCGATCTGAATCACTCCACCCGAGGCCTTCGCCCCGAAGCGGGAGACCCCGAACAGGCCTGGCACGATGTCGATCCGCTCGATGTCCTCGGGATTCAGCGTGGCGAGCTCGCACGCGCTGAGGAGGGGCGTCCCCTCGACAACGACGAGGGGCGCCGGGAAGGAGTTCGGGGGGGCCGGCCGGATCGCTCCCTGGGACAGGGAGAGCGTGTTGGCCGCCGAGACCGAGCCCGGCGCGCGGAAGAGGGGCACCCTGCAGCCGGTATCGGGATCCTGGCCGATCTCGGCCCCCGGCACGCTGAGGGCGATCACTTCCACGATCCCCGTCGCGGGCGCCTGCTCGATCTCCTTGGCGGTGATCCGGTAGGTGGTCACCCCCGACCGGCGGTCGGCCAGGAACTCCGGACTAATCGCCTCCACCGCCAGCGGCTCCACTGGAACGGGCTCCGGCACGAGACGGGCGAGGAGAGAAACCTCCTCGCCTGACGCCATCGTCATCGGCAGGTATCCGGTCCGATAGCCCAAATGGATCATCTGGATGGTGTGCTCGCCGGGCGGGATGGCGAGGCGGAAACGCCCCGCTTCGTCGGTCGTGGTCCCGATCCCCGCCCCCGTCAGCGCGACCTGTACCCCGCCGAGCGGCCGCCTCGTCTCGTCGCTCGTCACCCGGCCGGTCACGATGGTGGTGCGCCCCCCCGCTTCACGGGTCTCGATGGCAACCCGGGATTCCCGACGTGCCGCCAGGGCGGCCTCTCCGGCCAGCGCGAAGTCGTGACGGACGGGCTCGCCCTCTCCCGGCATCGTCAGCGTCGCCTGTCCAAGACGGTCGAGGAACCGGGCTTCGGCCGTGACCCGTCCAGACGCCGGCACCCGGCAGGCGGCGTAGCGTCCCCGGCTGTCGGCCTGGACCTCGATGCGGGCCGGATCGGGAAGATTCCACGAAAGGGCCACCTCGGCCCCGGGCAGGGGGATCCCGCTCGCGGAATCCCGGACCATGCCGACCAGGACGGTCGTGGCGGGGTAGCGCTCGCCCTCGCAGGCAGCGGCCAGAATGGTGGAGAGAGAGGGGATCGCGAGATCGGCCATTTCGGTGTGGCCGGCCTGCAGAGCTACCGGACGCTTGAGAGGAGGCAGCTCCAGCGAATCCAGGCGCGCATGCGTCACCGCCAGCGTGTAATCCCCGCCGGGGAGCCCGCCCAGCCGGAACCGACCCGCGCCGTCGGTAACCGTGTGGTGTCCGGTCCCGGCAAGGCGGACCTCCGCTCGGGCGAGTGGCGCCCCCCGGGTCGAGTCGATGACCATGCCTGCCAAACCGGCCGTCTCGGACGAGCGCAGCAGCGCTCCCGCCTCGGTCCGGATCTCCTCCACCGCCCCGCCCGTCTCGAACACCGCGCTCACTCTGTCCCGCGGCGGACCGCCGCTATAGGATCGAACCACTCCGCCGCTCACCTCGTACTCACGGCCCCGGGATCGCTCGACGGCCGGCGCCCGGATCCTCCACCGCGACACGATCCAGGCCCCGCTCGGAAGGCGCTCGAACTCGATCCGCCCCCCGGCCTGGCCCTCGCCCACCCGCCACGGCAGCCCCACGTAGTCGTAATCGAGGAACCGCAGCTCGGCGGAGGCCTCGTCGACCCACAGGACGCCCTCGATGTCGACCGCCTCGCCGCGTTCCTCGGGTCGAAAGGCGAGACCGATCAGCCCGTCGTCGCCGGAAGCCTCCTCGAGCCGGAAGCAGTAGCGGTCGAGGAAAACATCGGAGAGTAGCACCTCGGCATCGGGACCGAAGTACTGGACCATCTCGGGACCGAACTCCGCCCAGCCCGCGGCCGCCAGCTCCGCGGCGGGCCGGCTGACGAAGGGGCTCCCCCGGTTCAAGCCGACCCGCTCCTCGGAGGTCTCCTGGCGGACCCGGAACGTCTTCGCGTCCAGCTGGCGCTGGTAGCGGCGGATCTCGATCCGGAAGGCTTGCCGGCTCTGCGTCCAGGCCGTGACCGCCAGGGCCTTGCGCGCCTCCTCCCACACCTCGGCCAGCCGCTCGCTCTCCTCCGGGCTGGCCTCGCAGCGCGGCTCCTCCATCGGCACCGTGATGCCGGCCAGAAGTACCGCCTCCACCGGTGCGGTCAGGTCGCGCTCGACGACCGCACCGGCCTCCAGAGGGAAGAGTGGGGACCGGGCGCTCCGGTATCCGATCCGTTCGACCTTGAGGCCGTAGTCGCCGGGACCGGGCGCCTGGATGGAGAAGCGGCCCTGGGGGTCGGTCAGCGCGGCCGCCCGCTGACGGTCTGCCTCGTCCACCAGCAGGATGAAGGCGCCCTCGACGGGCCGGCCGCTCCCCTCCTCCAGAAGCCGTCCCTTCACGGTCTGGGCGCCGAGCGGAGCGACCGGCAGGAGAAAAAGAAGGAGGAGCGTACAGCGCTGAATGATCCTGACCACCCCCGGAAGGGGAAACGGGCCTGCCCCGATTATGACGGAATGAGACGGCCGCGTCAAACCGCGAGGTCCCGAAGGTTGACGGGGACCACCCGATCGGGTGTATGATAGCTCGGATGCGGATCGTCCATCGCGCCTTCGTTTCCGTCGCCCTGCTTCCCCTCGCGACCGCCTGCCTCGATACCGAGACCGACCTCCTCGACGGCGACCCGGGCCCTCCCGCGGACGTGGACGGCGTCTGGAGCTACTCCGTCGAAGTGGAGAACACGATCGCGACCTGCGCGGCGGACGGCGTCACGCTCACCTTCATCCAGGATAGCCTGGATTTCAGCGGCATGGCTTCCGGAGGCGATCTGGTGTGCGCTTTCCAGGACGAGTCGTCCACCGATTCCATCGGCACGCGTCCCATCCTGAACGGCAACGTACGGGGCGATGTGGTTGGGTTCGCGATCGGCGACGACGACTGGATCCACGTCGGCCAGGTCTCGCAGGCGGGCGATTCGATCACCGGCCAGGCTGAGATCGTCCGCGACTTCCCGAACATCTCCCGACAGGCGATGCAGGGGCCCTTCGAGGCGCGCCGCCAGGCGGCGCCTTAACGGCGATCCTTTCCCGAACCGGCGGGTTCCTGGAGTACCTGCCGGGGTCGGTTCCTAGCGGTGCACCTTCGCGGTGGTCCGCATCCATGGGTGGATGCAGCACTGGAAGAGGTGCGCTCCTTCGGAAAGGCCCGCCAGCGGCGTCACGCTGCCGGCGGGGAGGAAGGCGATCGACCCGAAGTCGAGGCACTCGGGCGCCGGCACGGGGTTGCCGGAGAGGAGGTTGAGATCGGGCAGAAAGCCGCCCCCGAACGCGGCGACCGGGGTGAAGGTATGGGTCTCACCCCCCACGTTCACCACCGAGATCGGCCGGCTCTCCTTGAGGGCAACCTGGGTCGGCTGGAAGCGCCACTGATGATGGGTCTGCTTCTTCTCGAGCTCGGCGATGAACGCGCCGAAGGTCACCTTCCCGTCCCCGACGCAGGTACCCGGCCCCACGGCCGCGTTGAACGACGCCGGCTCGCAGCGGTCGAGCATGTTGATGGTGAACGCCGCGGATGCCGGCTCGAGCGCGTCGGACGAAAGGGCGTCGGTCGGGGACGCCTGGTTCGAGCATGCGGTGACGGCCGCCGCCAGCGTGAAGGTGACGAACGTGCGTCTCATGGGATGCCTCCTGGGTGGAGTGAATGCCCCCCTCGCTCCTTCAAGCGTGTTCGGACCCCGGCGAGCCGTCTAGAACGCCGTCCACTCGATTGTACGACCTCTTCCCGGCGAGAGCGGTGCTACACGTTGAACCGGATCAGGGCGATGTCGCCGTCTACCATGACGTAGTCCCGCCCTTCGCTGCGGACCAGCCCCAGCTCGCGCGCCCGCTGGAGCGACCGGTCGGCCTTCAGGAAGTCGTCCCAGCCGACGATCTCGGCGCGGATGAAGCCGCGCGCCATGTCGGTGTGGATCTCGCCGGCGGCGTCGAGCGCCGTGTCACCCTGATGGATCGTCCAGGCGCGGGTCTCCCGGGGGCCGGTCGTGAAGAAGGTCTGGAGCCCAAGGAGATCGTAGGCCGCGTGAATCATGCGCCGCAGGCCCGATTCGGGAAGCCCCAGCTCGGCCAGGAAGTCGTGGCGGTCCTCGCGCGACAGCGTGGCCAGCTCGGCCTCCAGATCGCCGCACACTTCCACCAGGCCGGCCCCCTCTCGCGTGGCCGCCCCGGCGAGCGCGGCCACTTCGGGCACCGATCCCGGGTCGCGCACGGCCCGGGCGATCACCGCCTCGCTCACATTGGCGCAGTAGATGATCGGCT
>JBOHRQ010000054.1:0-15590 GCA_050732875.1 Gemmatimonadota bacterium | reverse complement strand
GATTCCTGGCTCCATGCCGGTCGGGGGCCGATCAGGACGAGGAGGATGATCAACGAAGCTCGTTTCACGGGAACTCCTCGATGTGGAATTGATGTGAACGGTAGCCATCGCCCTTGAAGGTCCGCCCTGCCATCTCACAACGCTTGAACGCTCGGTGCGACTTCGGTATCCGTATAGCATCCGGGCTCGGGGAACGGAGGGACACTTGATCACGCTTCCGGAAGGAACGTTTTACGGAGCCGAGCGCGACCGCCGGCAGATCGACGGGCTCGTGCTGACCGAGGTGGACTACCGGCCCGGTGAGGCGCTCCCGAGCCACAACCATGAGCGGGCCTATTTCTGTCTCGTCGTCCGCGGCGGCTTCATGGAGCGTGACGGCTTCAGGAAGCGCGAGTGCGATTCGGCCACCCTGATCTTCCATCCGCCGGGAGTCGGGCACTCCGACCGCTTTGGTCGCGTTCCGAGCCGGTGCTTCAACGTGGAACTGGATGATCGATGGCTGGGGAGGATATCCGAGGCGGGGTGCCTGCCTCAGGCTTCGGTGGTTTTCCGTCGCCAGCGAACGAACTGGCTCGCGCGTCACCTGTATGACGAGTTCCGGGCCAGCGATCCCGTGGGCCGCCTGGCGATCGAAGGGCTGGCGCTGGCGCTTCTGGCCGACGCCCTGCGGTTCGAAGGCCGCGTTCCGCGCCCTGCGCCCCGTTGGGTTGATCGCGCCGTAGAGATGGTTCGCGCCGATCCCGCCAACCCGCCGGGCCTGGGCGAGATCGCAGCGGAGATCGGGATTCACCCGGTCCACCTGGCGCGCGTCTTCCGCGGCCGCCACGGCTGCTCGATCGGCGAGTACGCGCGTCGGATCAAGATCGAGCGTGCCGCGGAAACGTTAGGTCAAACGGGGCTCCCGATCGGCCGCCTCGCGCACCGGCTCGGCTATGCCGACCACAGCCATTTCTCGCGCAGCTTCCGGCGCGCCACCGGTCTCTCGCCCTCGGAGTATCGCCGCCGGCATGGCTTCGCCGGTACCGGCGGCGCTTCCGCCGATCAAGAATCGGACGGGGCGGCCCGCTAGGTTTCCCCGACATCGCCGAACTTCTTCATATCCGGAGGAATGCATGCGCGTACTCCTGCTATCTGCCGCTCTCGGTGTACTCGCCAGCTTGGTCATTCCCGCCCTCGCGACCGGACAGGCCGACACGACCTGGCAGGTCGAAGAAATAGAGTTCCAGGCCCCGGATGGTGTCGAGCTGACGGGACTGCTCTTGATCCCGGACGGCGTGGGCCCGTTTCCAGGTGCGGTGATAATCCAGGGCTCGGGGGACAGCGACCGCACCAACCTCTGGGCTCGCACGGTCGCACAAACCCTCGCCCGCGCGGGAATTGCGACCCTGCTCCCGGACAAGCGCGGCTCGGGCGAGTCCGGCGGTGAATGGCTGAGCGCCTCGTTCGAGGTCCTGGCGAGGGACGCGCTGGCCACCGTCGAAAGGGTGCAGGCGAATCCCAAGATCGGCTATGTGGGACTCGTTGGCCTGTCACAGGGCGGCCACATCGCGCCGCTCGCCGCGGCTATCGCCGACGTCGCATGGGTCGTCGACGTCTCGGGTGCGGCGGTGACAGTGGCCGAACAAATCCGCCACGAGATCGCGAACACCGCGCGGGAAGCGGGCCTCTCCCCGGAAGCGGTCGAGGCGGTTGTCGAGATCCAGCGCCTCGCCGAGGGCTACGTGGAAGCCGGCGAGTGGCAGCCCTACGCCCAGGCCATCGAGTCGGCCGAGGGCAAGCCGTGGCAGGAGATCGCCGAGGGATTCCCAGACAGCCCCCAATCGCCGATCTGGGATTGGGCGAGGCTCAATGGCACCTACGATCCAATTCCTTACTGGAAGGACGTGGACGTCCCAATTCTGGTTGCCTACGGCGAAGAGGACGAAGACGACAACGTCCCGGTCGCCGAGAGTGTCCATCGCCTCGAGGCGGCGCTGGCCGGGCACGACGACGCCACGATCCGCGTCTTCGCGGGAGCCGGTCACGCCCTCTGGGCCGCCGACGCCACCCAGGAGGACCTTCGGCTGAACGCTGAGTTCGTCGAGCTCCTGACAGAGTGGATTCTCGACCGGTCGGATCAGAAATAAATCGCAGGCGCAGACGTTCAAAAAAATGGAACGGCCGAACGAGACTGACTCGAGCGTCCCTCCTACGACGTCGCGCCCGTGGGCGGGACTTCCTCCTCCCATGCCCCGATCGCCACGCCTGGAGGAGCTCCATCGGCTCGACGCCCTTCAGTTGCCGCTCGCCGAGCGATTCGAACACGAAGAGCCGCCACGGCGCTCGGCGACCTCGCTCGCGATCCAATCGGGCAGCTCGCGAATCGATCGTAGCTCCACGTAGACGTGACGGGCGCGCTCCTCCTCGTCGACCTCCTCGTGGGCCCAGGTCGTGTGGTAGGGGATGTGGACACCCTGCCCGCCCATGGCCACGACGGGAAGGACGTCCGAGCGGAGCGAGTTGCCGACCATGACGAAGTCCTCGGGCCGGATCCCGCGCCGTCCCGCGATCCGCTCGTAGGTCGAGCGCTCTTTGCGGCTCACGATCTCGACCCCGCGGAAGTGATCGCGGAGCCCCGAGCGCTCGACCTTGCTCTCCTGCTCGAGGAGATCCCCCTTGGTGACGATAATGAGGTCGTGGCGCTCAGCGAGAGCGGCGACCGTCTCCTCGACGCCGTCGAGGAGGACGACGGGCGCCGCGATCATAGTGCGCCCGAGCTCGATCACGCGCTGGATCTCCGCGCCCGTGATGCGCCCTTCGGTGAGCTCGATCGCGGTCTCCACCATCGAGAGGACGAACGACTTGATCCCGTAGCCAAAGTGGGGAAGGTTTCGGACCTCCGCTTCGTAGAGGCGCTCGTCGATCCAGGCGGGGTCATGGTAGCGGGAAAGGAGCGCGCGGAACTCGGCCTCGGTGTCGCGATAGAGATCCTCGTTCCGCCACAGCGTGTCGTCGGCGTCGAAGGCGATCATGTCGGGCATGGGCAACGGAAGGTACAGCCTTCGGGGTCGGACTTCCCGACCCTCACTCAACCCGAGCTGCCGCGGCGGCGAGGCCTTGATCCCAGGTCTTTATGCGGCTCACGTCACGGCGCCGGCAGCAGGCGAGATGCAGGAGATCGCGGGGCTTGAGCCCGCGATGGGCAGAGAAGAGGAGGCGAGCCGACTGCACGTCCTCGGGCTCGACCGACCAGATCTGGGACATTCGCTCCTCGGCCAGGAAAAGAGCCGCATCCAGGGTCTCGAAACGGCCCACGGGAAGGAAGGCATGCAGGAACTCCTGGAGCACCTCCGCCGAGGTGACCAGCGGCGTCCCGTCCACGAGCTTCCGCTCGAAGAAGTCGCGCGCGGGCGTCTTCAATGGATGATCCCGGCCGACCGCGTACATGAAGACATTGGTGTCGACGAAGATCACTTCCCTGACGTCACGTATCGGTCACGCCCGAGCGGCGGGACGCTTCGATGACCTGCAGATGCTCATCCCACTCCGGCTCCGGCCCTCGACCTTCCTCGAGGGCGTCGCACCGTTCGAAGAAGGCACTCAGTTTCTCACGGGTATCGAGCTCCATCCTGTCCGGCTCGGCCTCCAGCTTGTCCCGGGCCGCGTCTCTCAACCAGGAGCTGAGCGAGTTACCATTGACCCCCAGATGTTGGGATACGTATATATCTCTCATCTAATACGTATTCTCCGAGGAGGTTCATATGGGCAAGACCAAGCTCACGCTCAGCATCGACCGGCAGGTTGTCGAGCGTGCGAAAGAATTCGCCAGAGAGCACGGGGCGAGTATCTCGGAGTTGGTCGAGGGCTTCCTCGAGCGGCTGCACACGCACGGTAAGCGCTCATCGGGTAGGACGCCTGAAATCGTGGCCCGTCTTCGAGGCCTCAGCCGGCCGAGCGGTGGTCGGGAGGAGTATCGACGCCATCTGGAGAAGAAATACGGTCGATGACCCGGGTGCTCTTCGATATCGATGTCCTGCTGGAAGTCATCGAGGAGCGTGCCCCACACGTGGATGCCTCGAGTGGCGCGTTGAGCCACGCCGAGGTGGGAATCATCCGGGGTTACATCGCTGCGCATTCGCTTCCCACCGTCTTTTATCTCGTCGACAAGCAGAAAGGTCGTGACGCGGCGTACGAAGCAATCAGACTTCTGATCAGATTGCTCGAGGTCGTGGCCGTGGATCACGACCGGCTCACGCAGGCGCTGGACCTCGGCTGGTCGGACTTCGAGGATGCCCTGCAAGCGAGGTGTGCTTCGCATGCGGGAGTGGATGTGCTGCTAACCCGAAACACGAAGGACTACAAGAACGTGGGCTTCGCGGTCGAGGACCCGGAGCGATTCCTGGCCCGGCCGGAATTCCTGCCTCCTCCAGATCAAGATACGAGCGGAAGCGACTGACTTTCGAGATGGACAGGGTCCGCAGCAGTTGAACGTCCCCCCGTCATCCTCCGTCGTACCGGGGGAGACCAGTGGTGGTCCCTGAAATCCCGCGCCGAAGGGAAGCCATGCGACGCACGCTTTTCGCTCTTCTCCTGGTCCTTCCTATTCCGGCTTGCTCCCAGACCCGGGACAGCGACGCCGATGCCCAGCCCGCGGCTGCCTCGCAGAATGCGATCGCCTTCACCGACGTCACCGTGATCCCGATGGACTCCGAGCGCTTCCTGGAGGATCACACGGTCCTGGTCGAGGGGGAACGGATCGTGGCGGTCGGTCCGACAGGGGAGGTCGAGATCCCGCCGGGCGCGACGGTGGTCGACGGCACGGGGCGCTGGCTGATCCCGGGCCTGGCCGAGATGCACGGGCACATCCCGCCCTCCAGCGCTTCGCGCGAGCTCGTCGAGAACGTTCTCTTCCTCTACGTGGCCAACGGCGCCACGACGGTGCGCGGGGTCCTCGGTGCGCCGGGGCAGCTCGAGCTCAAGGCCGAGGCGAACTCCGGGGCGATCGTCGCCCCGACCCTCTATCTGGCCGGTCCCAGCTTCAGCGGCAACTCGGTTGATTCGCCTGCCCAGGCGGCGGAGATGGTCCGCGAGCAGGCGTCGGCCGGGTGGGACCTGCTCAAGGTCCATCCGGGCTTGACCCGCGCCGAGTACGACTCCATGGCTCTTGCCGCGCGCGCGGCCGGGATCCGCTTCGTCGGCCACATCCCCGAGGACGTGGGGCTCGCCCACGCGCTCGAGATGGGGCACGAGACGGTCGAGCACCTCGACGGCTACCTCGAGTACCTGGACGGCGATCGGGGTCCGGTCGATCCGGCCCGCCTGGAGGAGGCGGTCCAAAGGACCCGTGATGCGGGCGCCTGGGTGGTCCCGACCATGGCGCTCTGGGAGACCCTGTTCGCGATCCATCCGCTGGAAACGCTGACCGCCTACGAGGAGCTTCGCTACATGCCGCCCGACAGGGTCGAGGCGTGGACGGCCAGCTACCGCGAGCAGCTCGCCGATCCCGACCTCGATCCGGCCATCTCCCGCACGGTGATCGACAACCGCATGCGCATCCTCCGAGCCTTGCACGAGGGGGATGTGCCGATCCTCATGGGTACCGACGCGCCGCAGGTCTTCAGCGTTCCCGGCTTTTCGATCCACCACGAGCTCCCGCCGATGGCCGCGGCCGGGATGACGCCGTACGAAATCCTGGCGAGCGGCAGCCGCAATGTGGGGGAGTATTTCGCGAACGAGGACGAGTTCGGGACGATCGCGCCCGGCCAGCGCGCGGATCTCGTCCTGCTCGGCGCGGATCCGCTGGAAGACATCGCGAACGTGTCGCAGATCGCAGGGGTGATGGTGCGGGGGCGGTGGCATCCGAAGGCGGAGATCGACGCGCGTCTCGCCAGAATGGCAGCATCCTACCGCTAGGACCCTACGGCCGAGCAAAGGAGATTGCACCATGCGCCAGGCTGTACGCGCGATAGTGACCGTCATCGCCGCGCTGATGCCCGCAGCCGGCCGGGCGCAGGAAGCCGTGGTCGTCCCCGACAGCGTTACGCCACAGCGCGTTCTCGACGGGAGCAATCTCTACAACGGCGGGAGCTGCGCCGCCTGCCACGCCATCGCGGGACGCGGCGTCGGCGAGCGTGCGCCCGACCTCTCCGACATCGAATGGCTCCACAGCGAGGGCGACTTCGTCGGGATCTTCGAGACGATCTTCTGGGGCGTATCGGAGAAAGAGATGAAGGCGGTGTCCCCGAGGCCTTTCGAGATGCACCCCCGCGGGGGAATGAACGTCGACCGCGAGCAGATGAAGGCGCTGGCCGCGTATGTGTGGACGATCTCCCGTCCCGAGACGCACCCGTTCGTGGCCAAGCAGGCGCGATTCCTGGAGCTGGTGCGCGAAGGCCGGGGGGGCGAGGGTGTCGCGATGTTCCGGGTCGCCCGGGAGAGTGACAGGGAGCACCTCATCTTGCCCGAGGGCGGTCTCAACCGTCTGGGCTACGAGGTCCTGGAGACCGATCCGCGGGCGGCGATCGCTCTCTTCGAGCTCAATGTCGAGACGCATCCGGAGGCGTGGAACGTCTATGACAGCCTGGGTGAGGCGTACATGGTGGCAGGCGACCGCGACGCGGCGATCCAGAACTACCGGCGCTCGCTCGAACTGAATCCCGAGAACAACAACGCGATCGAGAAGCTGGGCGAGCTGGGAGCGGCTCCGTGAAGTTCCTCGCTGGCCTGAGTGATCCTCGATCACCGGTGGGCGCAGGATTTTGGCCGGGACTTGAACGTCCGTGAGATGGGCCTCGTCCATCCAGGCAATGGCGATGGATCGTCCGATCTTGCCAAGTCGCGCTACCGGCGACAGAATGGAGGCCGTGTCGCGCTCGCTCCGTTCAGTGGCGGCCGTCTCCCTGGCCTTGTTTTCGGCGATCCCGGTCTCCGGGCAGGAGCCGGCCGCGACCCAGGAGTCTACTGGCTCGCTTGACATCCCTGTCGACTACCGGAAGCTCGACAACGGGCTCAAGGTCGTCCTCTCACCTGACACGACCGCGCCGATCGTAACCGTCGCCGTCTACTACAACATCGGCTTCCGGATCGAGCCGCGGGACCGGACCGGGTTCGCGCACCTGTTCGAGCACATGATGTTCCAGGGCTCGGAGAATCTCGGGAAGATGGAGTTCATCCGGGTGGTGCAGACGAACGGCGGCGTCCTGAACGGCTCGACGCGCTTCGATTACACCAACTACTTCGAGATCGTCCCGGCCCATACCCTGGAGACCATGCTGTGGGCGGAGGCGGATCGGATGCGCGGGCTCGCGATCACGCAGGCGGAGCTCACCAACCAGCAGGGGGTGGTGAAGAACGAGGTCCGGGTCAATGTCCTCAACCGCCCGTACGGCGGGTTCCCGTGGCTCGACATGCCCCAGATCGCGAACCGGAACTGGTACAACGCCCACAACTTCTACGGCGAGCTGGACGATCTGGACGCCGCCACGCTGACCGACGTCCAGAGCTTCTTCGACTCCTACTACGCTCCCAACAACGCGGCCCTCGTCATCGTCGGCGATTTCGAGCCGGAGCAGGCGATGGCGTGGATCGAGGAGTACTTCGGCGACATCCCCGCGGCCGACGTACCGGCGCTGCCGGACCTCTCCGAGCCGCGCCAGGAAGAAGAGATCCGGGTCCAGAAGGTGGACTCGCTGGCCACCCGGCCGGCGCTCGCCTTCGCCTACCACGTCCCGGAGCGCAACACGCCGGAGTGGTATGCGATGGGGCTCCTCGATCTCATCCTGCTCCGGGGGGACGATGCTCTCCTCCACGAGGCTCTGGTGCGCGAACGGGGGATGACGGGCTCGGTCAGCGGCGGCATCAACATCGGGCTCGGCAACATGTTCAACTACAACGGACCGATGCTGTGGACGGCCTCGCTCTTCCACGACGCCAGCACCTCGGCCGACGCGATCCTGGCGGTCGTGGACAGCGTCGTCGAGGGGGTGCGGACGACGCCGGTCGACGCGGAAACGCTGGAGCGCGCCCGCATCAAGGGCCGCTCCCTGCTCTACGACACCACCGCGGGATTCTTCGGCTTCGGCCGCGCCGACCTGCTGGCGTCGTTCGCGCTGTTCGACGACGACCCGGCGCGGATCAACCGCCTGGAGGCGGAGTTCGCGAAAGTGACGCCCGAGGTTCTGCTCGCGACCGCCGAGGAATACCTGCGGCCGACCAACCGCTCGGTGCTCGAGATCGTGCCGGGGGCCGCGCCGCCATCCGCCGCGGCGCCAGCGGGGCGATGAGGAGCCTCCTCCCGAGGCAGACGGGAACGCCCAGGCTGGCGATCACGTTCGCCGCCCTGGGGCTGACCGGCTGGGCCCTGGCGGCCTCCGCCTTCGCGCAGGACGGCAAGGAGACGCCGCCCGCGCCGGGTGAGCCGCGGGACTTCCGCGTCCCGGAGACCCGCTCCTTCGCGCTTCCGAACGGCATGCAGGTCACGCTGGCGCCGTACGGCTGGCTCCCCAAGGTCACCGTCCAGCTCGCCGTCCAGGCGGGGAACGTGAACGAGGCCGCCGATCAGGTGTGGCTGGCCGATCTGACGGGCGACCTGATGATGGAGGGCACGGCATCCCGCACGGGACGGCAGCTCGCGATCGACGCGGCCGGGATCGGTGGGGAAGTGGACGTCTCCGTCGGTGCCGACGAGACCACGATCGGCGGCGACGCGCTGTCGGAGTTCGCTCCGGAGCTCGTGCGGCTGGTGGCGGACGTCGCCCTGAACCCGTCCTTCCCGGCCTCCGAGCTGGACCGGCTGAAGGCGGACCGTATCCGCCAGGTGACGATCGCCAGCAGCCAGCCTCAGCAGATCGCGCTGGAGAGGTTCCGTGCCCTCATGTATCCCGATCATCCGTACGGCCGGGTCTTCCCGACGCCGGAGATGCTGGGGGGCTACACCCTCGAGGACGTGCGCGCGTTCTACGAGGCCAACATCGGCGCCGAGCGGTCGCACCTATATGTCTCGGGACAGTTCGACGGGACGGCGGTGGAAGCCGCGATCCGGGAGGCGTTCGGTGAGTGGGAGGCCGGCCCGGCGCCGGTGACCGAGGTGCCCGAGCCGGTGACCGAGCGGGTCATCCACCTGATCGACCGGCCGGGGGCCGTGCAGTCCACAGTCTACATGGGACTGCCCGTGCCCGATCCCTCGAGCCCCGACTGGGTGGCGCTCCAGGTCACCAACGCGCTCCTGGGGGGATCCTTCAACTCGCGGATCATCGCCAACATCCGCGAGGACAAGGGCTACGCGTATTCCCCCTTCAGCCAGGTGTCCAGCCGGTACCGGGACGCCTACTGGGCCGAGGTCGCCGACGTGACCACCGAGTTCACCGGGGCGTCGCTGAAGGAGATCCTCTCCGAGATCGACCGCCTCCAGGCGGAGCCGCCGGGCGAGGAGGAGCTGGAGGGGATCCAGAACTACCTGGCTGGCACCTTCGTGCTCACCAACTCGTCCCCCTCCAGCATCATCAATCAGCTCCGGTTCCTCGATCTGCACGGCCTTGACCGCACCTACCTCACCGACTACGTGGAGAACGTCTTCGCGGTGACGCCCGAGGACGTCCAGCGCGTGACGCGCGACTACCTGGACGACGAGCGGATGTTGATCGTGATCGCCGGCGACGAAGCGGTGATCACCGAGCAGGTGCGGCCGTACGGCGAGATCGCCGGGGCCGAGTCGCCGCCGCTCAGGCGCGAGTAGATCAGGTCGCGTCGGCGGCTACTTCTCGAAGAACACCTCGTACAGGGCGGTAGATTCCTCCTTCTCGCGCAGGAAGCGGTCGTCCTCCGGGTAGTATTTCGCCTTCTCGGGCGGCTCGCCCGCGAACTCGCGAACCGACTCCATCGAGTCCCAGAGGGTCACCAGGACGAAGTGGGCGACGGCGCCCTCCTGGCGCCGCAGGAAGTAGAGCTTCCGGAGCCCGTCGACCGATCCGTAGTCGGGGACTGCCCGCTCCTTCACGAAATCCGCGTACCGATCGGCGTCCGCGGCGGCGGTGCGGCCGTGCCAGATCCGAGCGATCATCCTCTCCTCCTCGCTACGGTCAGCGGGTCGATGGGCCGAGAGCGCGCGCGAGCAACTCCACGAGCCGCGACGCGCAGCTCCGGTCGGGATCGAGGACGGGGTCGTAGATCGTCAGGTTGAGGCCCAGGCTCTTTGGGTGCCGGGCGAGAATTCCCACCAGCTCGGCCAGCTCGTCCAGCTGCATGCCGCCAGGGTCCGGGGAATCGACCGCGGGCATGACGGCCGGGTCGAGGGTGTCGGCGTCGAGGTGGATCCAGAAGCCCGCGAGACCGGGCCACGCCAGCCGCTCGAGCGCGGAGGCGGCCGCTTCGGCCACGCCCTCGCGGGCGATCCGTTCGCAGGGGATGTCCAGGATGTCGGAATACCGGACGGAGTGGCGGCCGTAGAAGGGCTCCTCGAACTCGTCCCTGCGCCCGATCACGACCGTGTCCGACTCCTGGACGAGGCGCTCCGGGCCGGCCAGCCGGGCGAGCGGTCCGTCGCCGCGGCCCACCGCGAAGGCGAGCGCCATCCCGGCTACGGAGCCCGTGGTCGAGAACGAGGGCAGCGCGAAGTCGCAATGCCCGTCCACGTAGGCCAGCCCGATCGGGGCCCGGTCCCTGAGCCCGAGGAGCGAGCCGAGGACGATGCTGCAGTCGCCGCCCAGGACGAGCGGGAAGCGGTCCGCCTCGATCGCCGCCGCCACGTGCTCGGCGAGCGCGCCGGAGTACTCGACGACCTGGGCCTCGTTGCGCGGGCTGCCTGGCGAGAGCTCGAAGTCGCGATAGGGAGGCGGCCGGACGTCGCCCCGGTCCTCGGCCCCGAGCCGCTCGAGCAGCCCCAGCTCGCGGAAAACCCCGGGCGCCTGGTCGAGACCCCGCGCGGTCCCGTCATCGTAAGGACGTATGCCGATGCTCGTCGGCGCCCCGATGACCGCGATCGGAGAAAGGGCTCGTCCGCCGCGCGGCTGACCATCAAACTGCATAACGATGGTTATGATAAGGGGAGGGGAGCCTCACGTCAAGCTTCCCGAGCGCACCGGCCGGGCCGCGAGGGATTGGGCAGTTGGGGTCATGGTTCTTGCGGCGGCTACGGGGCTATGCCGGATCACGGACCATCCCACAGGCCGGGTTACCGTCTCCCGCGCGAAGCCGGCGGCATCGGCCTCGCCATCGTCGCGGTCATCGCGCTGGCCCTGATTCTCGGGTTTGTCGGGTACTGGTTCCTGATGAAGGATACGGGCGAGAAGATGGTCGAGAGCACCGCCACCATGGACCGTGGAGTGCGGCACCTCGGCGGCCTCGAGTACATGCATCCCTTCACGCCACCCGCCGACGGGGTCGTGGATCCGGATCGAGCGACCGTCTTCTCGGCTGTCACCGACGAGGCGTGGCGCGACATGGAGGCAGGGTTCGAACGGCTGAACGCGATGGATACGGGCGACGAAGGCGATCGACCAAGCCTTCGCGACGTGGCAGAAGGGGTCGGTGGGCTGGGTGAAATGACGCTGGCGCTCGGAGGGGCCCTGTCGCGGCACGACATGGCGCTGAGCGAGTACATGTGGACCGGGCTTCAACTTCTTCTGGGGGCGGGGTACACGGACGAGCTTTTCACGCCGGGCGCGTCGACGACGCCGGAGGCCAACCAGCGACTGGCGGAATCCTACCGCGGGCTTCTCGACGACATACGGGTCGCGGCCGTCGATTCCACGCAGTCCACCGGGCGAGGAACCGTCTACTGGGCGGGCTTGATGATGGCGAGCCTCGAGAGGCAGGTCTGGGTAAGTCCCGGCATGCAGTCGGTGGCCGCGGTGCTCATTGACGCGATGCCGTCCCGCGAGTCGCGGGACGCGACTGCCACGCGCTGACCCCGAGGCGCGCCGCGAGCCGACCGCCCGGCGCCGCCTCTACAGGATCGGCAGGTAGTACTCCACCTCGTGCCGGCTAACCCAGGCGCGGGCCTCGGACCAGATGACGTGCTTGTTCCGGATGAACTGCTCGAAGACGTGGTCACCGAGTGTCTCGCGTACGAGTTCGCTCTCGGCGGCGAGCTGGATCGCGTGGCCGAGATCCTCGGGCAGTGACTCGATCGCCCGCTCCTTCCGCTCGTCCTCGCCAATTTCGTAGATGTTGACGTTCTCGACCGGGTCGGGCGGCTCGAGACCCTTCTCGATCCCGGCCAGCCCCGCCATCAGCATGCAGGCGAAGGACAGGTACGGGTTGCAAGCCGGGTCCGGCATCCTGAGCTCGATCCGCGTCGACTTCTCCTTGCCGGGCTTGATGTTGGGCACCCGGATGAGGGCCGAGCGGTTGGCGTTCGCCCACGACAGGTAGATCGGCGCCTCGAAGCCGGGTACGAGCCGCTTGTACGAGTTCACCCACTGGTTGGTGATGGCGGCGAACTCCCGGGCGTGGGTCAGGAGACCGGCGATGTAGTGCCGCGCGTTCGCCGAGAGATGGAACTCGGCGCTGTTGTCGAAGAAGGCGTTCCGGTCGCCCTCGAACAGCGACTGGTGGCAGTGCATGCCGCTGCCGTTGACCCCGAAGATGGGCTTGGGCATGAAGGTGGCGTAGAGCCCGCGATCGTAGGCCGTCCGCTTGACCACGGTGCGGTAGGTCTGGACGATGTCCGCCATCCTGAGCCCCTCGGCGTAGCGGAGGTCGATCTCGTGCTGGCTGGGTGCGACCTCGTGGTGGCTGTACTCGACGTCGATCCCCATCCGCTCCAGCCGCGAAATGGTCTGCTCCCGCAGATCGCTGGCAAGGTCGAGCGGCAGCAGATCGAAGTAGCCGCCGTGGTCGAGCGGAGTGGGATCCTCGGGCGAGGGGAAGTAGAAGTACTCGAGCTCCGGCCCGACGTAGAACGAGAAGCCCATCCCGGCGGCCTTCTCGATCGCCCGCCGCAGCACGAACCGCGGATCCCCGTCGTAGGGTTTCATGTCGGGGGTGAAGACGTCACAGATCAGTCGCGCCACGGTGTGGCCGTCGACCTGCCATGGCAGGATCGCGAAGCTCGACGGATCGGGCTTGGCGATCATGTCGCTCTCCTGGATGCGCGTGAAGCCCTCGATCGAGGAGCCGTCGAAGCCCATCCCCTCGTCGAGCGCCAGCTCGAGCTCCCCGCGGGTGATGGCGAAGCTCTTCAGGAAGCCGAGAATGTCGGTGAACCAGAGGTAGATGTAGCGGATGTCGTTCTGCTGGACCTGCTCGAGGACGTGGTCGCGATCCATGCGGCCTCCCGTGGGCGCTGGCGTCAAAGGCTGTCGGGCGCTGGGCTTCTCAAGCCGGGGTCCAAAAAAAAAGACCACGGCGGAGGCTAGGAACCCTCCACCCCGGTCTTTTGCACCCCGTGGTGTAGCCCGGGCCACGCCCGGGCCTGCGACGCTCGGTCCGACCGATCCCCTGGAACGACGGCGGAAACCCTCAGTCGCACTTCCTAACAGAGTCCAACCTAGCCTCCGGTCCGGGGGTGTCAAGGCGACCCTCGAGCCGACCCTGTGCACGATCTGACAGAGCCCGCCGACGGCTTCGGATAAGATGGTGATGATCGATATCCTAACAACCGACGGAGGGGATCATGAGCGACACCGTATTCATAGTGATCGTCATCATCGCCGCGCTGGTGGTTGCTGGTCTCGTATGGGTGTTCCTCAGGCAGCGGAGGACGGCCCGACTGCGCGAGGACTTCGGCACCGAGTATGAGCACGTGGTCATCGAGCGAGGGGACTCGAAAGCGGCCGAGAAGGAGCTCCGAGCGCGCAAGGAGCGGGTCGAGGAGTACGATCTCCACGATCTCCCCGATCGCGAGCGGGGGGCTTTCGCCGAGCGCTGGCAGCAGGTGCAGAGCCGATTCGTGGACGCCCCGGCGGCAGCGGTGGCCGACGCTCAGGCGCTGTGCGAGGAGGTCATGGAGGCGCGTGGCTTTCCGGTCGGGGATATCGAGCGCCAGGTGGAGGACGTTTCGGTGGAGAGCCCCGCCGTCGTCTCCCACTACCGGCAGGCCCGCCGCATCGCCGTGGCCAGCCAGAAGGGGGAGGCCGCGACCGAAGACCTCCGAGGCGCGATGAAGCATTACCGGGAGCTCTTCGACTCGCTGCTGAAGGCTGGAGACGGGAACGGACGGCCAAGCGTCACGAGGAAACTGCGGGAAGAAGCGCGGAGGTCATGATGGAGAACGAGAAGCACACTCACGTGGCGACCGACGAAGAGGAGCGCCTGGAGATCCTGCCGGCGGAGCAGCACGATCGTCTCCGCTCCCGTTGGGAAACCATCCAGGGCTCGTTCATCGACGAGCCCCAGCACTCGGTCGAAGCGGCGAACGAGCTGGTCGGCGACCTGGCGGATCGCATCCGCGAACGGTTCGAGGAGCAGCGGCGCGAGATCGAGGGCGTCTGGGAAAAGGGAGAGGAGGTCTCGACCGAGACCCTGCGTCTCACGCTCCAGCGGTATCGGTCGTTCTTCGAGCGGCTACTGGCGGTCTGAAGCCGCCCACGGTCCTGGGTCACGGGGAAATGCAGACCCCGAGGCTACCGAAATCCCATCGGCAGCGCCGACGGCCGGACGTACTCGATGGGGGTCCGGAAGAGATTGGAGAGAAGCAGCAGCCGGTCTGGCTGATCCCCCTCCGCCTCGACAAAGCGCGCCGTCCACGGGAACGGGATTACCCTGTCTCCCACCGGGGTCAGCGCCGTGAAGCCGAGGGTGGTCCCGTCCCAGGTGCCGTTCGAGAAGAAGAGCCGCACGAACTTGCTGTTGTGAAAGAGATCGAACTGGCCGAGGAAGACACCGCCGGCCGGCGTCAGCTCGGCGTCGAATCGCCGGGTTTCGCCAGCGGTGGTGATGAGGGTCGCCCACTGGCCCTCGATGATTCGGGGGTCGGCTTCGAACCCGGCTCGGGAGGGGTCGGTGACGGCCCCGCCGCCGCATCCCAGGACCAGCCAGAACAGAAGAGGCGCCGCGGTTCCCATTCCTGATCGTGGGGTCATGCCGGAAAAACCACCTGTCGGCGTCGGGGTTGCAGATCAGCGGAGACCTCTGCGAAGGAGGCCTCGGGAAGATCCTGGTGCCCGCCAGCGTATATTCGGAGGCATGAAAACGGGCGGACTGAAGGCAGGCGGGCTCAAACTCGTGGCGGGAGGCCACTGGAGTGCGTCCGACGGTCGTCCCATCCGCGCGGACGACGCGCCCCTTCTGGACGCCTATTCCCGCGCCGTGGTGTCGGTTGTCGATGCCGTCGGCCCGGCGGTGGTCAGGGTTTCGCCGCAGGGGCGTGGGCGGCGGGGGGAGGGAGGCCACGGATCGGGCTTCCTGTTCGCCCCCGACGGGTTCGCGCTCACCAACAGCCATGTCGTTCAGGGGACCCAGGTCTTCGAGATCGCGTTCCCGGACGGCCGGACGGCCACGGCGACCGTGGTTGGCGACGACCCGGATACCGATGCTGCCGTTCTGCGCGTCGATGGCGACGACCTGCCGGCGGTCACTCTGGGCGACTCGGCCGCCTTGCGGGTGGGGCAGCTCGTGGTCGCAATCGGCAGCCCGCTCGGATTCCAGAGCACCGTCACCGCGGGCGTCGTGAG
>JBOHRQ010000053.1:0-15750 GCA_050732875.1 Gemmatimonadota bacterium | reverse complement strand
TCGCAGGCACGAAAGCCTGCGGTTGAGCTGCTCGCCAGCCTCGCCTGATTCGCGCCTTCCGATACCAACGGCGATGTGGGCTGGGGGGAGACGATCCATCACGGGTTGTAGATGAACCCATTGTTGGACTTGTCCGACTCCTGCACGACGTAGGGGTCGTTGACCCGGAGCATTACCTTGTAGTCCTTCACCTGACCCGCCAGCAGGCCCGGGAAGAGCACCTTGACCTTTGCCATCTCCCCCGCCGCCAGCGCCGGCACGGCAGCGCTGAAGGTGTGCGGGGTCCCCTCGACGATGACGAACGTCTTGAGCTGGGTCGGCGTGGCCCCGGCGGCGCCCTTGTTACGAACGTCTGCCGTGCCGCCGCTCGCTCCCTGCATCACGAAGTCGTCGATGACGAGATCCGGGAGGGACAATGTCAGGCCGCCGACCGCCACGCCCACGGTCTTGGGCTTGCACTGGACCGTGTAGCAAGCCTCGTTCGACTGCTCGAGGCCGTCTGTCGGGCTCGTGATCTCGAGCCGCACGCAGCCGCTATGCGAGCCGGGCTTGGAGGGGGCGGCCAGCTGCGGCCCCACACCGCCCGCCGCCGGTGCCGGCGCCGCCTCGTCCATGTCCGCCTGCGCGCCACCCACCTCGAGGTCGAACTGCACCGGCATCGGGAGGCCCCCCTTCTGGAAGGCGAGCTGGTTGACCGGGCCCAGGGCGCCGCTGTTCCACACCCGGTAGCTCACCGTGCCGGGACCGGTGGTCTCGAGGACGCCGTTGATCGTCACCTTGGCCGGGCACTCCGCGGTCTGCTTCTTGGGCACCGCCTGGAGCACCGCCTTGTTCACCGCGAAGGCGATGGCAAGGTCCTGAGGTCCGGGAGGGACGGGTGGCTTGGGAGGGCCTTTGATGTCTCCGGGCCCAATGGCCCGGGCCGCCTTGCAGCGGACCGGGTTCTCGAGATCGGTCCAGGGCGTCTTCCCCCACTCATCCGACTCCGCGCCCCCCCAATTCGGCTGGCAGATCATGCCGAAGCGGGCCTGGAAGAGCTCGGGGCCGGGATATATGACGTGCTCCTGGCCCAGGACGTCTCCCCTCGACCTGCCCTTGGCGAGCTCGGCTTGCAGATACTCGTTGCAGGCGGCCACCACGCTCGCCTTTTCGGTGGCCGTCAGGTTCACCGTCTCGTTGAGCACCATTTGGTTGACATAGCTGTCGTTTTCCCAATCGAAGTGGGGCATCCACTCTTGCCCGGTGGAATTGCGCTTCATCTCAAGAGACGTTCCCGTGCCATGCGCGCCGTCCTTGCACTGTCCAGAACCCATGAAGTTGTACTCGATGCTCGACGGTGACGCCGACGTGTAGGCCGTGGGACCGGCCTCCACTTCGAGCGGCGGGACGATGAAGCCTTGCTCCAGGGTCACCCAGTTGACGTGCTCGAATGACTGCGTGCGTGTCGCCGCCGCCAGCCCGGAGGGCGACCCGGGCATCTGTCCTGGCGCACCCGCCAGGGGGATCCGCTCGATCCGCGCCTGGATGAGGGTCTCGCCCTCGATCGCAGGCGCGAGTGTTGTCCGTACCGGGCTGCGGGAGGGGCAGACCTGCGAACGCTGTAGGCGCGCCTTGTCGAACGCGCGGGTGAGGGCGCTGGCGGTCTCCTTCTGGATGACGGCGAGTTGCTCGTCCGCCTCCGTGAGCAGACGGCGCTCCTCCTCTTCGAGCCCTGCGGTTACCGCCTTGTAATTGGGCGGCACTCTGGTCCGGAGAGCCGTGGGATCCGGCGGAAGGAAGTCCTGGACCCTGTCACGCAAGGCGGCGGCCTCGTCCTCGGTGGCGCAGAGCTTCATCAACCCACCCTTCAGCTCGTTTTCCTCCTCGGGGGTCACCTCCCGCTCCGAGCCCTCGACGCGGCCGTACTTGTCCGTGGCGGTCTTGATCTGCGCCAGGTTGTTCAGCGCCCGCTCGGCGAAGGCTCCCAGGTCCCCTCCCAGCTCGACGATCTCCGGTGTCTTGGAGCTCTTCATCCGGGCCGCGGTCTGCCGCACGCTCTGGACGGCAGGCAGGAGCAGGCCGATCAGGACGCCGATGATGGCGATGACGACCAGGAGCTCGATCAAAGTGAAGCCGGGAGACGCTGTGACGCGGCGGATCCGGCGTCCGGGTGGCGTCGGGATCGTTGGCAAGAGGCTCATGACATTTCTCCTTCCGGTCTGGTCCACTGCGAGGTCCGGCGGCCGCCGGACATCCGGCATCTCATTTGGACCCCGAGCTTTCTCGGGGCTCCTGTTCCTGTGGCCACGAAGGGAAGCGGAGGTCCACCGAGATCGCTCCGCCTTTCCGGCCGTCGGCGATCCGTGCGATCGTGATCTCGCGAAGCTCCACCTCCTTAGGACGATCGTCGGCGATGAGCGTCATCTCCTCGAGATCGTCCCGACGCGCGTGTGCGTCTTCCAGGATGCGAGCCAGCTCGCTCTTGCCGTCGACTTCCAGGCTCAGCTCACCCACCCCGCCGACCCCGTTCCACCGCATCCGGACCAGCCTCGCGGGAGCTGGGATTCCGAGCCCGGGCAGACGGCCCACGACGACCGTGCCGCGACGGTCGGCGAGCCCCCTCAGGTAGTCGAGATCACCGCGATTCGCGAACGATCCGCCCCCCTGCAGCAACTATTTCACCTCCATGCCGGGCGTCCCTCATCGGGACACGAACTCGAGCGTGCCACCGCCCTCCAGGTTGGACGAAGACGTCTTCCCCGTCTCCAGATCCAGGACCACCAATTCCATGCTTGGCTGTTGCTGGTACTGTCTCATCACCAGATCGACGTGCTTCGAGGTGAGGCTCAGACCGGCCATTCCTGCGGCCTCCGTGATCATCTTGGCGACCGGATGGGTCCTGAAATCAGCGGATGTCGGGCTGCCGAACTTCACCGTTCTGCCGCCGCCCGGCTCCGCAGCGGGCTGGGGCACGCTGGGGCTGCAGTCGCCGTTCGGCTTGTTGCAGTTGATGATGATGATGGGGGGAAGCTGGGGAATGGGCCCCTGCGCGCCGCCTCCTCCGATGCCCGCGACATCCACGACAAAGAGGCAGTCGCCATCGAGGACCGCCGTTCCGACGAAGTTCAGGCTGAGCGAACCGATACCCAGCTCCTGGAGACCGGGCGCCCTGGCACTCACCTGCCACGACGCGGGCCCAGTCTTCCTCGAAGCGTCGATGGAACCCCGCCCGGATCCTCCGATCGTGATGGGACCTGTATCCACGACCCGAGCTTCGCTCCCCGTGCCCAGACGAAGGGGGACCGAGGTCGCATTCGCCTGAAGGCCGGCATAGCTCCACTCCACCGAACGAGCCGTTTGCAGCGCCTTCTCCTGAGCCTGCGCCGTCCGAGCCCCGAGCAGCAGCACGGGGAGCAGGATCGCGGCCCTCAGTATGATCGTCGCTTTCATCGAGTCCTCCCTCTTGGGTCTACGTCGCCGGGCTCCCGGTCCCGAGCCGCGCGAATCACTTGAGCGTGTGCCCGTTGTTCCCCTCGTCGGTCTCCTTCACCTTGTCGGGGTCGTCGACCCGGACGAAGGCCTGCTGGGCCGCCATCACCGGCATGTCGGCCTGGACCGTGGTCCAGGCATCCTGCCCGGCCGCCAGGGCCGGCACGGGGCCGTACCAGGCCTTGCCCTGCGGGATCACCCATACCCGCACGCGGGTCGCTCCCGAGGCCGCCTGGCCGGTGTTGGCCACGCGGACCTTGACCTCCTTGGGCTTGGACGGGTCCACCATCGCCGTCCGGATCCGCAGATCGGGTAGAGCCATGCTGGGGGGCTGGACGCGCGTCGTAACCAGACGGCCGGGCATGACGGGCTTCCCCTGCGGTCCTGGTTGCGGAGCCGCTTGCTGGATCTTCGGCGTTGCCTCCTGGGGAGGTCGCTGCGGCGCAGCGATGCCGAGCGGTTCGGGCTCAGGCTCCTCGGGCGTCTGCGCGAGGCCGCCGACCGGAGCCAACGGGCTGCAGGTGATCTCGTAGCTCGCCTCGTTCGATTCCCTGACCCCGTCGGAAGGCGATTCTATGAGGAGCTGGGCCCGTCCCGTCGCCACGTTGCCGGGCTGGGGGGCGATCACCAGGCCGCCGGCGGCAGCCGGCCCCTGGGGCGCCTCGACCTCCGACTGCCATGCCAGGGCATAGCCACCCGCCGCGTTGGCGTTGATCGTCTCGAGCGGCCCTACCTGCCCATTCTGCTCGACGCGATAGCGTATCTGCCCGGAGCCGTTGACGTGGATGCGGCCCTCGAATCGAACCGTCGTCGGACACGTCGTGGTCTTCTTGGCCGGGATGGCCGTGAGCTCGGCCTTCGTGACCGCGAAGGCCTGCGTGAAGTCGTCGATGGAGGGAGGAGGGTTGGCGCTGAAATCCTGATAGTCCGTCCTCACAGGGCGCAGGATCTCGTTGGGGATCGGCCCACTGTAGCCACAATAGTTTGACGTGTTGATTTCCCCATAGTTCTGGGTACCGGTGCCCTTCTCCACGAGACTCCACTGGTAAGTCGTCCCGAGCCAGGGTGAAGGAACGCTCGAGAGCACCTTGACCTGGACCGTGGGCGGGCAGGGATAGTTCTCTTCCGGAATGTCGGCCCAAGGCCGCTGGACGTAGAGCCGCGGGTAATAGAGGTCTTGGCCACTTGTATTTTGTGCGTAAGGGGAACTCGAGTCCTTCCCGTACAGTCTCCAGCGGCAGGACATCATCTCCTTCCCCATCCATGTGGCCGTGTAAGGGCCGGGAGACTCCGTGTAATAGCCGGGGTTCCAGGGGTCCGACTCCACCTGCGGAGTCGAGTACCATGGGTTGGGGAACGACTGGGCGATCCCCCACTCGAGCTCGTCCAGAGGGCACTCGATCTTGTCGGCGACCGGCCTGGGTGTGGCGGTCAGCTCGCCCTGGGCCTGCGCGTCGGTCGGCGCGGCCATCGCGGCGAGCAGCAAGAACACGATCTTGACATCGTGACTCATCTGGACCTCCCCGGGAGAGCGGCTGCAGGCATATCTGACCCCAGCTTACGGAGCGGTCTTAGAGCCGGATGAGAGTCGGCTTAAAGTGGGGCCGGGAGGGGCATGGGGGCGGGCTCGACGCCCAGCTCCTCCATGCGCGCCACGTAGAAACCGTAGGACCGGCGGGCCTCACCGTGGCGGCCGGCGGCGCTCAGCGCCGAGACGAGCCCGAGATGGGCCTCCTCGTCGTGCGGGTCGCGCTGGAGGACGCGCAAGAGATACCGGACCACCGCGTCGTGATCGACGGTCTGCCGGGAGATCCGGGCCAGGGCGTGAGTTACGGAAACATAGAGGGCCCGCGCCTCCTCGCGCAGCCCCGTCGTCCACTCCTCGTAGAGATCCTCTTCCAGGAAGTCGCCCGCATACTTGGCCTCGGCCCGATCCAGCAGGTCCCGCGCTTCCCAATCCCGGCCCTGATCGAGCAGCGCCATTCCCGCCGACCCCTCGGCGAGAAAGGCCTCGACATCGACGAACAGCTTGTCCAGCTCGAGCCAAACGGCCGTCGGGTCGCCGCCGATAAAATGGTCCGACGCGCACTCGCGGCCGGGATCCAGGACGGTGCGCGCGCGCGCGAGGGCGACCGACAGCCGGTTCGCCAGCGGCCCCGGGGCCTCGCCCGGCCACAGAGCCTCCATGAGCAGGTCGCGAGGGGTCGGTCGACCCCGACGGGCGAGCAGGATCTTGACGAGATCCCGCGCTTTCTTCGACTGCCACTCGGAAGACGGCACGGGCTGGCCGTCCCGGAGGAGGAGAAATCCGCCGAGCGTGCGCACCTCGACGGGAGGACGCTGACCCTGAGGCATGGCGCACAGGATCCCGGCGGCCCCGGCCGCCGCGGCGACCCGTACGCCCATCGTCTGGAGACGACGCTCCGCGCGTTCGGCCAGAGACACTGCCTCGGGAGTGGAAGAGAGCCTCGCCCTCGCCAGCTCCGCCCGCGCCTCGCCCAGGGGGTTCCCGATCTCGCGCCAGAGGGCGATCGCCTCCTCCAGCAGCGCGCTGGCCAGGGCCGTGTCGGTCGACGACAGGGCCTGGAGCTCCAGCGATTCGGCCAGGCCGGGCCGTAGGGACCTTTTGCGGGCCTCCGCAGCAGCCTCCTGGCCCAAATCCGCCGCCTGTTCCCGCTCGCGCTGCGCCAGGGCCACCCAACCCGCCGTGACCAGAGCCGTCACGAGCCCGCCCCACGATCGGCCGGCGGTCACGGCGCGGTCGGCCAGAATCCGGGCTCGCTCGGGCTCCTCGATCGCCAGGATCCTGGCCAGTTCCGCCTGAGCCCCGATCCGCCCCTGGACGTCGGTCGAGCGCTCGGCCAGCTCCAGCGCCTTCTCGCAGAACGTACGCGCGAGCGACAGGTCGCCACGCTCGCGATAGATCGCCCCGAGCTTCCGGAGCGGCCAGCAGGCATGGCTCGACCTCTGACGCTGGAAGATCTCCTGCGAGCGGTCCAGGTCGGCGATCGCCTCCTCGAGCCGTCCCAGGTGATAGCGCGTCCACCCCCGGTTGTTGAGGGCCAGCGCCAGCCGCTCGGCATATCCCGCGAGCTCGGCCTCGTGGATCGCGATCTCGAGCTCCGCCAGGGCGTCCTCGTACTGGCCTTCGTCGTCGAGATGGCTCGCACGATTGGTGCGGATCCGGACGCTGAGAAGGATATCCCCGGCGCGGCCGGCCCACTCCAGCGCCTGCCGGTAGTGATCCTCGGAGACGCTCGGCTCCCTGCCGGAAGTGTGGAGCATGATGGCCGCATGGGCCGCTGCGAGCGCTTGCGGATCGCCGGAGGCCTCGGCGGCGGTCAGCGCGCGCTTGGCAAGCGGTCGCGACTCTCCGAGGTCGCCCGTCATGACCAGCGCCGAAGCCGTCGCCGCCAGCAGCCACGACTCGTCTCGCAACTGGCTCCCGTCGATCCGCCCCCGCGCATAGACATGGAGCGCCCGTTCGTGCTCGCCGCGGGCGTGATGCATCTGGCCGATTCGCCACGCCAGGCCCGGGGGCAGCTCCTCGAGTCCCTCCGCGGCCCGCTGGAAGCACTCCTCGGCCCGGGTCGCTTCGCCGTGAACCGTGTAGGCCTCGCCGAACAACTCTTCCAGCTGTGCGTCCCGGAGGGGCGGCGGGATCAGCTCGGCCAGGCGAAGAAGCTCGTCCACCGCGCCGTGCGCCAGGATCTCGGCGCCTCTTTCCCGCAGCATCCGGGCGATATCGCCCGGGCTGGAGACTCCGGCCAGGGCTCGAAGCGCTTCCCGGAAGTGCCCGTGCCGCTCGAACCAGTCCGCCGCTTGGCGGTGGATGTGTCGAGCCTCTTCCGCTTCCAAGGGCCAGTTGCGGGCGACGAACTCGCGCACCAGCGCATGCGTGGAGAACCATTCCCCGTCCGAGCTGGCCGCCGGCTGTATGAAGAGCCCGCGCCGGGCCAGGTCCGCCAGGGCCTCCTCCGCGCGATCGACTCCGAGGGCCTCGCAGAGCCCCGCCGCGAAGCGATCGAAGGGCGCCGTTCGCCTGAGAAGCTCCTGCACGTCGACCGACTCGTTCGCGAAGACCTCTTCGGCCAGGTACGCGAACAGGGGACCGCCGGGCCGCCGCAGCTTCTTCAGGGCCTCGGCGGCGCGTTCGGCTCCCGTCCCTCGAAAGGCCTCGATGGCCAGTCGCACGGCCGCCGGCCAGCCGCCTGTCATCTCGTGGAGGGGTTCGGCCCAGTCCGACACGTCCTCCTCGAGGGCGGCCCGAAGAACTTCTCCCACCTCGTCTGGCGAGAAGGCGAGCAGTCCGGGATCGATCGACAGCACTTCACCACGCCCTCGCAGGCGCTCGATCGGAAACGGGATCTGGGCCCGGGAAGCGAGCACGAGATGGAACGTCGGGGGGGCGTGACGACAGAGCCCCTCGACGAGCCGGGTCGAGGAGCCGGCTTCCTCGAGGAGATGTACGTCGTCGAGAACGAGGGCGAGGTCGCGTTCGAGACTCGCCTCCAGAACCTCGCTCAGGTGGGCCGCGATGGCCTCGATTCGGGTGCGTTCCTCGGGCTGGACATGACCCCGCGGGTCGAAGGCCTCGGCCAGATCCTCGGGGAGATCCGGCACGCATCTGTGGAGGGCCGCCACGAGGCCTCGAGCGAAGGTTCCGAGATCCTCGTCCCGCTCGTCCAGCGTGTACCAGGCGCCACCCCCTTCGGAGCTCCAGCGTGCCAGAACGGTGGACTTTCCGTACCCGGCGCCCGCCACAACCGTCGTCAGACGCCGTGCCAGTGCCTCGTCGAGACGCTTTTCCAGAGTTGGCCGGGGGATGGACCACGCAGGCAGAACGGGGGGCAGGATCTTGGTGGCGCGCGTCATCGTCGCGGGGCGACGGGGGCGCCGGGAGGGGGATGATCGTATCCGCGTGTCACCGCTGGCTACCGGCGAGATTGTAGCACGCGGTCGATCGGGCGGCGACCGGGCCCTCGGGGGCAAACCTACGCTGTGATGTCCGGCAGTCGCGAGCAAGTCAAGCAGGCTGACGCCGGTGGCATGAGCTGTGCTCAGTACTACCTTTGCATGACATTTGAAGGTCTAGCGATCGACGGAGGGGCATGGGCGCACAGCGAACGACGACCGATCGATTGTTGACGATCGAAGAGTTCGAGCAGCTGCCGGAGGAAGACACCGCCCGCGTCGAGCTCGTGCGCGGCATGCTCGTGCGGGAGCCAAGGCCTGCGGCAATGCATGGCTGGGTGCAGCTCAATCTCGGCAGCATGTTGCTGAATCACGTCCAGCAGCACGGTCTTGGCCACGTCTTCAGCGACATCGGCGTAATCCTTTCCACCGAACCCGCTACCGTCCGTGGGCCCGACCTCGCCTTCGTCTCGACCGAGCGGCTCCCTTTGGGCCCTCCGGACCGGGGGTTCCTGGCGTTCGCTCCCGATCTGTGCGTCGAGATCGTCTCGCCTTCGAATTCTTCCGCCGAGATCCACGAGAAGGTGCTCGACTATCTGGAAGCGGCTGCTCGTCTGGTCTGGGTGGTTCACCCGGGAGCGCGGACGATCACCGAATACCGCTCGCCGTCAGAAATCCGCATCCTGGGTGTGGCAGAGGATCTGGACGGTGGCCCGGTCATACCGGGATTCCGCACGCCGGTCGCCAGCGTCTTCGCGCGATAGCCTGCCTACCGACTTCAGCGATCCACGGACAGCCCGCTCGGCACCCGGTCGGGGGCGATCCCCGACAGGTTCCGCGCGCGCTCGTCGGTCAGGGCGCTCATGAACGCCATCAGCCGGTCGGTGATGCTGTCCGGGAAGACGACCGGCGTGATGATCGTGTCGCGGGTCGCCAGGACCTGGATCTGGTTGGGGACCAGAGTGCCCTGCAGAAGCGGCTCGAGCTGGGTGACGTCGTACTCCATGAGCTTCTTGGTGGAGTCGTTGTAGTGGTCGATGAACGCGCGCAGCTCCACGAACTGGCCGGCATGGCCGAAGGGGCCCGTCAGCTCGACGTTCCGGAGGGGCGTCGTGCGGAACTTGTACAGATCTGCCGGGTCGCCGGTGACGCGGAAGCGGCCGAAGTCGTCGTTCCCGAGCGGGCCGTCGCCCTGTCCGGGCCCGAACTGGGCCAGCGCGACGTTGTGGAAGTCGTCGTCGCTGAACGTCGCCCCGTTGTGGCAGATCGAGCAGCGGATCTCCATGAACACCTTGGCGCCCCGGAGCTGGCCCTCGGTCATGGCGTCGTCGTCGCCCGCCAGGAAGCGGTCCCACGGCGTGTCGTTGAAGGTCAGCCGATCGAGGAAGAAGCTGGCGATCGCGTTGGAGGCGTGGGCGAACGTCATCTCCTCGAACGGGGTGCCGGGGTAGGCGGCTTCGAACATCGCCACGTACTCGGGGATCTGGCCGAGGCGGGCCATCAATCCCGCCCAGATCCCCCGGACGTCGGCATCGTCGACGTCACCCAGCTCATTGTCCCCGAACGCGGCCCGCATTTCCTCGCGCGAGGTGACCGGGAAGAGGGGCAGCGCCGAGATCGCGCCGAACTCGAAGACCGCGGCCATGTCGGGCGAAACCTGCTCGCCGGCCGGAGTATGGACGAATCCCGCGTCGTCCACCTCGACCCGACCGTCCCAGAAGACCTGACGCATGGCGTGCAGATTGAAGAGGGGCGGTGCATTCCGCGGAATGAACGCCCCCAGCGGATGGACGCGGGCCGTGCCGAGGCCCGACGCCCCCTGGCCGATCGCCAGATGCCGCCCGTCGCCGGTGCCGAAGCTCGGCAGATGACACGACATGCACGAGATGTCGCGGTTCCCGCTCAGGATCTTGTCGAAGGCCAGCGCCTGGCCGAGCGCCGCCCGCTCGGGACGGACGGGGGGCGGCCCCTGGAGCGGGACCACGTTCCGCCCGGCGGCCAGCTCGCGAACGCTGTCGGCCAGCGTGAGCTCCGGTCTGGGCGGCTGGGGGCCTGAGACCTCCGAGTCGCCGCAGGCGACGAGGGCGCCAGTGGCCGCAACGAACACCAATACACAGATCAATCTGACTTTCACCGGGCGCCTCCTCCCCAGGGGATGGCTCGCCGCGCGAGGGCGGACTCTCTACTTCATACGCAAAAACGGCTCCGCACCCGACACGGGCCCCCCGGGGGGAGCAGGCCACTCCGGACCCGCCAGGCCTCTTCCGCGGCCTGCCCAGCTCCCTCTTGCGGCACGCCCTCTTGCGGCCGCTCTCCCTTGCCACCAGCTTTTTGGTGGATGCCGGGCGGCTGATCTCCCGCTCGGTTGTCCCGGGAGTCACTACTCGGAGGTGCCCCAGGTGGACGCAGATCGCTGGCGCCGGGTGCAAGAGGTGCTGGACACCGCGCTGACGCGTGAGCCGACCGAGTGGCCGGCCGTGCTCGACGAGACCTGCAGCGGCGATCCCGAGCTCCGCCGGGAGGTCGAGGCGCTCCTGGCCCGGCTCGACACGGCACAGGGGTTCCTCGAGTCGCCGCCGGTCGGTCTGGCGGCGGCCCTGGTGGCCGAGGCGCGGGAGGTCGAGGCGGGTCCCAGCCACATCGGCCGCCGGATCGGCGCCTACCGGCTGGTCCAGGAGATCGGCCGGGGCGGCATGGCGCGGGTCTTCCTGGCCGAGCGCGCCGACGGGCAGTTCGAGCAGCAGGTGGCGCTCAAGCTCCTTCGTCCGGGCATGGATACGGAGATCGATCGGGAGCGCTTCCGGGCCGAGCGGCAGATCCTGGCAACCCTCAACCACCCCAACATCGCCCGGCTCCTGGACGGCGGTGTCACCGACGACGGGCAGCCGTATCTGGTGATGGAACTGGTCGAAGGCCAGCCGATCGACGCCTTCTGCGACGAGGGCGGGCTATCGGTGGGGGAGCGGCTGGAACTCTTCCTGACGGTGTGCGAAGCGACCCAGTACGCCCATGGGCGCCTGGTCGTGCACCGTGACCTCAAGCCCTCCAACATCCTGGTCGGCGCCGACGCAGGGGTGAAGCTCCTGGACTTCGGGCTTGCCAGGCTCCTCGAGCCCCAGGCACCTCTCCCCCTCATGACCGTGACCGGCCAGCGGTGGATGACACCGGAGTACGCGGCCCCCGAGCAGATCCGGGGCAAGCCGGTCACGACGCTGACCGACGTCTACCAGCTGGGCGTCGTCTTGTACCGGCTCCTCGCCGGCCGCGCCCCGTTCGCCGGACGCGGCGGCAGCCTGCACGAGCTCGAAGAGGCGGTGCTTCACGAGGATCCCGAGCCGCCGTCCGCGGCCGCACGGCAGAGCCGCGGGGTGGCCACGGACAAGCCGCTCAAGGGAGACCTCGACGCCGTCGTCATAAAGGCGCTCCGCAAGGAGCCCGAGGCGCGTTACGTCTCGGTCCACGCCCTGGCCGACGATCTGCGTCGCCATCTGTCCGGCCAGCCGGTGCTGGCACGCCAGCAGACCACGGGCTACCGGGCCCGGCGGTTCGTCCGCCGCCATCGCCTGGGGCTCGCCACCGCTGCCGTCGTCCTCCTCCTGGGGAGCACCTATGCGGTCACCGTCACCATTCAGCGGGAGCAAGTCCGGCAAGCCCTCACGGAAGCCAGACTGGGTACTCAGAGAGCCGAACAGGTGACCGACTTCATGCTCGGGCTGTTCGAGGCCGCCGAGGCCGGCCAGGCGTTGACCGATTCCGTCACCGCGCGGGAGCTCCTGACCCGCGGCGTCCAGCAGGCGCGCGAGATGTCCGAACGTCCCGCGATGCGGGCCCAACAGCTCGACGTGATCGGGCGACTCTACACGCAGCTGGGGGATTACGAGCGGGCGCAGCCGCTGCTCGAGGAAGCGCTGGCGATCCGACGCAGGCTGCACGGGGAAGTTCATGCGGACGTCGCGACCAGCCTCGAGAACCTCGCCCTCGTCACGGTAAAGCGTGACGTCACCCGGGCGGTGGAGCTCGGCCGGCAGGCTTTGGCCCTGAGGCGGCGACTCTCCGGCGATGAGGACCCGAAGGCGCTCGCCGCCCTTTATCAGCTCAGCAACGCGCTCCACCAGGCGGGGGAGGACAGCAGGGCCGGAGCGCTGTTCGAAGAGTGGATGTCGATCATCGCACACCAGCCCCGCGAGATCACCCCCGCACGTGCCGATCAGCTGACCGATGCAGCCGCGCTCCTGGAAATCCGCGGCGAGGTAGATCGGGCCGAGGCCAAGTTCCGGGAGGCGCTGGCCATCCGGCGTGAGCTCTACGGCGAGCGACATCATTTGGTAGCGAGGAGTCTGGGGTCTCTCGGGTCGCTTTTTCACCGGGACGGCCGGCCCGAAGAGGCCGAACCGCTGCTCAGGGAGGCGGTGGAGCTGCTCAGAGCGACCTACCCCGACGGCCACCCGCTGCTCGCGTTGGAGCTGAAAGCGTGGGGCAACACGCTCGCACGCCTCGGGCGGTTCCAGGATGCTGCGGCGTCCCTTCGCGAAGCGCTGGCGCTCAACCGCCGTTTCATCGGCGAGAACACCATCAATGTCGCGCTGACCGAGATGGATCTGTCCTTTGCGCTCTCGAGGAGCGGGGAATACGACGAATCCGAATCGCTGGCCCAGCATGCCGTCCGCATCCTCCGACAGGAGCTCGGCGACGACAATGCGATGGTCGTTGTGGGGGGTCTTGTCCTCGGCAACGCTCTCCGGGGGCAGGGCAGGTATGCCGAAGCGGAACCCCTGCTCCTCGACGCTTACGAGAGGTTTGCAACCCCCAAACCCGTGACCGCCCCATGGAGAGATTCCGCCCTGGCATCCCTGGTCCGGCTCTACGAGGCCCAAGAACGAGACGGGGAGGCGGCGAAGTACCAGGCGCTGCTGGACGCTCCGGCACTACCGCCCGCAGCATCCACCACGACCGCGGCGCATCATTGAGTCAGGGTCCCATGGGTTGAGGCCCGTTTCCCTGCCCCGTGGCCATTTGACAGGTGAGATCCCGGTCGGCACATTTCGTCCGAGTTGCTGCGAGAATCACCGGCGGCAACGCCCCCGACGACACTTCTTCACGGTCCTCATGGCATCTCACCGTTCACCCATCGATATCGGCGAGCCCGACACCCTCTTTCCGATCGTCTATGACGAGCTGAAGCGGCTCGCCCGGCGCCAGCTCCGGAACGTGGACGCCAACGCCACGCTCAGCACGACAGAGCTCGTTCACGAGACGTTTCTCAAGCTCGCGGGCGACGGCGAAGCCGAATGGGACAGCCGAGCCCATTTCTTCGGGTCGGCCTCCCACGCAATGCGCCAGGTCCTGGTCGACTTCGCGCGGCGGCGACGGGCCGCCAAGCGCGGCGGCTCATGGCGGTCGGTCTCCTTGAGCGCCGCGGACGCCAGCCTCGAGATCCAGCTCGACGAGATCCTGGCGCTCGACGCCGCCCTCGATCAGCTCGACTCGGTCGACCCGCGTCTTCGGCAAGTGGTCGAGCTGCGCTTCTTCGGCGGTGCTCCTCTCGACGACGTCGCGCGGCTTCTGGGTGTTTCACCACGCACCGTGGAGCGTGATTGGCTGAAGGCCCGGCTCTTCCTGCTCCATCAGCTGCGACCGGGAGAGGAGACCGGGGGCGGTTCGTCCCAAGCGGACTAAAGGCACCGCCAAGCCGCGACCAAAGAATTGCCGCGGCTAGTGTCAATCATTCCCAAAAACAAGCCGCCCGACATTCCTGCCGGGCGGCTTTCGACGCGCTGCACGAGACAGCAAAACAAAAGTGAAGGTCGGACTCGACTGGTGCCTGCCGTCCCCTTCGGAGACATCACCGACACCGGCTCGCGAACGGCCCGGACCCGAAGGTCCATTCGCCGAACGCCTCCTCTCGTGGGGCTTGCCTCCCTTTCAGAGGTCATCCCGGCGAGCGGTAGCGCGGTCATTGGTTCCGCGCGCCCCCTCCGTCGTTGGCGTGGCGCCTCGACCTTGGGGTTTTCCCGACCGCCGGCGGGTGCGGACGTTCGAAAACGACCGCTCCGCCTCTCCTAGGGTTGGTCCCCCTTCAGAGTATGACCGGGTCAGCTGTCGGTGCCCTCTCGGGCAGCGACGCCTCCCTTGGAGTTTCTCGCCCCTTCAGCGTGTCCGGAGGCGGGAGCCCACTTGCCCGGGAGTTGCCTCGTCCCGGTTCCGGTGCGGCTACAGGGTTTCGCACCCTCCTGCCGCGTTGCGTCTCCCGCGTCCTCCCGACCGGTTAGGGCCGGTAACGCTCATGGGGTTTTCCCCTTCGAAGCTTTACCCTCCCGCGGAGCGTCAGCGCCTCTCGGCGCCCGTTGCCCTCCTGCCGTTAGCCAACCAGATGAGTCGTAACACCGTAGTGCCACATCCAAGTCCGGAGGGCCCCGGCTTCAGGGCCTTGCTCCCCGCGGGAATCCGTGACCAGAGAACGGGGGTTAGCCGTTCTTCGGCTCGCTGCTCCCCTGGGGTTCTCGCGCTCTAGGGCTTGACCGACGCTGCGTTGCGAACGGCTTCCCGCCCGCTCCCCCCACAGACTTGACGATCGGCGCCATGTGACGCCGCTGCCGGTCTCCCGGGGTTTCGATCCGCAACGAGGCGCGGCAACCCATAGGTCGCCACAACCCTTTTGCGCTTTCCGCACCTCGTCTCGACTCCGCACGCTTTGAAATCGCGCCGTTCCGAGCTTGCGCCGACGAATCCGGTGACATCGCTGTTCCGGTGACCCGTCCGAGGAACGTCCGCGCTTTCTCCCGGAGGGTGCGCGGAGAGAGTTTCGGTGCCAGGTACCAGGTCGTCATCCGACCTTCCCCGGGAGTATACCGGACCCGTGACGGATGTGTCAAATCGTTGCAGGCAAAGGAGTTACAGGTACCGCTCCCGGTTCGCTCAAGTACCTTCGACTGCGAATCTTAGCGCCATCACCTGAACCGGGATGGCAAGCAACCCGGTTCAAGCGACTGCGCGTCGAGGGGTTGGAAGCATGCCGACATCGACTCCACTTCCCGTCCACAGGATCCACCGATTTTCTCCACCGGTTATCCACTCGTTATCCACATCGCTAGAGCAGGTTCGCCGCGTACTCGGCCAGCTTCGAGCGCTCGCCCTTGACGAGCTGGACGTGGGCGGCGAGCGGCACGTCGGTGAAATGGTGCACGACGTGGTTGAAGCCGTTGCTCGAGGAGTCGATGTACGGGGTGTCGATCTGCCACGGGTCGCCGGTCAGGACGAGCTTCGTCTTCTCGCCGACCCGGGTCAGGATCGTCTTCACCTCGAGCGGCGTCAGGTTCTGCGCCTCGTCGACCAGCATGAACTGCTGCGGGATCGAGCGGCCCCGGATGT
>JBOHRQ010000052.1:0-18312 GCA_050732875.1 Gemmatimonadota bacterium | reverse complement strand
TACGTCCAGGATCGGCTGGATTACGGTGACCTGGTCATCGATCTGGGGCTCAGGTGGGATCACTTCAACCCGAACCAGAATTTCCCGTTGCTCCCAGGACTCGTCCCGTGTGAGATCTCGGCCTTCCCCGACATCTGTCGCGAGGACGCTGAGCTGCTGGAGGGCAAGACCCTGAACGAGCTGTCGCCACGGATCGGCGTCGCGCATCCCATCACCGATGCCACCCAGGTGCGGCTCTCGTACGGCAAGTTCCACCAGCTACCGGAGTTCAACCACTACTTCCAGAGCTTCCGGACAGACATCGACGCCAATCTGGGGAACAACAACATCCAGTACGGCAACCCGAACCTGGACTTCGTCGAGACGACCGCGTTCGAGGCCGGAATCACGCACCTGCTCGGCGAGAACCTGGTCCTCGACGTCGTGGGCTACAATCGCGACCGTCGCGGAGCCATCCGGCTGGACGTGTTCCAGGGCGGGGTGATCGATCCGGACGTCTCCGAGCGGAGGATCTTCGTCAACGGCGACAACGGAAACGTGAAGGGCGTCGACCTCACGTTCTCGAAGCGGTACTCGAACTACTTCTCGACCGACCTGGCGTGGTCGCTTCAGTGGGCGCGGGGGACGACGTCCAGTCCGCTCGACTTCGCGACCGGCGCCGGGTTCGGCCGGCAGTTCGACCCGCTGTTCCCGGGTCGGCTGCTGCAGCCTCCGTCGGAGATCCTGGCCGAGGACTTCGACCGCCTGCACTCGATCAACTACCAGTTCAACCTCCGGCTCCCCGCCGACTTCAAGGAAGGAACGGCATGGGGCACGGTCTTCAACAACTTCGGCGCCTACTTGGTCTACAACGCCCATTCGGGTGAGCCCTTCACGCGGGTGACCACCGAGGGGCAAGGCGCTCCTCTCGAGGACATCAACGCCAGCCGGATGGCCTGGTTCCATCAGGGAGATCTCCGGTTCACGAAGGGGTTCGACCTGGCGGGTGCGCTCGACTTCGAGCTCTTCGCCAGCGTCATCAACTTCCTCGACATCGAGAACGTGGTCCGTGTGAACGAGACCACGGGACGCCCGGACCGCACGGGCTTCGAGGAAGAGCGGTCCATGGACCCGAGGATCGCCGACAACTTCCTGACCGATGCTTCCGACGGTGATTATCCGTTCGATGTCAACGCGGAGATCATCGCGGAATGGCGTGACGAGTTCGGTCGCCAGGACCTGAACGGCGACGGAACGATCACGCTGGCAGAGGGCCAGGAGAGCCTGCGTCAGGCCAACATCGCCTCAGGGCAGGCCGGGAACTTCCAGGGCGCCGTGTTCGGGGATTCCCCCTACAACTACGGAGAGCCCCGGCAGTTCCGCTTCGGCGCGGAACTCCGCTTCTAGAGTCAGCTTGGACGGGAGCTCCCGGCCCCCCAGCGGGGGCCGGGAGCCACCCGCACGAATCCGCTCCATCGGGAGGTGCCATGCCATTCGGATGTGAGAACTCGAGATGGAGCCGTCGCTGTCCCTGGACGGCCCTTGCCAGCCTGCTGCTGCTTTTCGGGGTTGCCGTGACGGCCCTCGGGGAGCCGCCCGAGCCACCCAAGGATCGGCAAGGTCGATCGCTGACGCCGTCGACCGTGCCGAACGAGTACACGCTCCAACGCAATCGCGTGATCCTGATCCTGACGAGCAACGGCCAGATCGGCGCGACGCGCGGATCGGTTGCGGGCGGCGGCTTCTGGATCGCGACCAGCAACCAGTACATCTTCAGCTCCGGCCCCAACATCGGGGCCACGTTGCCGGCCACCGGGGATACCGTGGTGGCCATCGGCGGTCCCTTCAGCCAGTTCCCGGAGGGCAGCGGGGCCGTTGGCATCCCCGGGCTCGACGTGTACTGGAGCTCGGCCGATCCAGCCGATGCGGCGAGCTTCCCGGAGGTCTGCACGGTCGACGAGTTCCGGGTCTCGCAGTTCCCCTCCCTGGCTCCGTTCCTTGGCCTGCCGTTCCCGGGCTTCGCGGACGAAACCGTCTGCGTCGCGGTGAGCGATCTCACCGGTCCGGCATGCGGTGTTTGCGAAGGGACCCGCGTCGGAGTCGACATCGTCGAGACGATGTTTGCCTTCGGGGTACCGTCGGTCCAGGACTTCGTATTCGTCGCCTTCCGGGTCTTCAATCGGACGGACTTCATCAACGCGTCGAACGCCCCGGCCCAGCCGGCGGGCCCGTACGACCTCGAGAACACGATCGTGGCCATCGCCATCGACCCCGACGTCGGTGACTCGGGAGATGATCAGATCGGCTTTCTGCCTGACGTCCAGACGATGGTGTTCTGGGACTCCGATTTCACCGAGCCGCAGTTCCAGGGCTCGCCGGGCTTCGGTGGCATCACCTACCTGAAGACGCCGGTTGATCCAGTTACGGGAGAAGAAGTCGGCCTGCGGGAGTTCACCGTGTTCACCAACGGCGCGCCGAGGCCGGATCCCAACACCAAGGAGGAATGGTACCAGCTCATGACCGGGGATCCGAGCGAAGCCGTTCTCTCGGTCAGCCCCCAGGATGTCCGCGGCATGGCGTCTTCCGGCCCGTTCGTCCTTCCACAGGGCGAGTTCGTCGAGATCTACGCGGCCTACTTCTTCGCCAATGTCTCAGGCTCGCCGCCGGCCCAGCTCCTCGCCGAACCGTACAAGGACCTGCGGACCGGCGAGATCGATCCCAACGCGAACGACAGTGCGGCCCTGGACGGCTTCAAGACGGTGCAGCAGACCGCCCAGGCGGTGTTCGACGCCGGCTTCGTGGTGCCGACCGCGCCGCCCAAGCCGGAGATCGAGCTGATTCCGGGCGAAGGCCAGGTGACGATCACCTGGAGCGCGGATCCCGTGGAGAGCGTGAACCCGTTCGCCAAGGTGGCCCGCGATCCGTTCGCGCGGCTCGCCGACGGTTCGATCGATCCGGCCGCCCCGCCCGTCCTGGGGCAGGACGGCCTGCCCATCATCCTGGATGCGGATCAGGTGATATTCGTGCCGGACCGTGACCAGGGAGGCACGACGGGCTTCGTGACCGCCGCCGAGGCAGGACTTTCCGGTCGGTCCGTAACCAACCCGGCGTTCGACGCCGACTTCACGGTTCAGGATTTCCAGGGGTTCAACGTCTACCGCTCCCGGACCGGTCTCCTCGACGATTCCGAGCTGATCGCCCAGTTCGATCTCGCGGACGGCATCGCGGCCGGCACCTTCTGCACCTCGGCAACAGCCGTCTTCGACAAGGACGACGGCGGGTTCGAGACCGCCATCTGCACATCGCAGGAAGCGTTCGCCATCGGCGGGGACACGGAACTTTCGTTCGCCGTGATCGATCGCGGCGGCTCGTTCCCGACTCCGTCGGTCGGACCGGGCCTCATCAACGGCATCCCGATCTCCTATACGGTGACATCGTTCGCCGTGAACACGGGGCAGTCGCCCGTCGACCTGCCGGTCCGGGAGGCCTTCGACGTGCTGGTGCCGCCGGCGGCGCCGCTGGTCCTGGAGGCGGGACTGGCGCCCATGCAGCAGGCGACACCGCGGTCCAACTCGAGCGCCCTGCAGGGTGGCCTGGTGAGCGGGGTCGACCTTCTGGGAGGCGACGGACAGCCCTTGAGTGGATTCGAGGGGCCGATCGCGGTCGACGCGGACGGGAACCTCACCGGGGAGCGTATCCCGCCCGCCAAGGACTGGTCGGTCGACGTGACACCGATCCATCCGGAGCTCCTGCCGGCCAACTTCCAGATGGTGTTCCACTTCGATTCGATTCCCATGGCCCCCGATCTGTTCGGACCGTTCCTGCCCTGGGAGCCCTGCAACATCGGTCTGGGCCTCAATATCGCCGGGGGTCTGGGTTGCGGGGATCTCCGTGCGCGCGAGGTCTTCTTCCGCCTGACTGACGGCGGCGGCAACGTGCTGGACATCCAGACCGGCCCGGGTGAGGTGGGGCCCGCGCAGGGTAGCCGGCAGACGGGATTCCTCGCCTTCGGCGGGACGACCCTGTGGCAGTCGCCGGTGTTCGCGGTCGTCCCGGATGGGGCCTCGGAGCCCGCTTTCCAGGCCGTCTTTTCGACCACGATCAACGCACGGGGCAACCAGTGCTCGGTCAACGATACCTGCTTGATCACCACTTCGGACGGCGTGACCACGCCGTCGTCTGTCAAGGCGGTGGCGGCCGAGCCCGGGCTCTACGGTCAAGTCCGAGTGGCGGACGTGGAGATCGTGTGGAGCAACCAGGGCGGGGCGCTGGCGCTCAGCTCGATACGCGACGTATCGAACAACGTCGACCTGCAATTCGTCGACACCTTCGGTACGGAGCGCGGCTGGGGCTTTGCCAGGGCGACCCGCTTGCGGGCCGCGGAGGCGGACGTGGCGCGCCAGTTCGGCGCCGCCGAGACCGATGACGGTCGATTCCTGTGGCCGGATCCGCTGTCCGCGATCATCCTTCATCCGGACATCGCCTGTCTCACTTGCGGCATCTCCTTCGCGCCGGCTACCCAAACCGACGCCATGTGGCTCGACCTTCCGGTAGAGCCGAACGTCGAGCAGATCTTTGCCCAGGCCGGAGCGATCAACAACTTCGCCTACGTGCCCGAGGCGTCGGCTCGTCACCCGGGAGTCTTCGCCGAGACCGCCGCCGTCGCGCGGACACCCGACGGGGATCCTTTCATCCGGCTGTACGTCTCCGGGCACCTGCTCAACATCACTCTGAACAGCCTGCCCTCGGACGGCGAGACGTGGCTGCTGCGCCTGGCTCCGGCCAACGCCGGAAGCGAGTCGCGCCCGCTCGTTCCTGGCATGGCGCTTCGAGTGGACCTGCCGGGTGCGACCAACGAGCTGGCGAACGCCGATCTGTCGGAGATCCGAGTGGTCCCGAACCCGTTCATCGCGGCCAACGAGGTCACGCGTGGCAACGGCCTGCAGCGGATCCTGTTCACGAACCTGCCGCCGCAGGCGACGATCCGGATCTACACGATCAGCGGGAACCTGGTGCGGGTTCTGGAGCATGCCGACGGCTCGGGCACCGAGGCGTGGGACGTGCGGACGCGCTTCGACCTGCTGGTGGCGAGCGGGAACTACTACTTCCACGTGACCACGTCGGACGGCCGGACGCATCTGGGCCGTTTCGCGGTCGTCAACTGAGGTCGGGGCGGGGTCGGCTCCGCGATCCGCGGACCCGACCCCCGCCCGGGCGATCGAGCCTTAGCAATACGGAGGTCATGCGATGACGAAATCGAGACGACGCGCGATGGTCGGTTGCTTCGTGGGAGCGTTCGCGCTCCTTTCGGGGCTGCCAGCGTTCGCACAGAACCTGCCCCCGAACCTTCAGGGTCGTGAGGAGGACTTCTCGTTCATCGGCAACGCGGGCGGGGAGTTCCTGACGATCCCGCTGGGAGCCCGCGGGGTGGCGATGGGGCAGTCGTTCACCGCCGCGGTGGATGACATCAGTGCCTTGTGGTGGAACCCGGCCGGCCTGGGCTTCGTACGCAGCCCGGCGGCCTTCTTCACCAACGTGAACCTGCCGCTGGACGTGCAGTACAACTACGCCGGGGTGGGGGCCCCGGTTTTCGAGGGCAACGGTGTGGTGGGTGCGGCGTTCGGCATCCTGTCGATGGACGAGATGCAGGTGACGACGATCCAGCAGCCGAATGGCTCGTCGGAGGAGTTTTCGAGCTGGAGCACGGTCACGCAGGCATCGTACGCGCACAATATCAGCGACCGGTTCGCGGCGGGGGCGTCGTTCAAGTGGGCGCACGAGAACATCTTCGGGGTGACGAGCGACGCGTTCCAGTTCGACTTCGGGACCAACTACCACACGACGTTCGCGGGCCGCGGGATCCGTCTGGCGTTCGTGGTTCAGAACATCGGTACGAACTTCAAGAGCGAGGGCTCGCGGCTCCAGTTTGCGGCGCGTCCGCCGGCGTTCCCGACGTTCCCGAACGCGGGCAACCTGCCGGCCGAGTTCCGGACCGAGGATTTTCGTCCGCCGACGACGTTGAAGACGGCGCTGGCGTACTACGTGCTGGAGAACGAGGCGTCGCAGTTCATCGTCAACGGCGAGTTCGCGGCGCCCAGGAACCAGGAGACGACGTTCGCGCTGGGCGGGGAGTGGACGCAGACGCTCGTTCCGGCCAGCAACGGCGGGGTGGCGACGACGGTCAGTGCGCGTGGCGGGTACACGTACCAGCAGGACGAGGAGGAGCTGGGCGAGGGTCCGTGCTGCGACAACGACGTGTTCCGGGGCCTCGGCTTCGGGGCCGGGTTGCAGTTCGACTTCGCGACGTTCGGCTCGGCGTTCGACTACGCGTACCGCGACTGGGGCCGCCTCGGCGGCACCAACAACTTCAGCGTCTCGGTGCTGTTCTAGGAGGGGCCAGACGGACGCCAGGCCGAGTGGTGGCACGCAGGTGACGCCGCTCAGGGGGCCGGCTGGAGCTTTCTCCGGCCGGCCCTCTCACCTCGCGGCCGGGTTTTGAGTTCGCCCGGCTACTCGCTCTCTCCTGTCGCCTCAACCGTGTCCAGCCACTGCTCCAGCTCCGTAATGAACAAGGGAATCCCATCGAGGATCCTGCCGCGCCACCGAACGACCTCCGCGACGTCGATCTCCAAATACTCGTGCGCGGGAAGGGGCGGATGTCCCTGCCAGCGCTCGTCGATCGCCACGTCGGGAACCCTCCTGATCCACCGGGATCGTCGAAAAGCTACTGTGCGGCGTGAGCTACTTCCCCCGCGGCCGGGACAGCGCCGGGGAATGACAGCTCGATCCCGAAGTCCTCAGTGGAAGCGTTCACCCTTCCGGGCCAGTCCATTGCTGCATACACTCTGCGGCGGAATACAACAGGAGGACTCGCCTCACCCCACTTCGTCGGTCGTGAACATCTCCGGGACCGCCTCGGCCAGCTCCTCAAAGTCCGAGTAAGCCATCCGAATGGCGGTTTCGTGGTCGCCCGCGTGGAAGGCGATCGCCTCCTCCGTGCGCAGCCCCTCGTCCACGAACGTCGTCTGGCCGTAGAGGTTTCCGAACGGGGGCATAGCCCCCACCTCGCAGTCGGGATAGAGCTCGCGGAACGCCTTCTCTCCCGCGATCTTGACTTCGTCAGCGCCGGTCACCGCGCGGAACCGGTCGAGGTCGATCTTGCGATGGGCCGGCAGTACCGCCAGGACGGGGTCCCCGTCCGTCAGAACGACCACCGTCTTGGCCCACTGGGCGCCGGGGACATGGGTGACGGCCGCCTCCTCCTGGGCCGTGTAGGCCGTCGCATGCTGGATGACCTCGTACTTGATATGTCGCTCGTCGAGCAGCTCCTTGAGACGGTCGGCGATCATCGTGGCCTCCAGGATGCGGGTAGGGATCTGAGCCTCGCGATGATTATACTGCATCTATGATCGTTCCCGGACTCGCCGAGTACGCGGACTGGGCTCTCTTCCTGCTGCGCCTCTGGATCGCGATCGTGTTCGGGTCGAGCGGGTGGGCCCACGCGCGAGCGCCTCGCGAGCGGGCGGAGAGCGTCGGGCTCCCTCCCGCGGCGACCCTGGCGCTCGGCAGCAAGAGCTGGGAGCGGCGGCTCTTCTGGTCCTGGGTCTGTGGGACCAGCTCGCCGCCCTGGCGATCATCGGGGTCATGCTCGGCGCGATCGGCAAGAAGGCTCTCGTGTGGAAGACGGGTTTCTGGGGAGAGGGTTCGACCGGCTGGTACTACGACGCCCTCTATCTGATCTGCGCCCTCGTCATCCTGACGACCGGCGGCGGGGCGATCGGGATCGACTGACGCGCCCTGTGGTTCAATCCGACCCCACCTGGCGGGACGTATCCATCCTGTCGGGCGGTCGGATCCGGAAGACGCGCGGGCTCCGCGGTGGGAAGTCTCCCGTCACGCCCCACACCTCGCCTGTCCGCGAATCGATGTCGAGGTGGCGGATCAGGCTCCCCGTTGTGGGAAGTGGGACTAGCGTGAACGTCTCGGCGGCGGGATCGAAGCGGGCGACCAGGTCGGCGCCGGCGGTCCCGACCCAGACGCTGCCGTCCGGGGCGACGCGCGCCACGTAGGGAAGAGCGTCCGGGACCGGCAGCTCGTACTCGCTGAACGTCTCCGTCACCGGATCGAAGCGGGCCAGGCGGTTGGTGGCGAACTCCGGGATCCAGACCGTGCCGTCGGGAGCGATGTCGAGGCGGCGCGGCCCGCTGTAGGGGGTCGGCAGGGGATAGAGATCGAATGCCTCGGTCCGGGGGTCGAAGCGGACGAGCCGGCCGCCCACCAGCTCGGTCATCCAGATCGTGCCGTCGGGAGCGACCCTGAGGCCGTAGGGAATCGTGCTCCCGCCGTCCGGCATCGGTGGGACCGGCACCTCGAAGGTGCGGACCTGGTCCGAGGCCGGATCGACGTAGCCCAGGAGCTCGGGGGCTTTGGTGAAGTGGCCGTTGAACCAGATCCGCCCGCGGCCGTCGATCGCGGCCTCGTGGGGGTACATGCCGACCGGCCAGACCTGCCACTCGCCACCGGCGGGGCGCTGGCCGATCGCCTCGGGATCGCCGAAGACAACCGTCCAGGTTCCGCCGTCGTCGATCTCGATGGCCCGGGGCCCCGGCTCGGGGATCGACTCCTGGGCGAAGGCACCGGTCGCCGGGTCCAGGACGTACAGGACGCCGGTCAGCATGCCGGTCGCGACGATCCGGCCATCAGGAGCCACCGCGACGTCGTGGGGGAGGTCGGAGCGGGGAAGCGGAAACTCGGTGACCGTGTACCTCTCGGGGACCGTGGCCGGCGCGGTCGGGGTCGGCTCGGCATCGTCCAGGCTCGCGATCACCCAGCCCGCGGTGGCCTGGGCGTCCCGGCTCGGACCCATGAGGGGAAAGTCGGACGCGGCCCCGGAGAAGGAGATCATCTGCTCGGTGCGCTCGACCCAACTCGCCCGGTCCCGTGGAACCCCGGCGACCTGGACGATCCGGTCGTCGATCTGGTGACAGTTGGCGCAGTCGATGAGAAAGCGGCGCTTCGTCTCCCCGTCGGGGAGGAGGGCGAGCCAGGCGGAGCTGGTCAGGCGGGGTTCGAGCGCCGGCGGGCGTCCCGACGGGTCGTCCAGCGCGGGCGAATCGGCCGCGGAGTCGGCCCCGCAGCCGGCGAGCGCGAGCGGGAGGAGCCCTGCCAGAGCGAGGAACGATAGACCCACGACCCGATACGTCGACATTCATTCCTCCTGTCGAGGGTAAGAACCTCGCCCACGGGACGGGCTCCCGCCATCGATCGTTCAACCCGGGCGGCCGGCGGCGGACGGGACGCTGCGGACGGTGCCCGGGAGGCGGCAGTGAGGTCGGCGCGAGCGCGGAATGCGGCGCGCGGCCGGATCGTTGCTATGTTGGCAGGGGATTGCGGATCCAGACCCCCTCCGAGCGAACCGGTGTTCGCGAGCACGCGTTTTTCTCTCATGACCCCCGTGACGCTAACCTCCGCGAGGTCGGCCGGGCTCATCGCCTCGGTCGGCGAGACCCCACTCCTGCCTCTGAGATCGCTCGAGGCCGAGCTCGGAGAGGTACGGCTCCTGGCCAAGGCCGAGCAGCTCAACCCGGGCCACTCGGTCAAGGATCGACCCGCCCTGCGGATGATCCTGGAAGCCGAGCGCTCGGGCGCCCTCGGTCCCGGGAGGACGATCCTCGACGCGACCAGCGGCAACACCGGGATCGCGCTGGCCTGGATCGGCCGGAGCCGGGGTTACACGGTCAGCCTGTGCCTGCCGGCGAACGCGAGCGGCGATCGGCTCGATACGCTCCGGGCGCTGGGGGCGGAGCTCGTCCTGACCGACCCCCAGGAGTCCCACGACGGCGCGTATCGCGAGGCCGGGCGGCTGGCCTTGGCGTATCCGGATCGGTTCTGGTACGCGAACCAGTACGACAACCCCGACAACTGGAGGGCCCATCACGACACCACCGGGCCCGAGATCTGGCGGCAGACGGAGGGCGATGTGACGCATTTCGTGGCCGGCGTGGGGACCGGCGGAACGCTGACGGGCGTCGGTCGCTTCCTGCGCCGGGTGCGCCCGGAGCTCCAGCTGATCGCTGTCCAGCCCGACCGCCCGCTCCATGGGATGGAGGGCCTCAAGCACCTGGAGACCGCCTTCTGGCCGAAGATCTACGACGCGAAGCTCGCGGACCGGACGGTCGCCGTCGCCACCGAGGAGGCGCAGGCCATGGTGATGCGGCTCGCCCGGGAGGAGGGGATCCTGGTCGGGACGTCCTCGGGCGCCAACCTCCACGCGGCGCTCGAGGTGGCACGAGGGCTGGAGCGGGGCGTGGTCGTCACTGTCCTCTGCGATCACGGCGACAAGTATCTGCGCGAGAGCTTCTGGCACGAGGATCGATGAGGATCGCGCTCGACCAGGAGCACCGGTCGCTGATCCGCGGCCACGCCGAGACCGGGTACCCGCGCGAGGTGTGCGGCTTCCTGCTCGGGACGATGGACGCGGCCGCGCGGCACTTTTCCGTCCGCGAGGTGCGCCCGGCCGTCAACCGGCGCGGGGAGGGGGGCCGCCGCTACCGGATCGATCCTGAAGATTATCGGGCGGCCGAGCATCAGGCCGCGGAGCGTGGCTGGGAGGTGGTGGGGATCTACCACTCGCATCCCGACGCTCCGGCTCGACCGTCCGAATATGACCGCGAGCACGCGTGGCCGAACTCGGCGTATCTCATCGTGTCCGTCGAGGCTGGCGAGGCCGAAGCCACGACGGCATGGCTCCTGGCCGAGGACCGCTCCGGCTTCGACGAGCTCGATCTCGAGATCCGCCACGGGGGTCGCGCGACGAGCGAAGCCCACCCGGGTACATTCGACCGCAAGGGAGGATGAAACGCAAGGGAGGATGACATGCCGAAGATCCTGATTCCGACGCCCCTCCGCCCGTTCGCCGGCAACCAGGCGCGGCTCGACGTGGACGGCCGCACGGTCGGCGAGGCGATGAAGGCGCTGGTGGCGATGTATCCGCGCCTCGAGGGACACCTGTACGACGACGGCGGAGGGTTACGAAACTTCGTGAACGTCTACGTGGGAGAGGACGACATCCGCTACCGGGAGCGGACGGAGACCCCGGTCGAGCCGGACAGCGAGATCTCGATCGTGCCATCGGTTGCGGGGGGCTCGGACGGGCCGGCGGGCGGGACCGCCACCGCTGGGCCCCTGGGGGTGGCGACGGGCGTCTCCGAGGTCGAGCTCTCCAACGAGGAGATCCGCCGCTACAGCCGCCACCTCATCATGCCCGAGGTCACGCTCGAGGGGCAGCGCAGGTTGAAGGCCTCGAGCGTGCTGCTGGTCGGGGCCGGCGGTCTCGGCTCGCCGCTGGCCCTGTACCTGGCCGCCGCGGGCGTGGGGCGGATCGGGATCGTCGACTTCGACGTGGTCGACGAGTCCAACCTCCAGCGGCAGATCCTCCACGGCCAGCGGAGCGTCGGACGCCCCAAGCTGGAGTCGGCCCGGGAGCGGCTCGCGGACGTGAACCCGTACGTGACGATCGATTCGCACGAGACTCGGCTGACGAGCGAGAACGCGCTCGATCTCGTGGCCGGTTACGACATCGTGGCGGACGGCACCGACAACTTCCCGACCCGCTACCTCGTCAACGACGCCTGCGTCCTGACCGGCCGACCCAACGTCTACGCGTCGATCTTCCGCTTCGAGGGGCAGGCCTCGGTGTTCGCGGCTCCGGGCGGTCCGTGCTACCGCTGCCTGTATCCCGAGCCGCCCCCGCCCGGTCTCGTGCCGTCCTGCGCCGAAGGCGGTGTTCTGGGCATCCTGCCGGGCCTCCTCGGGACGATCCAGGCGACCGAGGTCATCAAGCTGATCCTGGGGGCCGGGGAGCCCCTGATCGGCCGGCTCCTGCTCGTCGATGCCCTGGGGATGAACTTCCGCACGCTGCGCCTCCAGCGGGACCCGGACTGCCCCGTCTGCGGCGAGCGGCCCACCATCACCGAGCTCATCGACTACGAGGAGTTCTGCGGCATCGGGCCGGCGGAGTCCGCGCCGGACGAAGGTGTCGAGGAGATCACCGTGGGCGAGGTCGCGGCGGCGCTGGAGCGCGGCGACGACGTCACCGTGCTGGACGTGCGGGAGCCTCACGAGTGGCAGATCTGCCACATCAAGGGCGCCGATCTCCTGCCCCTCTCCGAGCTCCCGGCCCGGATGCACGAGCTCGACTCCAGCCGCCGGTACTACGTGCATTGCAAGACCGGGGTCCGGAGCGCCAAGGCCATCGGGTTGCTGCAGGAGGCGGGGTTCACACGGCTCCGGAACGTCCGCGGGGGCATCAAGGCCTGGGCCGACGAGATCGACCCCATGATGCCGACGTACTAGGCGCGGAGAGGGCGGCGGCCTCGGGGGGTCGGGAGGCCCCTCCATCCGCCGGCGGTGCGTCGGGGCGCCCTCCATCTGCTGGCGCCGTGTTCCATTCGAGTGGAACACGACTTCCGGCATGAGGTGCGCCCTTTCACCCGGTAGCGTTCAGACCGTCCGGATCTTCGAGCGAACCTTCTGTGCCGTCTCCTCATCGATCTCGTTCAGGCCGTGCTTCTCGCGGGCGTGCTCGGCCGCCTGGGCCATGATCTCCTGCTCGGTCTCGCCCTTGGCCACATAGTCGCAGCCGGGCATGACGTCGTCGCAGCGCAGCTCCTTCGCCATCTCGATCACCTCCTCGAGTTCCGGGAAAATCGCGGGGACGAGACTTCACGACCGCCCCGCCCACCATCCGCGCTCAGAGGCAGAGTTCTGTACTAGATCAGCTCGCGGCAGGGATCCACCGGCCGCCCTTCCCGCTGATCGAGCCTCTCCGCATGGGTGGCGAGGATCCTGCCCTTCTCGACGCCGGGCCAGCCGAAGAGCGCCCGGAACGCATGGTAGGCCGGCGAGAGAGCAACCGGGTACCGATCGAAAATCGACCGCCAGCCTCGAAAAAGCGCGAAGGTCTCCCGCTCGGGCACGACTCCGAAATCCCAGGCGGCGCAAACCCTGTGCACGTAGTCCGCCTTCTCGCCAGGCGTCGTCAGCTCGTCGGGCGGCGGGGACGCGTCCGGATAGACCGAATGGTCGATATACTCAGCGGGCATCGGTCCCTTCGATTTCGAGCAGCGACTTCCGGACCCATCGGCGAGCCGCCCGGGCGTGGTCCCGTTCCTCGGGATCCGTGATCTCGTCGAGGGGCCGGCGTTGTTCCAGAGCCTCCAGATGCCGCAACGCATTCGCCTTGGCCAGCAGGACCTCCGTTGCCGCGTTTTTCCCCGACCACCAGCGCCAGCATTCCTCGACGGTCACGAGGCCGCGCGTCACGAGCTCCTTCACGTCGAGAAAGTCCCGCGCCGCCCCTCGTTCGACGACTGCGTTCATCTTTGCCCCTACGTTGTCCGCGAGACTCTCGATCAAGATCGGATCCCAGGCGCTCGTCGTCGGGGGGTCGAGCTCGACCGAGCGGGTCGCGATCTGGAAGCTGAAGACCTTGCGCCCTTCTTCGATCAGCTCGAAGGACGCCGTATCGCCCCATTCCCGTTCTCGCAGCATCATACCCCGCTTCGCAGCGACCTTCCCCATCACCTCGCGGATTCGATCCATGGTCGAGGCGCGCCTGGAGGTTCGCCACCAGGCGTCGATATCGTGAGTCAGTCGGTAGTCCAGGTAGTGCTTGAGCGCGAAGTATCCTCCCAGGACGATATCGCCGGCCTCGGAGGAGCCGCGCAGGCTCTCCAGGATCTCCTCCGCCAGCGGATCGAGGTGCGCGGGCCTGGCTGGGATCCGTTCAGGCATGGCGTCGGAATCTCGCGTCCCGCGGCGGCCGCGCCACTCGTCCGGCCGTGCCCCTCACCCGCATCGCGCACTCGCCCGCGCCGCGCCGCTCGCGACCGGGCCCACTGGCTTTGGCCCAAGCCTCCCGCCAGGCCGGTGGAGTCGGGTATCGGACCGCGATATACTTACGGTTGGCGCGTTGCTGGCTGTTGATCCGGCTGCATTCAGGGGCAGCCCCAGGCCACGGACCCGAAGTCCTGGCCGCGGCCCATCTGCGCCGTCGGCCTGGGCACTGGCGTAGTCGAGTCTGAGCAGGAGTTGCGGGTGTGGACGGGTTAACGAGGAAGCCGATGACTGTAAGCGGCAGGCGAGCGTTAGCGGCGCGCGACCCCCGGGAGGTCGGCTAGCATGCGGATCATCGTCGTAGGCGCGGGAGAGGTCGGCTACCACATCGCCATGCGGCTCTCGGAGGAGCGGCACGACGTGGTCGTGATCGAGCGCGATCCCGAACTCATCGGTCGCATTCAGGCCCAGCTCGACGTGCTGGTGATCGAGGGCAACGGCGCCAGCCTGGGACCCCTCGAGCGGGCGGGGGTCGACGGCGCCGACCTCCTGCTCGCCGTCACCAACATCGACGAGGTCAACCTGATCGCCTGTCTGGTGGCGGACCAGTTCGGGGTCCGGCAGAAGGTCGCCCGGGTCAGCAATCCCGAGTACTACGAGCGCGAACGGCTGCGGGAGAGCGGCCGCTTCGGGGCCGACGTCCTGATCAACCCCGAGCGCGAATGCGCGCGCGAGATCCTGAAGCTTCTCCTCAGGAGCGAGGCCAGCGACGTGGCCGAGTTCGGTGAGGGGCGCATCGTGCTCCTGGGTCTTCCGGTGAATGCCGAAGCCCCGGTCGCGCAGAAAACGCTGGCCGAGATCGGCCGCCAGCTCAAGGACCGCCACTTTCTGACCGTGGCCATCGATCGCAATGGTGACTCCATCATCCCCGACGGCGAGACGCGTCTCCTCCCCGGCGACGAGATCTATCTGGTCTCCGAGGCCCGCCATCTTCAAGATGCCTACAAGCTCCTCGGCCTCGAGCGGCGTCGTATCGAGCGCGTGATGCTGCTGGGGGGCGGTCGCGTCGGCCTGGCGCTGGCGTTGATGCTGGAACAGGAGGGGATCCAGCCGACGATCCTGGAGCGGACCCGAGACCGTTGCCTCAAGCTCGCCGAGCGCCTCGACCACTCGCTCGTCCTTCACGGCGATGCCACGGATCTGGACCTTCTGACGCAGGAGGGGATCGGCCAGACGGATGGCCTGGCGGCGGTCACGAGCGAGGACGAGACCAACCTGCTGGCGTCCCTGCTCGCCAAGCACCTGGGGACCAAAAAGGTGATCACGCTCATGAAACGCAGCGAGTACATCCCGCTGGTCACCCGCGTCGGCGTCGATGCCGCGGTGAGCCCGCGTCTCTCGACCGCGAACCGCATTCTTCAGGGGATCCGCGGCCGGCGCATCTTGTCGATGGCGATCCTGGAGCGCAACCAGGCCGAGGTCATGGAAGTGCAGGTGGACGGGTCCTCCCGCGCGGTTGGGAAGGCTGTGCGGGATCTGGATCTGCCGGCCGGAGCCATTCTCGCCTCGATTCAGCGCGAAGAGGAGGTCGTGATCCCGAGGGGCGAGACGCGGATCGAATCCGGCGATCACATCGTGGTCTTCGCGCTTCCCAAGGCGGTCGAAGAGACGGCCGAGTTCTTCAACCGGTGATCCGACCCTTGCCTCGTTGATGCCGCGGCCCGCGGCCGGGGGGAGGCGCTGATGCAGGGCCGCGTCGTGATTCACGTCGTGGGGGTGCTCACCGCCTTCGCCGGCGTCTCCATGATCGTCCCGGCAGTCATTTCGTTCGCCTACCGGGAGCCCGCGGCCCTCCAGATCCTGCTTTCCGGCGGGATCACGATGGCCTGCGGATACCTGGCCTACCGATCCACCCGGCCGATCGGCGACATCTCGATCCGGGACGGCTTCGCGATCGTGACGCTGGGGTGGGTCTCGGTCTCCGCCTTCGGAAGCCTGCCCTTCCTCCTTACGGGATCCATACCGTCCGTGGCGGGGGCCTTCTTCGAGACGATGTCGGGGTTCACGACGACCGGCGCGACCGTCGTGCCCCAGATCGATCTGCTGCCCCGCGGCATCGTCTTCTGGAGGAGCCTGAGCCACTGGCTGGGCGGAATGGGGATCATCGTGCTGTCGGTCGCCATCCTGCCGCTCCTGGGGGTCGGCGGCATGCAGCTCATGCAGGCCGAGATCCCCGGTCTCGCCCCCGACCGCCTCCGGCCGCGCGTCCGGCAGACGGCGGCGATCCTGTGGGTGGTGTACGCCATCCTCACGGTCGCCGAGATCGTGCTGCTGCTGTTCGGCGGGATGACGGCCTTCGAGGCCGTCAACCATGCCTTCGCCACCCTCGCCACCGGCGGGTTCTCGACCGAGGACGCGTCGGTCGGGGCCTTCCCGTCGCCGTATCTGCAGTACGTGATCGCCATCTTCTGCGTGCTGGCGGGGATGAACTTCACCCTCCATCACAACTGGCTCACGGGGAACTGGCGGGCCGTGCTCCGGAACCGGGAGCTCCGGGTCTACCTGGCGATCCTGGCGGTGTCGACCGCACTCCTGACCGTCATCGTCTACGTGCCCGGTCACTTTGGCGGGCTTGAGGAGAGCTTTCGGTCGTCCTTCTTCCAAGCCGCCTCGCTCATGACCACGACCGGGTTCGTGACGGTCGACTACGAGCTTTGGGCGCCCGCCGCGCACGTGGTGCTCTTCCTGCTCATGCTGATCGGCGGCTGCACGGGCTCAACGTCCGGAGCCGTCAAGGTCCTCCGCTACATGCTGGTCGCGAAGGAGGCCCGGGTCTCCTTGCGGAGGCTCCTCCATCCGGCCGGAGTCTTCGTCTACAAGCTGGACGGCCGGACGGTGTCCGACGACGTGCTGGCCAACGTGAGCGGGTTCCTGCTGCTCTACCTGGGCGCGCTGGCGATGGGCGTGCTCGCGCTGACGCTCCTGGGGCTCGACTCGCGGACCGCCGCCGGCGCCGCTGCCGCCACGCTGGGGAACGTCGGGCCCGGCCTGGGGCTCGTGGGTCCCTCGACGACCTACGCCGGGATGAGCGGTGCTGCGCTGTGGGTGATGTCGGCCCTGATGCTGCTGGGACGGCTCGAGATCTTCACCGTCATCATCCTGTTCACGCGGGGGTATTGGCGATGAGCGGGGGCGGCGGGTCGCGGCGGAGCGGCGGGCGACCGGGCGAGGGGTCGCGGTCGGGCGGCTCGGGATCGGCCGGCACCCGGTCGGGCGTCGGCCTCGTTCGCGAGCTCGGCCTCCTCGACATCACGATGGTCGGGGTCGGCGCCATGATCGGGGCCGGAATCTTCGTGCTCACGGGGATCGCCGCCGGCGAGGCCGGTCCGGCGCTCATCCTCGCCTTCGCCCTGAACGGCGTGGTCACCCTCCTGACCGGCATGGTCTACGCCGAGCTCGGCTCGGCCATCCCCGAGGCGGGCGGCGGCTACCTGTGGGTCAAGGAAGGCATGCCGGCCTGGAACGCGTTCATGGCGGGCTGGATGAGCTGGTTCGCCCACGCCGTGGCGGGCAGCCTCTACGCGCTCGGCTTCGGCGCCTACCTGGAGCTCATGCTGGACGAGTTCGGAGTCTCCCTCCTCGGCCTGACCGGCGAGCCGCTCCAGAAGGGCCTCGCGGTCGGCGTCGCGCTCCTCTTCGTGGGCATCAACTTCAAAGGGGTATCCGAGACGGGGAAGGTCGGCAACCTCGTCACGATCGGGAAGATCGGGATCCTGGGGATCTTCGTGGTGAGCGGTCTCGTGGCCGTCTTCCGGAACCCGGAGTTCTTGGACAAGCTGACGCCGTTCGCACCGCACGGGATGGGCGGAATCCTGATCGCCATGGGCCTCACCTTCATCGCTTTCGAGGGCTATGAGATCATCGCCCAGGCCGGCGAGGAGGTGAAGAATCCGCGCGAGAATATCCCCAAGGCGGTGTTCCTGTCGCTGGCCATCGTGATCCCGATCTACATGCTGGTGGCGTTCACGGCGCTGACCGCGGTGAGCCCCGCGACCGGTGAGCCCACCTGGCAGTGGCTGGGCCTGCACGCCGAGCTGGGGCTGGCCGAGGCGGCCAGGCAGTTCATGCCGCTCGGGATGACGCTGCTCCTGGTCGGCGGGATCCTGTCGACGATGAGCGCGCTCAACGCGACCACCTTCTCGTCCACCCGGGTGTCGTTCGCGATGGGGCGGGACCGCAATCTGCCCGATCTGTTCGGCCGGATCCACGAGGCGACCCGGACCCCGTTCCTCGCGCTTCTCTGCAGTGGCGCCCTCATCATCTTCATGGCGGTGGTGATCCCGATCGAGGACGTGGCGGCAGCCGCCGACGTCATGTTCCTGCTTCTCTTCCTGCAGGTGAACATTGCCGTCATCACGATCCGGAAGAAGTACGGCGACAAGCTGAACTACGGCTACCTGATGCCGTTTCATCCCGTCCTGCCGGTGATCAACATGG
>JBOHRQ010000051.1:0-18549 GCA_050732875.1 Gemmatimonadota bacterium | reverse complement strand
CTACGGCTCGGTCAGGACCATCGAACCGACCCGGGCAACGGCCTCGAAATGATCGTCATAGCTGAGCACGATGGCTCCCGCCTGGGCGGCCGTGGCGGCGATCCAGATGTCGTTGGTCGGGATCAGGGTCCCGATCCGACGCAGGTCGACCACGATCTCGGCATAATGCCGGCTGACCTCGCGATCCACTCCCAGCTCTTCGACCGCGGGGTTGGCGAGGAAAACACGCAGCGTCTCCTCGTTCTCCTCGCGACGGCTGCCGAGCAGGAAGCCGACCAGGAGTTCGCCCAGCACGATCGCCGGCATGCCGATCCACTCGGCCCGGTCGATGAGTTTCACCACGCGGGCATCGCCGCGCTGGAATCGACTGTAGGCCGAGGTGTCGAGGCAATAGCGGCTCACCCCCAGAGTTCCTCGTCGACCTGTTCGAAGGGCGCGGTCGCCTCCTCGAACTGTCGGAACTCCTCCTCGGTCCACTGCCCGGCCAGGCGCGCGAGGCCGTTGCTCCGTCTCGCACCCATGCCGAGTCGTTGACTCAAGAGATCGATCACGATCTGGTTCAGGGACTTCCCGCGGCGGGCCTTCTCGCGTTTCAATGCGTCATGCAGATCTTCGGGCACGTTCCTGATCGTCAAGGTCTTCATCGGCCCGTCTCTCCTTGTCATCATATGATGTAGTCTAAGACTGCAAAAGAGTGCAGTCAACCCGGCAGTGGGCGTACGGGCTCAAGGCGTCACCGCTCGAGCCGGCTGAGGCGCCGCAAGAGCCGCGCACGAGCGGCGCGGTCCGGCACGGCCACGAAGATGGTGTCGTCGCCGGCGAGGGTGCCGGTCACCTCGGGCCAGCCGAGGGCGTCCAGCGCGCGGGCGACTCCCTGCGCGTCCCCCGGCAGGGTGAACAGGACGATCAGGTGGTCACCGGCAGCGGCATGGCGCAGCACACCTTCCGCGATGCGTGTCTCGGCGGGATTCTCCGCCCGTTCCATCCCGGCCGGCGGCTTCCGCCAGGAGCCGTCGACCTTGACCAGGCCGAGCTCGGCCACGTCCCGGCTCACCGTCGACTGGCTGGCGTCGAAGCCGCTTTCGGCGAGCGCCTCGGCCAGCTCCTCCTGCGTCCCGACAGGACGCCCCTCGATGATCTCGAGGATCCGGCGGCGGCGGCGCTCGCGCTCGCTCACGGACGGGCCAGGCGTCGGATGGCGGTATCGAAGCGCCGCCGCTCGGCGGCCGCCCAGCGCGCGCACCCCCGGAGCCGGGCCCTGAGCTGGTCCAGCCCGAGCGCTCCGAGCCCGCCTGTCGAGCGGCGTCTCGCCAGCAGCTCGGCGACGGTCGGAGCGGGGAACCGCGCGCCCTCCGCCACCTCCGCGGCGACCTCCCGGTAGGCCGAGCGGAAGGGAGCACCTTCCTCCACCCGGCGCATGACCTCGTCGGTCGCGAGGATCCCGTCCATCAGCGCCGCCCGCGCGCGCCCGCGATCGACCCCGAGCGCGGGCACGATCTCCGCCAGCATCGAGGTCATCTCCAGGGTCCGGTCCAGCCCGCGCATGAGCGGCTCCTTGAGGAGCTGATAGTCCCGGTGATAGCCGCCGGTCAGGTTCGCCTTCAGATGGTGCACGGTCGCCAGGTCGCCGTCCAGGGCGGCGGCGCGCGCGCGCGTCAGCTCGAGGACGTCGGGGTTCCGCTTCTGGGGCATGAGGCTGGATCCCGTCGCCAGCCGTCCGGGAAGGACGAGGAAGCCGAACTCCTCGGAGCCGTAGAGAATGGCGTCGGACGCCAGGCGGCCGGCGTCATGGCCGAGCTGGGCGCACCAGGCGAGCGCCGCCGCCTCGAGCTTGCCGCGCCCGTTCTGGACGGCGGCGGCGGTCGTGACCACGCCCCGGAAGCCGAGCGCCTTGGCGACCCGCTCGCGGGGGAGGGGAACGGGGACGCCATAGCCCGCACCCGTCCCCAGCGGCGAGCGGTCGACCTGGGCCCACAGGGCGGGGAGCGCCTCCAGCGTCTCGATCACGCCCTCGGCCCAGGCGGCGGACCACAGGCCCGCCGAGGATGGCATGGCCCGGCGCAGGTGCGTGTAGCCGGGCCAGACCGCGCTACGGTGGCGGGCGGCGAAGGCGAGGAGCGCCTTCGCCAGCCCGACCGCGGAGCCATGTATCGCGAGCAGATGGTGCTTCAGGTAGAGCCGGACGTCGCAGGCGACCTGCTCGTTGCGGGATCGGCCGGCGTGAAGCCGCGGCCCGGCCTCGGGATCGCGCCCGGTCAACCATTGCTCGACCGCCGTGTGGACATCCTCGTCGGCCGGCCCCGATTCCAGCTCGCCCGCGCGGGCGGCGGCCAGGGCCGCCCGGAGGCCGGCTGAAAGCCGCCGCTGCTCGGAGGCGGTCAGGAGCCCCGCCGCCCGCAGTCCCTCCACGTGGCCGAGGCTCCCCAGGATATCCCATTCCAGGAGCCTGGCGTCCCATGGCCGGTCCGCCGCGACGGTGTAGGCGAAGACCGCGGGATCGAGCGCTGCGCCGGTGCCCCACAAGGTCCCAGGCTTCACGACGCCGCCGCCAGGAAGGCCCGGGCGAGCCCGGCGTAGAGGCCTCGCGCCCTCGTGAGATCGTCGATCGCGACGCTCTCGTCGGGGGTGTGGCTGAGCCGGCTCTCCCCGGGGCCGCACTTGAGCGCGTCGGCGTGGCGCACGAAGACCCAGTCCGAGCAGGTCGGGCTGCCATACACCGCGGCTTCGGGACGGACGCTCCGCGCGACCGTCAGGAGCCGCGAGCCGGCCGGCGTCTCACACGGGACGAGGCGGTCCGAGACGATCTCGACCCGCGAACGCACGCGGCCGCGGACGAGATCCGCCAGCTCCGCGTGCGACCACGCCGGCGTGCTTCGGACGTCGAGCGTCGCGCGCGCCGTCGGCGGCGTCACGTTCCGTCCGACTCCCGCGGCGAGGGTCGTGGGGGTCACCGTTGGATGTCCGAGCAGCGGGTGCTCCCGGTCGTGCGCCACGCCGTCCAGCGCGACGAGGTCGCGGGCGAGGACGAGGATCGCGTTGACCGCGCCGTCCCCGCCGTGAGCGGCGTGGCGCTGCTCGCCCTCGGCGACCAGATCGAGCCGCAGGAGCCCGCGCTGGGCGATGGCGAGGTCGAGGCCGGTCGGCTCGCCAACCACCGCGGCGTCGACGGGTCCGGTTCGCGCCACGAGCTCGGGGATCGTGGCATCCCCCGTCTCCTCGCCGAGGCCGAGAAGGACGAGCAGCCGCCCGCGCGCCGGACCGCCGGCTCCCGCCACGTCGCGCGCCGCCCAGAGCATGGCCGCCACCGACGCCTTGGCGTCTCCGGAGCCCCTGCCGAAGAGACGCCCGTCATCCACCACCGGCTCCCACGGATCGCGGCTCCACCCGTCCCCCGGGGGGACGACGTCCAGATGCGAGACGAAGGCGAGCGTGGGGCCGGGCGCCCGGCCGCCGATCTCGATCGCGACCCCCGCCTCGTCGTGCTCGACGTCGATCCCCCATCCCGCCGCGGTCGCGGCCACCAAAGCCGCCACCGCCCCTTCGTCGCCGCTGACCGACGGGACCGCTACGAGCTCGGCGAGAAGCCCGACCTCCTCGCCCGCCGTCATGGTTCTGGCTCTCCAGCCCACGCGGCCTCGGCTTCCGCGGCCTCCGGACGAGCCACGATCATCGTGCCGCATCCGCCTCCTGTGAACACCTCCTGGAGGATCGCGTCGGGGGCGCGGCCGTCGACGATGTGCGTGCGCTCGACCCCGCGTATCACGGCGCGGAGACAGGCCTCGACCTTGGGCCGCATGCCGTCGGCGATCGCGCCCCCCTCGATGAGCGCGCGGAGGTCATCGGGACCGGCGAACGAGACCAGCGACGCGGGGTCCCGCCGATCGCGAAGGACGCCCGGGGCCGCGGTCAGGAAAATCAGCTTGAGGGCCCCGAGCGCGACCGCCAGCTCCTCGGCGATCGTGTCCGCATTGACGTTGTGGACCTGCCCCCCGGCGTCGGCGGCGAGGCTCGCGACGACGGGCACGAAGCGGGCGTCGAGGAGTGTCCGGAGGACGCCCGGATCGATCCCGACCACGTCTCCCACCAGGCCGAAGTCGACCGTCCCGGCGCGCCCGTTGCCGTCCACGACGGCGACCGGCGGACGGCGGCGCACGGTGACCAGGTCGGCATCGATGCCGGAGAGTCCGACCGCCTGGACGTGGTGGGCCCGGAGCGTGCTCAGCACCTCGACGTTCACGAGACCGGCATAGGTCATCTTGGCGACCTCGAGCGTCGCCTCGTCGGTCACCCGCCGGCCGGCGACGAAGCGTGTCTCCAGGCCCAGCCGGCCGGCGAGCGCGGTGGCCTGCGGTCCGCCCCCGTGGACCAGCACCACGCGGATCCCGAGCGAAGCCAGGAGCCCGACCTGGGCCGCCACGCCATCCAGCGCGCCCGGGTCGCCGAGCACGGCGCCGCCCGCCTTGAGCACGAACGTCCGGTCGCGGTAGGCACGGACGTACTGGAGCGCCCCCTTCAGGCCCGCGATGCCGGGCGTCGGGTCGACCGCTCCCGTCATCGACCGTTGGACCCGGCGGTCCCGAGAACCGGTGCGAGATCGACGCCGATCTCGTGGCCGACGAGCGCGAGCAGGAGGGCCCGCTGGACGTGGAGCCGGTTTTCGGCCTGGTCGATGACCACCGAGTTCGGGCCGTCGAGGACGGCGCCATCGATCTCGACGTTGCGCCGCACGGGGAGGCAGTGCATGACGATCCCCCGGCCCCCACGGGTCATCCGCACGCGGCTCTCGGTCAGCCGCCAGTCGCGGAGCCCGGCCCGCCGCTCCCGCTCATCGTCCGGCCGGCCGAAGTCCTGGAGCGAGCCCCACGACTTGGCGTAGACCACGTCCGCAGCCGTGCATGCCTCGTCCATGTCCTCGGTCGTGTGGAGCACGCCTCCGGCCTCGTAGACCGAGCGCCGGAGCAGGGCGGCGTCGGCGGGGTCGAACTCGTAGCCCTCGGGGCGGGCGACCACGACGTCCATGCCGAGACGGGCGGCGGCCAGTGCCGCGCTGATCGGAACCGCCGTCGGCAGGGGGCGCGGATGATACGCCCAGGAGAGGACGAAGCGCCGGCCCGAGGGCTCGGCCAGCTTCTCCTGCAGGGTCAGGGTGTCGGCGAGAGCCTGGCAGGGATGCTGTCGCGCCGACTCCAGGTTGATGACCGGCACGTCGCAGTATTCGGCAAAGGCGCGGATCACGCGATCCTCGCGCGCGACGCTCCAGTCCGTGCCGCGCGCGAATGCGCGGATTCCGACGACATCGGCGTAGCGCCCCAGGACACGCGCCGCTTCGACCACGTGCTCGACCGTCTCGCCGTCCATCACGGCGTCCATCTCGAGCTCCCACGGCCAGCTCCCGCGGCCGGGCTCGATCACGATCGCGTTGCCCCCGTGGAGCGCGATCGCGGTCTCGAAGCTGGTCCGGGTCCGGAGGCTCGGGTCGAGAAAAACGAGCGCCAGCGTGCGCTGCTCGAGACCGCCCAGGATCTCGCCGCGCTTGACGCGCCGGGCGAGCCCGAGCAGCGACTCGATCTCGAGCCAGCTCCAGTCCTCGATCGCCAGGAAGTCACGCTTCATCGTGGATCACCTCATCCAGCGCCGCCAGGAGGAGGTCGGCCTCTCCCGCGGTGAAGTTGAGCGGCGGCATGAGCCGCAGCGTGTGGGGGTCGGACGCCGTCCCGGTCAGGATGCGGCGGTGGAAGAGCGCGTCGCGGACGGGCGCCACGGGACGATCGAGCTTGAGCCCTAGGAGCAGTCCCAGGCCCGAGACTTCGGGCACGCCGATCGCCCGGGCGCCGTCCGCGATCCGCGCTCCCACGGCGAGCGCGTTGTCGATCAGCTCTTCGTCGTCGATCACCTGGAGCGTGGCCAGGGCCGCCGCGCAGGGCACGGGACCGCCGCCGAACGTGCTCCCCAGGTCGCCCGGGCCGAGGCCCTCCGCCAGGAACGGCGCGGCGACCACGGCGCCGATCGGGAGCCCCGAAGCCAGCCCTTTGGCGAGGGTGACGATGTCGGGCGCCGCGCCCAGGGCCTCGCCGGCCGTGAACGCGCCGCAGCGCCCGGCCCCGGACTGGACCTCGTCGAAGACCAGGACGGCGCCGGACCGGTCGCAGGCCAAGCGCGCGGCGGCGAGGAACTCCGGCGCCAAAACCCGCGCCCCGGCCACGCCCTGGACGGGCTCGACGATCAGGGCCGCGATGTCCTCGCCGACGGTCGATTCGAGCGCGGCGACGTCGCCGAACGGCACCCGGCGCGAGAGCGGGACGCCCGCCCGGCGGGCGGCGGCCTCGTAGGCGGCGCCGTCGGTGCAGGCCAGCGTGGCCGCGGTGCGCCCATGCCAGCCGCCCGCGATCGATACGATCGCCGTGCGGCCGGTCGCGCGGCGCGCCAGGTGGAGGGCGTTCTCGTTCGCCTCCGCCCCCGAGTTGCAGAGGAAGACGCGGCCGCCGGCGATGGGGCAGCGGCGCGCGAGCTCCATGGCCAGCGCCTCTCGCGCCGGGTGTGGCACGGCTGTGGAGTAGAAGAGGAGCCTGGCCGCCTGATCGGCGATCGCCCGGACCACGTGCGGGTGGCTGTGTCCGGTCGATGCCACGGCGTGGCCGCCGTAGGCATCCAGCCACGCTTCGCCTTCCACGTCGATCAGCCACGACCCGCGGCCCCGAACGGGATGCACCGGCATCTCGGCGTACACCGGCAGGAGCGCGGTGTCCGCCGGCGTGCCGGACGCACCGGCGAGAGCGGTCCCGGCCTTCGATCGGCCGGCCGAGCGGGGGGCGCGGCTCAGCACGGAAACGCTCCGACCGCGGCGAGCCCCGTCTCCTCGGGAATCCCGAGCGCCAGGTTCATCGCCTGGACGGCCTGGCCCGCCGCCCCCTTGATGAGGTTGTCGATCGCCACCATCACCTGGAGCTCCCGCCCGTCCGCGCTCGGAGCCGCGTGGATGCGGGCGTCGTTCGTGCCGAGGACATGGGTCAGCTCCGGCGGCTCGGACAGCACGCGAACGAACCGCCTTCCGGCGTAGGCCTCCCGGTAGCCGGCGGCGGTTTCGGCCGCACGGCCGGCGAGCCTCGCGTGCAGCGTCAGGTAGATGCCGCGGACGAACGGTCCGGCGTGGACGGCGAGGCGGGGAGAAGCGCCGTTCCGGCCGGTCCAGGCACGCCACCGCTCGGCGATCTCGGCCTCGTGACGGTGCCCGAAGACGCCGTAGGCGAAGAGGTTGTGGGCGCGGAAGGGGTGGTGCGCCGCCGGCCGTGGCTCGGCCCCACCGCCGCTCGAGCCCGTCACGGCGAAGAGCACGGGCGGCCCTTCGAGCCGGGCTGCGGCGAGCGGCCAGAGGGCGAGCGCCGCCGCGGTGGCGAAACATCCCGGCACGGCCAGCGCGGTCGCGCCGCGAAGCGACGGGCCGAGCACGTCGGGCAGGCCGCAGACGAAGCGGGGGACGAGCCCCGGCGCCGGGTGCGGGCCGTACACCCGCTCGCGCAGCCCGGCGTCGGCGATCCGGAAATCGGCGGCCAGATCGACCACCAGGGAGGGGCCCGCCTCCAGAACCTCGGCCATGACCCGCGACGAGGCGCCGTGCTCGAGGGCCAGGAACACCGCATCGCGGCCGCGGGCGGCTTCGCCCGGCGGGCTGACCTGGAAGAGCGCCGGGGTCCGCCCGGCCAGCGGGGGGTGCACGTCCCCGATCGGCTGGCCGGCTCGGCTCCGGCTCGTGGCCAGGACATCCTCCACGGCGGGATGGGCGAGCAGGATCCTGAGAAGCTCGCCGCCGACGAAGCCGGCGCCGCCCAGGACCGCGACTTTCACGACGCCTCCACCGGCACGGCGATCGGCTGCTCCGTCCCGCCGGCCGTCGCCCGCTGGATCGCGGCCAGCAGGCCGGCCGCGTCGTGGCGGGCGTTGTGTGCCGGAAGCCCCAGCGTGTCCCGGACGAACGCGCGCCCGACCTGGTTGTCGGTCACGGGCCCGCTGACGACGGCGATCGACAGGCCGTACTCGCGGCGGAAGATCTCGGCCGCCCCCCAGCACCCCACCGGATCGGCGGCGCACAGCACGTGCGCCGTCCCGAGCGTCATGAGCCCCGGATCGGCGAGCACCTCCTGGACGCCGTAATCGCCCAGGATCCCGTCGCCCAGCTCCGCGACGATGATGTCCGGGCCCGCTCCCGCCAGGCGGTTCAGGATGCCGCGGGCGATCGGGACCGCCTCGTCCCCGCGGGTGGTCGCCCGGCCGGCGTCGTTGAAGGTCAAGGCGGCGATCGCCCCCGCGTCCTGCATGGCCAGCGCGTCCTGCATGAGGGCGACGCCGGTCAGCTTGCAGGCCGCCACCCGGCGGCCGCTCCGGGAGAGCCCACGGACGATCTCGGACGCGGCCACCGTCTTGCCGGCGTCCATCGAGGTTCCGCTCACGTAGACGACGGGCACGGCGCCGGTCAGCCGCTCGGCGGGCGGGATCGCGTGCTCGCGGATGTGCGCCGGGCGGCCGATCCTGTCCCCGAGGGCGGGGAAGGCCAGGACCGCGCCCAGCACCTCGGCGTGGAAGGGGGGTCCGAGCTCGGGATTGACCGACGTGCAGCGGCCAAGGACCCCGCCCAGGTTCAGCACCTCGACCACGTCCCCCACCGCCAGCTCGTCCGGCACGTGACCGGCGTAGCCCTTGAGCGCGCGGCGACTTCCCAGCGTGCCGGCGAGCAGGTCCCCGGCGCGCAGGGGAATCAGCCGCCCGCCCGGGTCCTCGATCACGTTGTAGGTGACCTTGTCGTCGAGGATACGGACCGCCAGCACGTAGCCCTCCCGGGCGACGATCTCCGGGCCCAGCACGACGTCCGTGGTCAGCCGCGCGTTGCGGGTCGACGACGCGATCCGGTCCAGGCGGACGCGGGTCGTGGCGATCACCGCGCGCCGGCCCGGTTGGCGAGCAGGGAGGGGATCGCCGAGACGCGGGCGAAGGCGCGTGCCTCGGCCCCCGTCCAGAGGTGGTTCGACTCGCCGTAGGTCGCGACGGCGGGATCGAGCAGCGAGTAGGGGCTCCGAGCGCCGACCACGGCGAAGCGCCCGGGCGCCAGGCGGACACGGGTCTCGCCGGCGACCCGCGACTGGGAGCTCGCGATCAGCGCCTCGATGTCGCGGAGCGCGGGATCGAAATAGTGGCCCTCGTGCAGCCGGTCGCCGTAGAACTGGGCCAGCTGGTCCTTCCAGAAGGCCTGCCAGCGCGTGAGGACGAGCTTCTCGAGCTCGCGGTGGGCGGCCACCAGGACGAGGGCCGCGCCGGCCTCGAAGCCGATCCGCCCCTTGATCCCGAGCGCGGTCTCGCCGATGTGGACGTGGCGCCCGAGGCCGTAGCGCGCGGCCAGGTCACCCAGTGCCCCGACGAGCGCCGCCCCGGAGAGCGGCTCACCGTCGATCGCCACCGGCGTCCCTTCCTCCCAGGCGAGCACGACCTCGACCGCCGCCGGAGCGTCGGCGGGCGGATCGAGGAGCTCGTCGGGGGGTCCCTCCCACGGGTCGTGTGTCCAGCCGCCGCCCCACGTCGTTCCCCAGAGGCCGCGGTTCACCGAGTAACCTCCCGACCCGGCGGGGACGCGCAGCCCGCGTTCCGCGAGGCCGGCAAGCGCCCGCTCGCGGGTCACGCCGTCGTCGCGGATCGGGGTCACGATCTCGAGGTCCGGCGCCAGCACCCGGAAGGCGACGTCGAAGCGCACCTGGTCGTTCCCGGCGCCGGTCGAGCCGTGCGCTACCGCCGCTGCCCCAATGGCACGGGCGACGTCCACGACCGCGATCGCCTGCTGCGTGCGCTCGGCGGCCACGCTGAGCGGATAGACCCCGCCGCGCAGCACGTTCCCCTGGATCAGGTAGCGGACGACGCGGTCGAAGACGGCCTGCCTGGCGTCCACCTCGTGATGGCGAATGGCGCCGGCGGCGAGGGCCTGGGCGCGGATCGACTGCCGCTCGCGCCCGGTCGCGCCGCCCGTGTCGACGTGGACGGTATGGACCGTCCAGCCCCGTTCGGCCAGAACGGGCACGCAGTAGGAAGTGTCGAGGCCGCCCGAGAAGGCGAGCGCGATGGCAGCGGGTTGTTGGTGCATAACGAATAAAAATGCACAACCGCGGCAACACCGTCAAGCCCCCGTTCCCGGCCGGGGGTTGGATTCCAGGCTCCGGCAGCGCACATTCCAGCCCGCCCGATGGCCGACGCGACCGCTACCGCCGAGCTCCCCTCCTTCTGCAAGTCGCTGTTCGGCGGCGTCATCGCCGACGAGCTGGTCTTCCCCTACCCGCGCCCCTCCAGGCACGAGGCGGAGACGCTCGAGACCTATCTCGAGGACCTGCGCCGGTTCTTCGACGCCAAGGTCGACGCGGCGGCCTTCGACCGCGAGGCGGCTGTGCCCGAGGGCGTGATCGAGGGTCTCGCCGAGCGCGGGGTGTTCGGTCTCTACGTCCCCACCGAATACGACGGGCTCGGCTTCAGCCAGACACAGACGGCGCGGGTCATGGAGTTCGTCGCCACGCGAGACGCCGGGATCGGGGTCCTGCTGGGCTCCCACCTGTCGATCGGGATCAAGGGAATCCACTTCTACGGGACCGAGACGCAGAAGCGGCGCTGGCTCCCGCCCTGCGCGAAGGGGGAGACGCTGGCCTCCTTCGCCCTGACCGAGCCCGATCACGGCTCGGACGCGGCCCACATCGAGGCCCGGGCCGAGCCGGCGGCCGACGGCGAGGGCTGGATTCTGAACGGGCGCAAGATCTGGATCGGCAACGCCCAGCGGGCGGGCGTGATCTCCACCTTCGCCCAGACGCCCGTCGAAAAGGGCGGGAAGATCGTCGATCGGGTGACGGCGTTCGTCGTGGAGGGCGACCAGGAGGGCCTGGAACGGGGGCGCACCTGGACCGACGAGAAGCTCGGCATCCGCTCCTCGACCCAGGCCGAGCTGATCTATCGCGACCTCCGTCTCGCGGACGACCAGGTCCTCGACCGCCCCGGCCACGGCTTCAAGGTGGCGATGAACGTGCTGAACGGGGGCCGGCTGGGTCTCGCGGCGAGCGCGATCGGGGGAGCGCGCACGATCCTGGACCACGCAATCGACTTCGCCACGACTCGCCGCCAGTTCGGCCGGCCGATCGCCGAGTTCGACCTCGTCGGCGGCAAGCTCACCCGGATGCGGCTCGAGACCTTCGTGGCCGAGTCGATGGTGTACCTGACGCTGGGGCTGGTCGACCGCGGCGACGTCGACTACAGCCTCGAATCGGCAATCTGCAAGATCTACGCGTCGGAGATGGTCTGGCGGGCGGCCGACGACGCCGTCCAGGTCGCCGGCGGCCGCGGTTACATGAACGACCGGCCGTTCGAGCGCTTCCTTAGGGATACCCGCATCATGCGGATCTTCGAGGGGACGAACGAGGTCCTGCGGGTCTTCGTCGCGCTGGCGGGAATCGAGCGCCTCGGGGAGTACCTGGAGGGAGTGGGGAGAGCGCTCCGGGAGCCGATCAAGGACCTGGGCGTGTTGACCGAGTTCGCATTCCACCGGATCCAGGACGCCGTCGGCACCCGCCGCTCCAAGGCTCGGGTGGCCGATCCCCTGGCCGGCTGTCTGCGCCAGGTCGAGCGCTTCACCGGGATCCTCCACGAGAGCGCGGAGTCGCTGGTCCGGACTCATCGCGACCGGCTGGTCGAGGAGCAGTTCCAGCTCGAGCGCCTCGCGGATGTCGTGATCGACGTCTACGCGCTCATGGCGATGATCACCCGCGTCCAGGACCGGATCGAGCTCGACGGCGAAGCAGCGGCTCGTCCGGAGATCGACATGGTGCGGCAGTTCTGCCGCGAGGCCGGCGCCCGGATCGAGCGGAACCAGGCCCTGTTGTCGGTGAACCACGACGAGCGGCTCCGGCGGATCGCGGCCGAGGCGATCGCCGGCCGGAAGGGCGCGCGCGGGTAGGCGCGTCGACCGAGGCATCCCCGCAACGCTTTCCGCGGGTTTGCCGAACGATCGTCCCTGCTGCTACCGTCCCGGCCATGGCCATCCCGGCGGACGATCCAATCGCGACCGTCGACCGCCTGGTCGACCGGTATCGCACCGAGTGCCTCTGGTTCCTGCGCGAGGACTACTACCCGCGCACGGATGCCGAGCGTCTGCGGATCCTCGGCTACATCGAGCGCTACGGAGATCGGGAGGCCTGGCGCGCCGCCGCGGAGTTGCGACGATGGCTCTCACGACCTTCCAGCGTGACATCCTCCGGCTCCTAGCCCGGGAGCGGATCGCCGCCGGCGAGCGTTACGTAGCGGGCGGTGTGGCCCTGGGCGAACTCCTCGCCTCGCCGAGGATCTCGCGCGACATCGATTTCTTCCATGACGCGGCGGAGGCGGTCGCAACCAGTTGGGAGGCCGACCGCGAGCGCCTGGAGGCAGCGGGCTTCGAAGTCGAGCCACTCCGCGAGCGGCCTGCCTACGTCGAGGCGCGGGTCACGCGCGACGGCCGGTCGACACGTCTGGAGTGGGCGCGGGACAGCGCGTTTCGCTTCTTTCCCCTGATAGAGCACGAGACCCTGGGGCTCACCCTCCATCCGGTCGATCTCGCCACCAACAAGGTCCTGGCTCTGATCGGTCGTCTCGAGCCTCGCGACTGGATCGACGTCCTCTGGGCGGATGATCGCCTCCAACCCCTGGGATACCTCGCCTGGGCGGCCGCCGGCAAGGATCCCGGCTTCGGGCCCGGCGGCATCCTCGCCGAAGCGTCGCGGACGGGTCGCTACAGCGCCGAAGAGATCGAAGCGCTCGACTTTGCAGGGGATCGGCCCGACCCCGGCGAGCTCTCGCGCCGCTGGCACGCCGCCATGCGTCGGGCACGCGCGATCGTCGAGCTCCTTCCGCCCGAGCACGTCGGGACTTGCGTCCTGTCCCGTGATGCCGAGCTGTTCCGCGGCGATCTCGACACCCTGCGCGAGGTGTTGGCCGACGATGAACTTGTCTTCCATAGCAGCACCCTGGGTGGTGCCTGGCCTCGAGTCGGCGACCAACCCTAGCATTCGAGGTCGGCACGCCACGCGCTCCGAGGTTGGCCGGGCCCGGCGGAAGGCGATTAACCTTCCCTCCACGCTTCCACGAGATCGCCGAACGGAGGGAACCATGGCCCGTCGCATCGTCTTCTTCCTCACGCTGGTCCTCGGATTCGCCTGCGCGAGCGCCCCCCGCACCGACGAGGCCCGCCGGCAGGAGGAGCCCCGTCCCCAGCCGGTCGCCGTCCTGGTCGCCTCGACCGAGGACACGCCGGAGCTGCCGCCGGCCGCGCTCGCGCCGGACGTCACCTCCGAGGGACTCGAAGCCCGCGTGGCGCAGTTCGCTCCGGTCGAGCTCGACTTCGACGACGCTCTCCTCGACGCCGATCAGCGGATCGTGGCGCGGAAGCTGGTCGAGGCCTCCGACATCCTGGGAGAGATCTTCCGGCGGCAGGTCTGGCGCTCCAACCCGGAGTACGCGGCGGAGCTGGCGGCGGCGGAAGGCCCCGGCCTGGAGGCCGCGCGTGAGTACTACGACATCATGGCCGGTCCGTGGGACCGCCTCGAGCACAACCAGCCCTTCCTCGACGTCGGGCCCAAGCCCCCGGGCGCGGGCTACTACCCGCCCGACCTCACCAAGGAGGAGATCGAGGCGTGGCTCGAGAAGTGGCCGGCGCAGCGGGACTCCTTCACTTCGTACTACACGGTGATCCGGCGCGGCGTCGCCGGCCGCGCGGCGGATCCCGCGCAGAGGACGCCCTTCGAGGGGCCGGTGCTGCTCGCGGTCCCCTACAGCAGCGCCTACCACGATGAGCTGGAGCGTGCCGCCGCTCTCCTCGACGAGGCCGCTGCCCGGGCCGAAAACGCCTCTCTGAAGGACTTCCTGGCCAAGCGCGCCGAGGCCTTCCGCACCAACGACTACTACGCCTCGGAGGTCGCGTGGATGAAGCTCGAGGGGAACCTGATCGAGCCGACGATCGGCCCCTACGAGGTCTACGAGGACGAGCTGATGGGATGGAAAGCGGCGTTCGAATCGTTCGTCGCCATCAAGGATCCCGAGGCGGGTGCCGACCTGGAAACCCTGGTGACCCACCTCCCGGATCTCGAGGCCGCGCTTCCCGTCGACGATCGCTACAAGAGCCTCGACCGCTCGTTCGCGTCCCCGATCTCGGTGGTGGACGTAATCTATACGGCCGGCGACTCGCGGGAGGGCATTCAGACGCTCGCCTACAATCTGCCCAACGACCCGCTCGTCTCGGAGGAGTACGGCACCAAGAAGGTCATGCTCCGGAACGTCATCGAGGCCAAGTTCGAGAAGATCCTGGCGCCGATCGCCGACCGGCTGCTCGAGCCGTCGCTGTCGGCGGGGATGGAGGCGCGGCCGTTCTTCATCTCGATCGTGATGCACGAGCTCGCCCACGGGCTGGGTCCCAGGGTCGTCCACGGCACCGGGACGCCGGTCTCGGTCGCGCTGGGGAGCAGCTACTCGGCGATCGAGGAGGCCAAGGCCGACGTCGTCGGCTACCTGTCGCTCGAGGAGCTCGCGGATGACGGGGTCTATCCGGAGGACTTCCGGCGCCAGGTCACGATCTCGACAGTGGCGGGGCTCTTCCGCTGTGTCCGCTTCGGAACCGGCGAGGCGCACGGCAAGGGATGTGCCCTCCAGCTCGACCAGCTCCTCGAAGCCGGGGCCATCACAGCCGGGGAGGATGGACGCTTCGGGATCGACTTCGCGAAGGTCCGGCCCGCCTTCGGGGATCTCGCGCGCACGCTCCTGACTCTCGAGGCCACCGGTGACGTCTCCGGCGCGGAGCGGCTCCTGGCCGAACGCGGGCTCGTCCCCGGGGAGGTGCAAGCCGCACTGGCGGGCCTGGCCTACGTACCGGTCGACATCCGGCCGCGCTACACGGTCGTGGACAAGATGCGGACGTGGGAAGGCCCCGCCACGAGCCCGTGAAGTCGACATCGGGACCAGGGAGAGATGCGATGACGATAGCCGACGTCCTGACCGGGAGAGAGCGCGCGCGCCGGTGCGTGATCGCCTTCATGGTCGTGGTGCTCGGGACGGTCTGCGGCGAGCAGCCCCCGGGCGAGGCCGATTCCGCGCCCGGGACCGCCGCCTCGGGCGAGCTCGCTCAACCCCCGTCGGCCGGGGCACCTCGCGCCGCCCAGCCGGGCTTCTCGCCGGACACGATGCGTCCGGAGGCGGCCGTCGACGACACGCTGGCCGGGCAGGGCGCCGCCCCGGCGACCAGCGATCTGAGCGTCGACTCGATCGTCGGTCAGTATCGCAACCACTACGCTGCCGAGCTCGTCGAGATCAGGACCGGGGAGGCCGGTGCCGAGGACGCGGCCGAAGCGGCCAAGCGACGCACGGCCCTCGACTTCGGCTACGTGGAGATGACCGCCTGGTCGGACATGGTCGCCGACTTGACCGAGGCCCAGCGCGCCGAGCTGGTGCAGCGGATCGAGCAGGCGAACCGGGAGCTTGCGCGGGAGGTCCGGCGTGAAGACCCCGGCGGGGAGCCCTGACGCCCTGACCAGCCTGCCTCCGCGGGCCGGCGGCGCCGACCTCGACCGGGCCGGCCGGCTCCGGACCTGGGGCCGCTTCCTGCGCTTCGAGCACACGCTCTTCTCGCTCCCGATGCTGTTCGCGGGCGTCCTGCTGGGAGCCGGCCTCGATCCGCCGCCGCGGCTCCTGCTGCTCGTGCTGGTGGCCGGGAGCGGCGCCCGCACGGCGGCTCTCGGCCTGAATCGCATCATCGACCGGCGGCTGGACGCCGGGAACCCTCGCACCGCGTCGCGCGAGCTGCCGAGCGGCGCGCTCGGGCTGGGCGAAGCGTGGGGCCTAACGGCGAGCGGAACGGTGGTCTACCTGGGTGCCGCATGGCTCCTGGCCCCCCTGTGCCTCCTCCTCGCGCCGATCCCACTGGCCGTGTTCGTGGCCTATCCCTACTTGAAGCGCGTCACCCCGTGGTGCCATCTGGGCGTCGGGCTGGGGCTCGCCATGGCGCCTCTCGGAGGATGGTTCGCCGCCCGGCTCTCGTTCGACGGTGTCGAGCCGGCGCTCCTCCTGGCCGGGTTCACGCTGGCATGGGTGGCCGGCTTCGACGTCATCTACAGCACGCTCGACGAGGTCCACGACCGGGCCACGGGCACCCACTCGCTGCCGGCCCGCTACGGTCGCTCCGCCGCGCTCCGGATCTCGCGGGGGCTGCACGCAACCGCCTGGTCGCTATTGGTCGCGCTCGTGTTCGGGTGGCTGGCCTGGCCACCGGCGCTGGCACCCCTCTTCGGCGTGGGCCTCCTCCTCGCCTGGGAGCAGAAGAAGGCCGACGACATCGACCTCGCCTTCTTCCGCATCAACGTCTGGGTCGGCTTCACCGCTCTGGCGACGGTCGCGGCCGGGGCAGCGGCGCCCTAGGGCCCTGGCTGGCCTACTGCACGGTCACGCGGGTCGTGTCCGCCACCCCGCCGGACTCGGCCACGACCCCGGTCGACCCCGCCGCCACACCGGTGACAAGGCCGGTCCCGTCCACCGTGGCCACCAGCGTGTCGTCTGCCGAGAACGTCACCGATGGATCGGTGATCGGCGCCCCGGTCGTGTCCTGGACGGTGACGGTCAGCCGCGACGTGTCGGCCACCGCGAGGGAAAGGGAATCCGGAACCAGCGTCACCGTGCCGACCGCCACACCCGACTCCACCGTGACGCCGACCTGCGCGGTCAGTCCCTCGGTCTCGACGGTGATGACGGCGTCTCCTTCGGCCATGGCCGTGATCACGCCGCTCTCGTCCACGGTGGCGATCGTCTCGTCCGAGCTGCTGAAGGTGATCAGCGCATCGAGGACGGGGACGTCGTCGATGTCGAGCACCGTCACCGCCACGTCCTGGGTATCGCCGACCTCCAGCGTGACGTCGGCGGGCTCGACGGTGAGGGAGGCGGCCTCACGCACGAAGATCGTGGCGGTCGCGGTCTGCGCGCCGGCATCGGCCGAGATCGTGGCCGTGCCGGGTGCCTGGGCGGTGACCAGGCCGGTGCTGGAGACCATGGCCACGCCGTCGTCGCTGCTCGTGAACGTCACGTCCAGGTCGAGCGGTTCACCGTCGGAGCCAACGACGATCACCTCGAGCTGGACGGTCTCGGTCACCGCCAGGCTGTCGGCGCTGGGCTCGAGGCTGACCGAGCCGATGGGAGGACCCAGCGGGTCGTCCTCGTCGCAGGCCATGGCGAGCACGGAGACGAGCGCGAGGGCCGCGGCTCCGATGGCGATTCGGGATCGCATACGGGTTCCTTTCGAATGAGTGACATGACAGATCGAACATTCGGAGGAGTGACTATCCCTCCATCACCGGTGTCCGTCTGTCACTCAGGCGACGATCCGACGCATAGCGCGGTGACAACGGATGTGGGATCGCCTTTCGTTGCTGCGCCCCCGGCCCGCCGATAGCTTGCCCTTCGATGCGCACCGTGGTGGCGATGACCGGGGCGTCGGGGTCGATCTTCGGCGTCGAGCTCGTGCGACGCCTGCCGGGGGAGGTGTATGCGATCCTCTCCCGCTGGGGACAGCACGTGCTCCACGAGGAGATGGATCTCGGCCGCGAGGACGTGGAAGCGATCGCGACGCGTCTCTTCTACGACGCGGACCTCTCGGCGCCCCTGGCTTCCGGGTCCAACCGCTGGGAAGCCATGGTGGTCCTGCCGTGCTCGACTTCGACGGTCGGCAAGATCGCCTCCGGGATCGCCGATTCCCTCGTCACGCGAGCGGCGGCCGTGACCCTCAAGGAAGGGCGGCGGATGGTCCTCTGCCCGCGCGAGACCCCGCTCTCCGCGGTCACCCTTCGTCAGCTCGCCGAGCTGGCCGGGGACGGGGTGACGGTCATGCCCGTCAGCCCGGGATGGTACGGACGACCGGAGACGCTCGACGATCTGGTCCGCGACTTCGTCGATCGTGTGCTCCAGGTCCTCGGTGTGGAGGTGCCGGGAGGATGGCGAGCGGAGGAGCTGGAGGGCGAGCGACGGCCGCCGCCGATCGAGAGCGTGCTCCGCGGCGAGGCCGAGCGGCTTGTCGCGGGGGAGAACGATTCGTTCGATCTCCTCGATCCCGTCATGGTGCCGATCTACGCGGCGATGACGCCTTCGCGCCGCCTCGGAGCGGCCTTCGACGCCGTCGCCTTCATGCGCCGAAGGATTCGGACGCATCTGCGACGGGAGCATCCCGAGTGGAAGGACGAACAGATCGAGGCCGAACTGGCGGCGAGGATCCGGCGTGGAGCTGGATGACCTTCTACAGCACCTCGTCCGCGCGCTCGAAGATCTGGAGATTCCCTATGCCCTGACGGGTTCCATCGCGTCCATGGCCTACGGGGAGCCGCGCACGACCCTCGACATCGATGTGGTCGCGGATGTCTCCGCAGACGATCTCCCCGGCCTCCAGCGCCGCTTCCCCGAACCGGACTTCTTTCTGGACGATGTGGCCGCGCGGCGGCTGATCGCCGATCGGCAGCCCTTTCAGATCCTGAGCCC
>JBOHRQ010000050.1:0-18570 GCA_050732875.1 Gemmatimonadota bacterium | reverse complement strand
CGTCCGACTCGAGCTCGATCTCGACCAGGCCGTTGTGGCCGTGCGGGTGGGCGCAGGCCCCGTCGTAGTCGAGCAGCCGGTGGCCGTAGCAGAAGTGGATCTGGACGGTGACGCGGAAGCTCATGCGATCAAGCGACCCCCATCCACGACCAGCACGTGCCCGGTGACGAAGTCAGTCATCTCGACCAGATAGATGACGCTCTGCGCGATGTCGTCGGGGCTGCCGAGCCGCTTGACCAGCGTGGCGTCGGCGATCTTGCGGGCGGCCGCCTCGTCGAACTCCTCGGGCAGCATGACCGGCCCCGGCGCGATCGCGTTCACGGTGATCTCGGGCGCCAGCTCCTTGGCGAGCGCCTTCGTCATGGTGATGACGCCCCCCTTCGATACGACGTACGGCAGGTAGTGGCGGTAGGGCCGGAAACCGGCCCAGTCGGCGATGTTGACGATCTTGCCGCCGCCGTCCCGCTTCAGCAGCGGAGCCGCGTGCCAGGCGACGAAGAAGGGCGCCTTGAGGTTCACGGCGAGGGTCGCGTCCCAGACCGCCTCGTCGATCTCCGCCCACGGCGTCCGCGGGAAGACTGCCGCGCTGTTGACGAGGACGTCGAGGCGCCCCCAGGCGTCGTCGATGGCTCGCATTAGGCCCTGGATCTGTCCGACCTCGCCGAGATTCGCCTGGAAGAGCTCGGCACGGACGCCGGTCGCCCTGGCCGCGGCGGCCGTCTCCTCGGCCGGGCCTTGGCTCGAATTGTAGTGGATGGCCATGTCCATGCCGCGGCCGGCCAAAGCGAGCGCGATCCTGCGCCCGACACGCACGCCGGAGCCGGTGACGAGAGCGACCTTGCCTTGGACCTCCATTCGACCCGCGATAGCTTGGGGAACGCCATGGAACGGAGAAGCGTCTGCGTGCTGGTCTCCGGCGGCGTCGACAGCGCGGTCGCGCTGGCCGAGGCCGTCCGGGGCCCGGATCCGGTCCTGCCGGTCTATGTCCGGTCGGGCCTCGTTTGGGAGCCGGCCGAAATGTACTGGCTCGACCGCTTCCTGCCATCGCTGCCGGGCGAGGCGCTGGAGCCGCTCGAGGTGCTCGAGATGCCGGTCGAAGACCTCTACGGGCAGCACTGGAGCCTGACCGGCGAGGAACCGCCCGATGCCGCGTCGCCCGACAAGGCGGTCTATCTTCCGGGACGGAACCTCCTGCTCCTCGCCAAGACCGGCGTGCTGGCGGCAGGGCGCGGCTGCCGTTCGATCGTGATGGGGCCGCTCGCGGCCAACCCCTTCCCCGACGGCCGGCGGGAGTTCTTCGACCGGATGGGAGAGGCTTTGGGGCTGGCGATGGGGCGGGACGGACCGTTGGCGATCGAGACCCCCCTGGCCGGTCTCTCCAAGCCCGAGGTCATCCGCCGAGGCGCGGGCCTGCGGCTGGACCTCACGTTCTCGTGCCTCGATCCCACCCCGGACCATCTCCACTGCGGACGCTGCAACAAGTGCGCGGAGCGGATGTGGGGCTTCCGGGAGGCGGGCGTCCCGGACCCGACGGAGTACGCCGCTCTGGGGCGCGGGGCTGTCCAGTGAATCGTTTGAAGACTCAACAGGGAGGTCGCGGATGCGCGTGCTGGTGATCGGCGGGACAGGTACGGTGGGAAGCGAGCTCGTGCCACGCCTGCGGAAGCGGGGTGTCGACACGCGTGTCCTGACGCGTTCGCCGGAGAAGCATTCCGGGGACGATGTCGAATACGTGGGCGGAGACCTGGAGAAACCGGAGAGCCTGCCCCCCGCGTTCCTGGGGGTCGACCGCGTCTATCTCCTAACCCCTCTTCATCCGCGGGAGGCCGAGCTCGGGATCGCCGGCGTCCGCGCGGCCGGCGAGGCCGGCGTCGAGCGGATCGTGTTGCAAACCGTGCATCGGGCGGAAGAGGCGCCCCACGTCCCCCACTTCGCGAGCAAGCTCTCGATCCTGCAGGCCATCCGCGAAATGGGCACGCCGTGGGTCGACCTCGCCCCGAACAGCTTCTTCCAGAACGACCTCCGGTATCGCGAGGCGCTTCTTCAGCACGGCGTCTATCCGCAGCCGATCGGCCACGCGGGGGCGAGTCGCGTGGATGTCCGCGACATCGCCGACGCGGCCGTCGTGATGCTCCTCGAGCCCGGCTACGAAGGTCGCTCGATCGCTGTCGTCGGGCCGGATGTACTCAAGGGAGAGAGGACGGCCGAGATCTGGAGTCGGGCCCTCGATCGATCCGTTCGTTACATCGGCGACGACCTCGAAGCCTGGAGCGTGCAGGTGCGGGGGGCCCTACCCGACTGGATGGTGGGTGACCTCGTGATGATGTACCGGTTCTTCCAGGAGAAGGGGTTGGCGGCCACCGGCGAGGAGCTCGATGAGATGCGCCGGATCCTGGGCCGGGAGCCGCGCTCGTTCGACGACTTCGCCGCCGAGACGGCGTCCCGCTGGAAGGCGGAAACGGGCTGACGCGCCGGTCAGAGGCCCGTCAGGGCGCGACGAGCGCCGACGCGCCCCACGCCCCGGTCACGGCTCGCGGCCGGGTCCGGGCTCCACGTACAGCTCGAACTCCACCTCGGGGAGATCGCAGGCGTCGTCGACCAAGAACAGCTTTTCGGTCCCCCGGATGGTGGTCTCCTTGATGCCGGTCAACCCGCGACCCCGGTCGAAGCGCACGATCGACCCCGCGTCGGCGCACAGGTCGCACCAGACGTAGACCAGCGTCGTCGGCGCCCCCGCCGAGTTGCCGAAGGCGTACCACCCGTCCTCCAGCTCAAGCGCGCGGGCCTGATCGGGGGTCGTGCCATCCATGAAGCGCAACGGCCCGGGCTCGGGATGGTGGAGCGGCTGCACCAAGGGTCGCGGACCCGGTGTCCGGATCACCGCCAGGCCGAGCGTTCCGTCGTGCGGCAGGAGGATCTGGCTGTCGGAGGCGAGCGATGGCCAGGGAAGCCCTTCCAGCGGGATCCAAGTCCGACCCTGCAGCTCGCGGGGTCGACCCACGCGGACGCAATAGCGCTCTCCGCGCGGGTTCTGGAACGTGACGGTCTGGCCGCCCTCCCAGCCCATCCACTCGAGAAGCGACTCGTCCCCGGGGACGGAGGGCCCCGCCGCGGGAGTGGGGATCTGGGCCTGGCCCCCGCGGAGCGACGCGGGTATCAGGAACGCCGTCAGAACGATCGTCGAGGCTGTCCAGAACCGCATGCTCGTAAATACCCCCGAGGGGCCGGCCGGCTCCCGCTTTCTACTGTGATTCTGGTCGCGGTTCAGCCCATCGTAGGGGCCGGTCCGAACAGCCGGTCGGCGTTGTCCTGAAGGAGCTTGCGCCGGACCTCCTCGTCCAGCTCGAGGGTCAGGAAAGCGTCCAGGTTCTCGCGCATGCCGGGAACCATCGGCCCTGGCCAGTCCGTCCCCCACAGCAGCTTGTCGGCCACATCGGCGAGACGCGGGAAGTATCGCAGAAGCCCGCGCGGGGGGATCCCCGAAACGTCGCCGTAGAAGCGCCGGTGCCGCCGCAGGAGGAAGAAGGAGGCGTCGGCGAAGAGCGGGCGTCCGAGATGCGCCAGGATCACGGTCAGGCCGGGGAAGTCGACGCCGACGTCGTCGAGGGGCAGCGGGTCCGCGTAGACGTTCCTGGCGCCGGGGAAAACCGAGGTTCCCGTGTGGACCATGACCGGCAGGCCGAGATCCTCGGCGCGTCCGTAGATCTCGGAGAGCCCGGCCAACCCCTCCCGGTAGGCGTTGGCGGCGAGCTCCTGATGGGGGGGATGGAGCTTGATCGCCCGCACGCCCAGGTCGCGGAGGCGCTCGACCTGCTCCGCCGGACGGCTTCCCCGCGGATCCACGCCGCCGAACGGGATCATGCGGTCGGGCGCGTGGCGGGCGAGCTCGGCGACCCACGGGTTGACCTCCGTCGTGAACCCCATCAGGGTCGGGCTCACGTAGTTGATGACCCCGATCCGGGAGATCCCCGCCTCGTCCATCCGCCGCAGCACGATCTCCGGGTCGTGCATCATGCGCTCGAGCTCGGCGTAGTCCTGGCGACCCTGCGCCATCCGCGCCCGAACCTCCGGCTTCAGCATGTTCCACGGCTGGATGTGGACGTGGATGTCCGTGATCCGTAGCGTCATGCGAAGTCGAGACTCGCCATCTTCAGCGATCGGCTACGCCTGGAACGACAGGAAGAACCCGCCGATCACAAACAGTATCACGGCGATGGTGGTGGCCGAGCCGCGTGACATCTTGAGCGCGTGGATGCCGGCGATCGCGATCAGGACAGCGTACCAGATCGAGAAGAAGTTGAAGTTCGCGAGCTGACCCCACACCAGGCTCGGGAAGTCGTCGCGATCGAGGAAGAGCGACAACCCGAAGAGCGGCGGGCCGCCTTCGCGGGCCACCTGCTCGATCCCCTTGATCTGGGTGACGACCGCCTGGAGGTATAGCTGAAGGACGCCGACCACGCCGGCGTACGTGAGCGAGCCGAAGGCGATCTTGTACTCGGCGTTCTTCGCGCCCGAGATCGCCGCCCAGCCCCAGAACAGGAGCGCGGACACGGCCAGCACGACGGCGAAGCCGATCGGCGAGATCACCAACCCGAGCCACTTGAAGGACTCCAGCCCCGAGATCGCGGCATCCCGCTGTTCGGGGGACAGGTCGGGGTTTTCCATGACCTTGAGCTGCTGGAGCTCGGTCCAGAGCGGCATCAGCAGGTACGAAGCGACCAGCGTCGCGGCCATGAGGACGAGCAGCGGCACCAGGACGTGCGGCCGGCGTCCCACCTCCTCGAACGTCGCGCTGGGCGCGAAGATCACGTCACGAAAGTTCTCCAGGACCGACCGCTCGCCGGTCCGGGTCGGGGTCGGGCCTCCAGCAGCGTCGCGGGTCTCGTCTGGGTCCATCATTTCCGGCTCCGTGTGGAAGGTGCAGTGGAAAGCGATGCGAAATCTACACGGATGGATGGTCCGTCGCGCCCTCTTCCTCCCTGGCGCGCTCGAGCAGGGCCCGACCCGCGGCGCGTTCCTCGGCCGTCCCCAGGAGAGCCACCCGGTCGCCGGCGTGCAGCTTGCTCGCAGGGCCGGGGTTCACGTCGACCGTCCGGCCGTGCACGATCGCCACCACGACGGCGCCGGTCCGCCGCTGGACATCCAGCTCATCGAGCGTCGACTCCGCGGCCATGCAGTCGCCCGCCACGGTCGCCCAGTCGATGGCGATGGCCGACCGGGCATGGCCGAGCTCCTCCAGGATCCCCTGGTACCGCTCGGCCAGGCCCCCCTCCCACATCGGGCCGTAGAGATCGTCCCGCACGGCATCGCTGAGCCGCTGGATGTCTTCGCCGGGAATCCCGTACTGCGACAGGGCCTGTCGGACCATCTCCAGACCCGCCTCGAAGTCGGGCTGGACGGCCTCGTACACGCCGAGGCTCACGAGCTCGGCGAGGTGCTCGGGGTAGAGCGCGCGGGCGACGATCCGGATCTGGGGATTGAGCCGGCGCGCCTGCTCCACCGCCAGGCGGACCGACACGGCCTCGGAGGCGGCGATCAGGATCATTCGCGCGCGCCGGACGCCGGCCGCCTCCAGCACCTCCGGATGCGACGCGTCCCCCCAGACCACTCCGGTCGCCACCCCGCGCGCCGACTCGGCCACGACGTGATCCAGCTCCACCACCACGAACGGGACGCCCACCTTTTGCAGCACCTCCGCGGCGGCCCGTCCGGAGCCTCCATAGCCGACCAGGATCAGGTGGCTCTCGAGACCCTCTTCCGGAAGGTCATAGCGCTCGACTTCGGGGGCCTCGGGACGAAAGCTCCGCCAGGCACCGTGGGCCACTCCCGCCGCGCGAAAGAGCGCCGGCGACAGCACCATGGTCGCCAGCGCCACGCTCAGGACGAGGCCGTACTGATCGTTCGACAGGGCGCCGGTCGCGGTCCCGGTGCGGGCGACCAGGAACGAGAACTCACCCGCCTGGGCGAGCCCAAGTCCGACCAGCCACGGCGCCTCCCCGGCGTAACCGAAGAGCCTGGTCAGCCCCCCGCCGACGACGGCCTTGACGACGACCACGAACGCGATGGTCCCCGCCACCTCGATCGCGTGGGCCACGGAATAGAAGGGATTGAACAGCATGCCCGCCGAGGCGAAGAAAAGAAGGCTGAAGACGTCCCTGAGCGGCACGATCTCGCCAAGGGCTTGATGGCTGAATTCGGATTCGCTGAGAACCATCCCGGCGACGAACGAGCCGAAGGCGAAGGAGAGGCCGAACAGATGGGTGCCGTAGCCGATCCCCACACCCAGGGCGACCACCGACACGATGAAGAGCTCGCGCGAGCCCCAGCGGACGATCTGCTTGAGCAGGTACGGCATCAGGCGCGTGCCGACCAGAATCATGGCCGCCAGGAACGCCGCCGCCTCGAGGAACGCCATGCCAAGCGCGGGCAGCGCCCGACTCAGATCCCCCAGACGGGGCAGCCCGACCAGCATCGGCACCACGGCCAGGTCCTGGACGACCAGGAGGCCGATCATTGCCCGCCCGGCCAGCGACCCCGTCCGGCCCTGCGCCATCAGGACCTTGAGGACGACCATCGTGCTCGAGAGAGAGATCGCCGCTCCCAGCCAGAGGGCAGGAATCCGGCCCCAGCCGAGAACCGCCTCCCCGAACGCGAGGCCGGCGAACGTCACGAGGAGGATCTGGAGGGGCCCGCCGACCAGGGCCAGCCTGCGCACGGGCTTCAGATCGGCGAACCGCAGCTCCAGCCCCAGCGCGAACAGGAGCAGGGCGACCCCGATCTCGGCGAGGAGCTCGATTTCGTGGATCTCGGTGACCGAGGGACCGACGCCGTAGGGACCGACGAGGATGCCGCCCACGATGTAGCCGATCAGGGGCGGCTGGCCCAGGCGGTGGGCGACCAGTCCTCCGGCGAGACCCGCGACGACGACGAGAACGAGGTCGGCGGCGATGCCCAGGGTCGACTACCGGCCCTTCCACTCGGGCGGCCGCTTCTCGAGGAAGGCCCGGACGCCTTCCTCCTTGTCCTCGGTCGCGAAGGCTAGCGCGAAGAGGTCGCGCTCGTGGGTGAGACCCGCCAAGAGCGGCATCTCGAGGGCCGCCCTCAGGGCGCGCTTGGCGATCGCCAGCGTGACCGGGCTCTTCTCCGCCATCGAGCGGGCGATCTCGAGCGTCCGGTCGCGAAGCTCGACCGCCGGAACGATCTCGTCCAGGAGCCCGATCTCGTAGGCCGAGACGGCGTCGATGATCTCGCCTGTCAGGACGAGCTGGAGGGCCTTGCCGTAACCAACGAGGCGCGGAAGTCGCTGCGTCGCGCCCCCGCCCGGGATGATGCCGAGCCGGACCTCGGGCTGCCCGAGGTTGGCCGAGTCGGCCCCGATCCGGAGGTCGCAGGCGAGCGCGAGCTCACAGCCGCCGCCCAGGCAGTACCCGTTGATCATGGCGATCGTCGGCTTGGGGAAGTTCCAGACGTCGTCGAAGAGGCCGGCCCGCATCGCGTCCCGCTGCTCGATGGGCGTCCGCCCGGCGAACTCGGAGACGTCGGCTCCGGCCACGAACGCCTGGTCGCCGGCGCCGGTGAAGACGACGACGCGGACGGCGGGATCGGCCTCCGCCTCCCCGAGGGCCGCCGAGAGCGCGTCCCGGACGGCGGCGTTCAAGGCGTTCCGCTTCTCCGGGCGGTGGATGGTCAGAATCCGGACCCCCTCCACCGTCTCGATCGCGACCACGTTCTCCTCGCTCATTGCACCGCCTCCCGGGATCGGATCTCCTTCGGCATGGCCTTCCCCTTCTGCCAGACGTAGAACCCTTCGCTCGTCTTGCGGCCGAGCTTCCCCTCCTCCACCAGCCGGCGCAGGATCTCCGGCGGCTCGAACCGCGCCGGGTCGATCGCCCGCGCCAGGTGCTCGGCGATCGCGAGCCGGACGTCCAGGCCGACCAGGTCGGTCAGCTTGAGCGGCCCCATCGGATGGTTGTAGCCGAGCTCCATCGCGAGGTCGATGTCCTCGGCGGTCGCGACCCCCTCCTCCACCATCCGCATGGCCTCGAGGCCGAGCGTCAGGCCGAGCCGGCTGGTGGCGAAGCCGGGCGCGTCGCGGAGCACGATCGGGCGCTTGCCGAGCGCCTCGACGAACGCCCGCGCCCGCTCGACGGTCGTCTCGTCGGTCCCGGGCGCGACGACGATCTCGACCAGCCGCATCAGGTGGACGGGGTTGAAGAAGTGGAGCCCGACCACGCGGCCCGGCCGCCGGACCGCCTCGGCGATGTCGGCGATCGAGAGCGACGACGTGTTGCTGCCCAGGATGGCCTCGCCTGGCGCCCGGGCGTCCAGCTCGCGGAAGAGCTCTCGCTTGAGGTCGAGACGCTCCGGTACGGCCTCGACGACGAGGTTCGCGCCCTCGACCGCCCGCGCCAGGTCGGTCTCCAGCCGAAGCCGGTCGAGCGCCGCGGTCTTCTCTTTGGCGGTCACCTTGCCGCGCGCGACCCCCTTCTCGAGCGTGGCCTCGATCTCGGCCCGCGCCTGCTCGGGCACGCCGGGGGCGGCGTCGTAGAGGGTGGTCTCGCAGCCGGCCTGGGCGGCCGCCTGCGCGATCCCGCGCCCCATCGTGCCCGCGCCGATGACCGCGACCCTGAGGGTAGGCCCTTCGGTCACGCGCTCAATCCCCCTCGAACGCGGGACGCATCTTCTCGCGAAAGGCCGCGAGGCCGCGCCGGACGTCGTTCGTCCGGAAGCACGCGAGCTGGCTCTCCATCTCGACGGCCAGCATGTGCTCGAGGCTCTCCTCCAGGCTCGCGTAGACTGCGCGCTTGATGCGGCCGACCGCCAGCGGCGGCGCCGCAGCGAGCCGGCGCGCCCAGTCCAGCGACTCCGCCCACAGCCGCTCGTCCGGCACGACCCGGTTCACCATCCCGAGCCCGAGCGCCTCGGCGGCCGGCACCATCCGGCCCGACCACATGAGCTCCAGAGCGGCCGCCTCGCCCACCAACCGCGGCAGGAAGAAGGTCCCGCCCCAGTCCGGGTGGAGGCCGATCCGGGAGAAGGTCTGCCCGATCGACGCCGACTCCCCCATGATGCGGAGGTCGCACGCGAGCGCCAGGTTGGCGCCGCCGCCGGCGGCGGGCCCGTTGATGACCGCGATCACCGGCTTGTCGAGCCGGCGGATCGCCGTGACCACGCGTTCCCCGGCCCGGAGAAGGTTCTCGAAGTCGCGCTCGTTCCCGGTCTCGACCAGCTCCCGCAGGTACTCCACGTCGGCGCCGGCACAGAACCCACGGCCCGCGCCTGTCACGATGAGGACCCGCGCCTCGGGATCGGCGCCCATCTCCTCGACCGCGTCGCCGATCCGATCCCGCATGTCGCCGGCGAACGCGTTGAGCTTCTCGGGGCGGTTGAGGCGAACCACGCCTACCGGGCCGTCACGCTCGGTCAGGACCCTGTCCGTGGCCGTCGTCACGCTGCCCGCTTTACCAGCAGGGCGGTCCCGAGGCCCCCACTCACGCACAAAGTGGCGATCCCGAGCCGGCTCTCCCGCCGCGCCATCTCGTGCAGGAGGGTGACCACGATGCGCGCCCCAGTCGCGCCGATCGGATGACCGAGCGCGATGGCACCTCCGTTCACGTTGACGTTCTCGAGGTCGAGCTCGAGATCGCGCGCCACCGCGAGAACCTGCGCGGCAAAGGCTTCGTTGAGCTCGATCAGGTCGATGTCCGCGAGGCTGAGACCCTGCCGCTCCAGGAGCGCGCGGACGGCGGGCACCGGCCCGATCCCCATGATCGCCGGATCGACGCCGACGTTGGCCCAGTCGACGAGCCGCGCCATTGGCTCGAGGGCGTGTTCCTCGACCGCTTCCCCGGAAGCCACCAGGACCGCCGCCGCGCCGTCGGTGATCCCCGACGCGTTCCCGGCGTGAACGGTGCCGCCCTCCCGAAACACCGGCGGGAGCTTGGACAGCTTCTCGGCCGTTGTTCCCGGGCGTGGATGCTCGTCCTCGACGAGGCCGCCGTCCGGGAAAGGCGCGATCTCGGCCCGCCACTTCCCGGCTTCGCGAGCCGCCCCATAGCGTCGCTGGCTCTCGGCCGCGTAGCGGTCCTGCTCCTCGCGCGGGATCCCGTAGCGCTCGGCAAGCGTCTCGGCTGTTTCTCCCATCAAGTCTCCGCAGAGAGGGCACAGGAACCCGTCACGGTACATCCCGTCGACCAGCTCGCCGTGGCCCAGCCGGTAGCCCCAGCGGGCCCGTGGCAGCAGGTATGGCGTCTGGCTCATGGCCTCGGTCCCGCCGGCCAGGACCAGATCGGCGTCGCCCAGGGCGATCGCTTGCCAGCCCTGGACGATGCCGACCAGGCTCGATGCGCAGGCCTGGTTGATGGTGTAGGCGGGGACCTCGTCTGGCACGCCGGCGCGGTGGGCGATCTGCCGCGCCACGTTGGGGCCGACTCCGGCCTGGCGCCCGTTCCCCATAATCGTCAGATCGACGGCGGCGGGGTCGATCCCGGCCCGCTCGAGACTTGCACGGGCGGCGTGACTGCCCAGGTCGGCCGCAGTCTTCTCGGCCAGCGCCCCGCCAAACTTGCCGATCGGGGTGCGCACGGGGGCGCAGAGGTACGTGGGACGTGGGTAGCGGGGCTGCACGGGAGCGGAATATCGTCCCGGCCTTCAACCTGTCAAACCAGGCGCGGGAGGCCCCAGAATGGCATGGCCTGTGCCTCGCATTACCTTGACACGGGCATCCCAAAGTCGAGGGATCGACGCCCCAGGGCGTGGGTGAAGCGATGGGGACAACGACCGACCATCTGCTGACCATCGAGGAGTTCGAGCGGCTGCCGGAAGAAGACGCCTTCCGCGTCGAGCTCGTACGCGGCAGGCTCGTGCGCGAGCCGAGACCTGCGGCCCTGCACGGCTGGGTACAGATCAATCTCGGCAGCATGCTCCTGAATCACGTCAGAGAGCCCGTCTCGGCGACGTCTTCAGTGACATCAGCGTGATCCTCTCCACGGAGCCCGCCACTGTGCGCGGCCCGGACCTCGCCTTTGTCTCCTCCGAGCGGCTTCCTTCAGGTCCGCCGAAGCGAGGGTTTCTCAGCTTCGCACCCGATCTGTGTGTCGAGATCGTCTCGCCATCGAACACCTCCGCCGAGATCCACGAAAAGGTGCTCGAGTATCTGGAAGCGGGGACTCGTCTAGTGTGGGTCGTTCACCCCGAAGCGCGGACGGTGACCGAGTATCGCTCGCCGACGGAGATCCGTATCATCGGCGCAACGGACGAGTTGGAGGGGGGCCGGATCCTGCCGGGCTTCCGTGCGCCCGTCGCGAGCCTCTTCCCACGCTAGCTCCGGTGTCCCGGGCCGGGTGATCCCGCGCCGCCGGCGGTTCCCGGCGGCGCACCCCCGACAAGCGCCCTACTGCGCCACACGCTGGATCCTCTCGCTCACGATCGTGACGGTCTCCATGGCCACCTCGCCCCACCGCGACGCCCTGGCCTTGAGGAACTCGGGGTCACTGACGTTGCCGACCGCCTCGACCTTCGACGGCCAGGCGTTCTCGAGGTGGTACCTGGCGACCGGCCTTCCGTTGTAGTCGTACATGACCAGGGCGGCGCTCTTCCGGGCCGTGGCCATGTTCCCCGCCTGGACCGCTTCGTGCCAGGCCCACATTGCCGGGCCGGTGGCCTTGCCGTGCTTGAGAACGAACTCCACGGGCTCGACCGAGCTGCTGATGCCGGCCAGCTCGGAAAAGGCGGCGACCTCGACGCCGTCGACCGTGATGCTGAACCTGGCGGCGGTCTGGGCATCGTTCTGTATGCCCGGTCTAACACCTCCTGCCACCCGTGGCTCGACCGCCGGGACGTCGTTGCCTTTGCTGGCGAGGTTGCTGACACCGCGGCCGACCGGAGGGGTGCCCGCAGCTCCGGCCCGGTCCCAATGGAACTGCACCTTGACGCGTCCGTACGTGTCGGCGGGCGAGACACCGGTCACTCGGACCCTCGGGAGCTTGATCGTCGTGTACTTCGTTGAGCCAGGGAAATACGGCGAGCGCTCCCCCGCGCTCCCAACGCTCAGGCTCAGCTCGTCGAGCGTTTCACCCTTTTCGAAGGCCTCTCTGAGCGCCATCGCCAGCGGCCCCTCGGGCAGCTCCACGGTCGCCGCACGCACTGTGCCCCCGGCGATGCCTTCGATCCCCTTCGGCTCCAGGAGACCCACGGGGGTCGGGTCGTTGTAGAGGCGCCCGAGGACAACGGGACGGTCCTGGGCCTGCACCGACGCCGGCAGCGCCAGCGTGGTCAGAAGCAACGCGATCACTGGGGATGTCCTCATGATGTGCCTCCCTCCTCGTCGGTTTCTGTTGATGTCCTCATCTATCAGGTAGTCTTAGAGTCGAATGAATGCCGGCCCGATCTGCTCGTGACGTTCCGCCAACGAGGGCTCGGCGCGCCACACGCGATCGGCGCGAAAGTTCAAGCTCAAGGTCAGCACCGTCTGGCGGTCGAACGACGGTGGCTCGGGGTCCATGTGGCTCCAGCTGCGGTTCCAGTCGCTGGCGACCTCGAGGTTGAGCAGCGCCCCCGCCCAGGGCGGCGACCAGCGCAGAACGAGCTGGTACTGGTCGGTCTTGAACTCGCTGTCGTCGAGGTCGTTGTCGACACGGGTCCAGGCCGCGCGCGGGGTGACGGCGAGCCAGAGCTTGTCGATGGAGAGCGAGGGCTGGAGCGACAGCAGGAGCTGGTCGGTCGTGCCGATCTCTGGCGCAGCCCGGGTGCGCGTATTGGAGACGTTGGCCGACAGGTTGAGGTAGCTCGTCAGGCCGCCGGCGGCCGCGAAGGAGAGCCCGGTCACGGTCTGGTCGCTCAGGGGCTGGACCACGTCGGTGAAGTCCTGCCAGGTCAGAGCCTGGGTGAGGCTGAAGGGTCCCACGGTCTCGCTGAAGCTCAAGTCGGCCCCTCTCTGGGTGCGGTCGGTCTCGGGGAGGCCGAACTCGTCGACCGCGTCGCCCTGCTGGGTGACGACGTTGCCGCCCAGGCTGAGCGAGACCCGCGGCCCCAGCGGCAGGGCGAACCGAACGCTCGCGCCGTCCTCGGTCGTCCCGGGATCACCGGCGGCCTCGTGGATCCCGCCCCGGACGTGGCTGTAGCCGCCCGCGAGCGAGGCCTGCCCGAAGTACTTGTTAAGGGAGAGCTCGGCCCGGGTGCGGTCGGAGACGCCGCCCGGGGTGAAGCCGCGGTTGGCGGGGTTGACGAACCCCTCGCCGGTCCGGCCGACGGTGAAGGCATAGCCGAAGGTACCGGCCGCCCCGTCGACCACGAGGCGGAAGGCCCGGCCGTCGCGGGCTCCCTCGAAGCCGCCCTCGCCGGGCTCGAAGTCGCCCCCGGCCGCTTCGCCGAGGAGCCTCAGCCAGGGCCTCAGGTGGGCGACGCCGAGGACGCCGAGCCCGCGCCCTTCGCCGCCCGCCGAGAAATCCTCGACCCGGGGGTCGATCGCCTGGAGCCACATCGTGCGGAAGAGAAAGCGCCCGGCGTCGTCCCCGGCCTCGTAGGCCGCGGCGTCGATCTCGGGCTCGAAGCCGGCGAAGCTGCCGTTGGCGCTGAGGTCGACCGAGCGATAGTAGGAGAGCCGCCCCCCGGGCGTGCCGAGCGTCCCCTGCAGGGCGCCGCCCGAAGTCGCAACGGTCAGGAACTCGGTCTGGTCGAAGAACGAAGGCGGGGCGAAGCCGAGCGCGAACTCCTCGCGGAACCCGCCCTGGGTGGCGCCCAGGCGGGTCAGCCAGTTCCGGCTCTCCTCGCGGGCGTCCCACGGGTCCTCGATGTCCTGGCTCCCGGAGAGGTCGGCGGTCGCCTGGTGATCGAAGGCGCCGTTCCGGAAATCGGTCTGGGTCGAGAGCTGGAGGCGGGTCAGAGGCGGCGGGTCCTCGAAGTCGGAGGCGGTGGTGGTCGCCGTGCTCATGATGCTGAGGCCGAGCCGGCCCCTGGGGCCCGCTTCGTCCTGCACGCCGACCGGGTCCCGCGGTGCGACCGTTGGCCACGGGTCGAGCATGAACATGGGATCGGAGCGCGAGCGGATCTTGGGCGAGGCGGTCGAGACCAGACGGATGGGAGCCCCCCGCCAGCCGGTTTCCCCGGGTGCGTCTTCCGACGCGCCGCCATCACCAGGGATGGTGATGAGGACCCACGGCGTCGGCTCGCCCAGGACTTCGCCGAGGAAGACCGCCCGCACACGGAACCGCTTCCGCCCCGGGCCTAGCAGCTCGAGGAGGGCCGCGTCGGGTCGCCATACCGTATCGGTGACCCGGCGCCGTACGGCGGTCCAGGGCGGGGCGTCGGACGCCGTGTCGACGGCGTCCTCGATCTCGACCTGGTAGCCCGAGGCGCCGGGAACGAGCGTCCAGCGGAAGGTGGACGCTTCGGGATCGATCATCGCGCCGGAATCGGGCTCCAGCACCTTCAGCGCCGTCCGGCTCTCGGCGGCCTGGAAGAAGGGCACCTCGCGCGGCGGCAGGCTCGGCGGGTTCTCGATCACCAGCTCCAGCCCGTGCTCGCCGGTGAAGCTCAGCGGAATCGGCGTCGTGGAGCGGACCTCGACCGGGTAACCGCTCGTCACGACGCGAGTGAAGCGGTCGAAGGGGACGCCGTCCAGAAGCCACGTCCCGACCACCGTACCCATACCGCTGGTGGCGAGAAGGGCCTGCGCGTGGAGCGCCTGGCCGGGCTCCAGGATCTGCCAAGGACGAGGGGCCACGATCGCCGCCGCGGTCACCGCAAGCGGCGCCGAGAGCGCCCCGGCCGGGTAGACCAGGAGCATCGCCCCACCCGTGGCCGTCCCCCCGTCCGGGTTGGTGAGCTCGAGCCGGGAGGGACCGGGCGGGGCATCCGGCCGCACGGCCACCACGACCTCCGCCGCACCGGGGCCCAGGACCCGTGCCGAGGTCACCGTGACGCTCGGGGAGTCCGAGGTGATCGTCGCTCCGGATGCGAAGTTCTGGCCCGTGATCCGGAGCGTGTTGCCGGTCGTCCCCGTCACTACCGAGGGCGGGGTGATGGCGCTGATGACGGGCAGGCTCGAGGGAGCCGTTATGGTCACGCTGGCGGTCGCGGTACGGGATCCCGGGATCCCTGCTGCGGTGCCGGTGAAGACGAGCGGCGTCGTTCCGGGCGGCGCCGACCCGGCCACAGTCACGGTCACCGCCTGCGAGCCCCCGGCCGACAGCGTGAAGCTCGCTGGCACGACCGAGATTCCGGCCGGCGCGCTCGCGCTCGTCGTGATCGGACCGGTGAAGCCGCCGATCCCTGTCGCCGAGACGTTCATGGTCCCCGACTCGCCTGGCGCCAGCGACAGGCTCGCCGGCGAGGCCGTCAGCGAGAAGTCCTGGGCCGGGGGCGGTGGCGCCGCTGGCTCCGTGACCTCGATTCGGATCGAAGCCGCCCGCTTACCCGCGATCCCGGGCGCGCTCCCGACGAAGGCGCCCACGAGGGGGCCGATCGCAGCCGTCGCCGAGGCGGTGATCATCACCGCGCGCGACCCGCCCGCCGGCACCTCGAACGAGGCCGGATCGAAGGTGAGACCGCTCAGCGACGGAGAGACCACCGACACCGAGCCGTTGAAGCCGTCGATCGGCATGGCCGTGACCGTCACCGAGGTCGTGCCACCCCGCTCCACCGACACGCTCGGCGGCATGGCCGAGAGCGTGAAATCGGGACGCTCGACGATCACCGTCATCGGGAAGCTGTGTGTCACGAGGGGCGAGGTCCCCACGAGGCTCCCCGTGTACGTGCCGCGGGGTACATCCGGGGCGGCGGCGAAGGTGAAATCGACCGGCGGGTATGGGAAGACGGTGCTCTGCGTCCCGCCCGTCGAGATCCCCGACGGGAAGCCGGTGAACGAGTAGAAGATGTCGACCGTGAATCCGCCCGAGGCGGTCGTCGATACCGTCACGGAGCGGGAGGAGCCCCCCGCCACCAGACGGACGGGATTGGGCGAGCTCTGGGCCGAGAAGTCCTGTGCGGTCGCGGCCCGCGGGAGGAGGGTCACGAGGGCCATCACGGCGAGCGCAGCGACAGTCGACCGGAACGCGATAAAAGCGCGTTCCTCGCAGATTGTCATGCCGCGCTTCGGCGGGGATTGCCGCACTCGGTGAGCTTCCTAGGATCCATCGCCAGTCGGTGCGCAGATCACCCACACGCGAAGAGTCAACTCGGCGTCGTTCGTCGGCTCCTTGTTGACGAAGACCAGCCACGCGTTTAGCTCGCCCTCCAGGCTCTCTTGAGGTGCGTCGATAAGGACTTCGGCGGCGAAGATAGCGGGGCCAGGACCAGTTTTTTGGTAGCCGCCGCCGAGCGCGACCTCACCGGGTGTGCACTCCGCCGTTACGCCGAAGAAGTCCTCCGTGCTGGTCTCTTCTGCAAAATGGAGGTGGGCGTCGACGATGCCGGAGGGACCTGCCGGCCCCTGGACGCCCCATTCGACGAGCGTTTCGCTCGGCAGGCACTGATCGGGGTCATCGACCAGTCGGACGTCTCCGCTCTGGTTCTTCTTGCAGGCATGGATGGTATTGCCGTCGTGGAGGGCCACGGAGAGACCGCCCGAGTCCTCGCTCGCCAGCGACGGCTCCGGGGTCGTGGGAGCCTCGCTACAAAAGGCGACGACGAGGACGGGGGCGGCCACGACGCACCTCGAGGCCCAAATGCGGAACGATGACCTCGTTCTCCTCCCATGTATTGCGGACGGCCTCCTCTGGCGACGGATCCCGTACCCGGGTCGCAGGTGCTTGGAGTGCAACAGGCTCATTTGTTCCTCCCTTCGGTGAGTGGTCGTGCGCAGCAGATCCGCACCTCCCCACCTCTTCACGATGTCCCCGGAGTCTGCCGAGACATCCGCCGAGATCCTCCTTCTTGGCTGCTCGTGGGGAACGCCCCACTGGGTCGGGCGCCCGGGCATCACTCGATCACCCGACCATCCCCCAGGCTTATCGCCACGTGTGCGGTGGCAGGGGCCCCATCGGTGGCCCCGCTCACGCTGTAGCTCGTCACTCGGACCTTCTTCAGCTCGTAATCATCGTCGACCGCCAGCGACCCCATCCAGCGGTTTTCCGGCGACGCGGACGGTGACTGAACTTTCAGCGAGAGATCCAAAGGCTTGCCGGCCTGGTGAGCTTCCTTCAGCGCATCCTGAAGCGCCCCGGGGGGCACCTGCATTTCGAGACTCTTGAGACTCCCGTCACCGACCAGCTTCGGATCCCAGCCCCTCACCACGACTTTCTCCGCCGGCATCCCCGACATCTGGAGAAGAACTTCCGTGTTGTTCCCGGTGTGGACGGTGCTGACTCGCAGCCAATTCGAGGGATTCTCCCTGGCCGCGCCGGACGGCTGCTCGCCAGAGGGAGTGGGAGGAGTGGCGTCTTTGCGGGTCGGTGCCTCATCGTCACAGCTCCCCTCGACCCGCACGCGCACCCGCCGCAGGTTGTTCTGCTCGTCGCCCTCGGCCACCAGCAGGTCGTCATCGACATGGACGTAAAGGGTCCACGTGCCCACCACGAGCGGGAGCAAGCCGCTCGATGTTTGCTGATCGCCGGCCGCCAGGCCCGGCAGTGCGTAGTCGGCCAGGGAAGGACCGTTGGCGGCGTCCAGGTGAATGCGGTTGGTCGTCGCCCCGGCGGCGGCCTGGCCCTGGTTTCCGATGTCGTACCTGTGGCGGAAGAAGCAGCGCCCGCCCTGCTTGGAGGAGGCGGCATCGGTCGAGATCGTCGCCGTCTGCCCCCAGGCAATGAAGCTCGTCGCCAGGGTCAGACCGTTCAGGGGCAGCAGATCGGCTACCACTGCGACGAGCCCTGGTGCCGGCGGGCCAGCCGCACGGTCAGCTGAGACCTTCTCGCTGACGTCCGCCTCATCACGCGCCTGGCCCATCGCCGCATCTCCCGCTCTGTACTCTGCTACGTCCCACTTGACCTCTGCCTTCACGGGAGCGGCCGGGGCGGCGAGCTTCTTCTCGGGGTAGTTGAACTTGATCGCAGTGAAGTTCAGAGAGAGGGTCTCGGTGGGGCGATCCTGAGTGCCGCCCCTTTGGTAGCTCGAGATGATCACGTTCTCGAGCTTGATCTCCAGGTATTCCTGTGAGCCTCCACCCTTCGGGACCTTTAACGTCGCCTCGGGGAACACCTCATTCCTGGCGAGGGCCTGTTGAATCAGCGGGGTCGACTTGTCCACCCTTTTCAGGATCCTCAGGGTACGCGCGTCGGGAGGAGGCTCCGCAGCCAAGACGTCCATCTGCCCCATGTTCATGGTGGGACCGCCCCAGGAGATGCCGAGAATCTCCATTCCATTGGCCGGCGCCTCTTCACCTATGTCACCAAGCTTGAGAAAGCCGTTCTGGGCTCTCGCGCTCCCGGCCACGGCGAGAGCCAGGACGAGGGCCAGGCCCAAGTCCCGACTTGTCGTGTTCCAACTGCTCATTTCCCTGACTCCTTTCGCAGGCACGAAAGCCTGCGGTTGAGCTGCTCGCCAGCCTCGCCTGATTCGCGCCTTCCGATACCAACGGCGATGTGGGCTGGGGGGAGACGATCCATCACGGGTTGTAGATGAACCCATTGTTGG
>JBOHRQ010000049.1:0-18762 GCA_050732875.1 Gemmatimonadota bacterium | reverse complement strand
TGACGTGGCCGATCAGGAAGGCGGCGGTCCCCTTGGTCTTGCAGAGCCGCTGGAAGGCGCCCGCCGCCGCGCGCACCTGCGACACCGAACCCGGCGCGCTGGACAGCGCCGGATCGTAGACGGTCTGGATCGAATCGCAGATCACGACTGCCGGGCGCGCCCGGTCGCAGGCGCCCAACAAGGCATCCAGCTCGGTGCCGGCCGCGACAAGGATTCCGCTCGTGTCCACCTTCAGGCGCTCCGCCCGCATCCGGATCTGGGCCGGCGACTCCTCGCCCGCGAGGTAGAGGACCCGGCGTCCGGTCTCGGCCAGCCGCCCCGCCACCTGGAGGAGCAGGGTGGACTTGCCGATCCCCGGCTCGCCGCCCACCAGGTAGAGCCCGCCGGGCACGATTCCCCCGCCCAGGAGCCGGTCCAGCTCGCCGGTCCCGGATGCCATCCGCTCGAGCCCGCCGGCCTCCACATCGGCCAGCCGATGGACGGACGCGGCGTCGGCTTCGCGACGCTGCTCTCGCGGTTCGACCTTCTCCTCGACCAGCGTGTTCCACTCCCCGCACTCCGCGCACCGACCCGCCCAGCGCGGCGCCACCGCCCCGCACGCCGTGCAGGTAAAGCGGGTCCGGGGGCGCGCGGTCACGGCATCGCGTGGAAGGCGTCGAGGTTCTCGAAGCGCATGAAGTTGGCGAGGAAGGCCATCTCGACCATTCCCGTCGGACCGTTGCGGTTCTTCCCGACGATCACCTCAGCGATCCCCTTCTTGTCGGTGGACTCGGGGTTGTAGTACTCGTCGCGGTAGAGGAAGAGGACGAGGTCCGCGTCCTGCTCGAGGGAGTTGTGAACGACGATGTCCCCCGCCACGAAGTTGTGGAGTCCAGCAACGGTCAGATCATAGACTTCCGTCTCGCCATCAGGCTCGATCGCCAGGATCGAATCCCAGTACACGTCGCTCGTTGCGAGTCGGGACAGTTCTTCGGAATCCACCACCTGTGCGACCCGTGCAGCACGCGTCCTCCCTAAGGCCGACCGATACAGTGAAGTTCCACAGTAGGCAGTCCCGATCCCCGCTTGCATCTGCCGGGTAGTCATTCCGGCCGCCTGCATCGCGGGAACTACGTGCCTTCTCCAAACCTGCAAGGGGATGAGGTCGCGGTTTGTATTCGAAGCTCTATTGGAAATGCGACTTTCGATAGCCGCGCCGTGAATCGACTTGCTCTCCCCCACAGCGCCAACCAGGGTTAAAAAGCGAGAGAGATCGGTCTTACCCATGACGAGGACGTGGAATTGATCGCGTCCTTTGCCGCGCTGCGGATAACGACGCAGAACAGCGTTGATCTCGAGTCGCAGGAGCAGGGATTGCACATCACGCGCCAGACGTTCGCTGCTCGAGGCGTAATAGATATTTGGATAGCCCCCATTCAGCCTGATGCACCCGTCCGTGGACCAGAGGTGCCGCAGGAATACTGAGATCTTTTGGTTTGGTTGTTCGAAAACTTTGACTGGAACGTACTTCTCGTAGGATCGCAGGCCGAAGATTCCAAGTTCTCTCAGCCAGGCACCTACTGGATTATAGCGACCATGGGTCAAGGGCTGGGCTGAACTTAAGTAGACCTGATACCAATTGCGTTCGCGTTTTATGCGCGGAGCAACCCGGTCTCCGAAGACCTCGCTGGCAAGGGTCGAGACATCTTCGGCAAGCACTGCTTCATTCGTAGTGTATTGAATGGAGTGTCGCGGCAGCGTGCATCCATCACCGATCAATCGGCCCAGCAACGCAAGCTCGTTCTCTCCCATGGTTGCCCGTGCCGGTCCGTCAGGAAGTCTCCGCGGCAAAGCGATCCGGTCGTCGGCTGCCAGTTCGTCGAGATGTTTCCAGCCGTCGATCGTAAGGAAACGATGGTTTCCCGTGGCCCTTAGAGTGCGTCCCAGACGCGTCGTAAGTCGAAAAACAGGCTTGTAGCCAGTGGCGAAGGCACGCTCCACCCGAGCAGGTTCGAGCTTCCAGGTCGCCGTGTTCAGCCCCAGCACGCTGAAGTCGCTCAGGCCTACGAGCTCCCCGATGGGGCGGTAGATGCCTTCGTCCGGCAAATAGACCGGCGTCTCCGCGGTGAGGCATCCGCTTTCCCTCAAATCCGCCAGCCGCGGCCGCTGGTCTGCACGGTGCTCCGGCCCGCGCGAGAGCTGCGACAGCGCGATCACCGGGATGTTGAGCTCCTTGGCCAGCGCCTTGAGCGAACGGCTGATCTCGGTGATCTCCTGCTGCCGGCTCTCGGCGCGCATGCCGCTCTCCATGAGCTGCAGGTAGTCCACGATGAGGAGGCCGATGTCGCGCTGCTGCTTGAGCCGCCGCGCCTTGGCCCGCATCTCGTGGACGCTCAGGAGCCCGCTGTCGTCGATGTAGATGGCTGCCCTGCGCAGCCGGTCGCAGGCGTCGGCCACGCTCTTCCACTGCTCGCTGCTGGCCTGACCGGTGCGGAGCGTTTTGAGCGACACCAGAGCCTCGGTCGAGATCAACCGCTGGACGAGCTGCTCCATCGACATCTCGAGGCTGAAGACGGCGACCGGCAGGTCCTCCACGATGGCCGCGTGCGCGGCGACGTTGAGACAGAACGAAGTGTTGTGAACGCAGATGTTATTAGCGACGAAGTTGTGTGTGGCTGGAACCGTCAGATCGTAGACCTGTTTCATGCCCGTCGATTCGATCTCAACGATCTCGTCCCAGCAGACGTCGCCCCGCGCTCCAACATCCCGGGCGAGCCCGCTGCCTTCGGTCGGAATGGAACGACCGGCCACACCGATCTCCGCGACGAACTCCCTGAACGACGCTGGTTCGTCGATCTCCAATCGCCAACCTCGACTAGACCCGGAGACGCGAGAAAGGACCCCGAAGCGAAGAAGAAGGTGCTGGATCTGCCGACAGCTTCGTTCGCAGCCAGCATCATATCCCAGTCGTGGAGAGGCGCTCCTTGAGAGACGGAGCCAGCCATCGGCAACGAACAGCTGACTCAGAAAGAACGCGATCTTCTCGCGGCGCATCGTGAACACGCTGGGAGGGATTCCCTGCACGGCAACATCGTCGAGAGTGCCCACCGCAGAGGTCTGGCGTTCCAGAAACGCCAGTCCGGCATCCTCTCCCCCGGCGAACGAAGACGCGCTTCCTGCAGGTGAAGGAGCCCTGGAGTCCGGATCGGATGACCGCACCTCCATGGCCATTCGCTCCAGAAGCTCGTCTGGATGATCGCCCTTACCAAAGACCTCCAGCCGCCGCGGGACGGCGACCCTCGTGCCGACGCGGATCTCCCCGAGCGGCTTCCAGCCATCGATCGTGAGGAAAGGATGGGTGATGGTGGTCTCGACCGTCCTGCCGAGGCGCGTCGTGACGCGGAAGACCGGCTTGATGCCGTCGTCGATGAACCGGCTCACGTCCTTGGACCGAAGCTTCCAGTCGTCACCCAGCGTGACGACGCGCGCCTCCCGGCGACGACAGATCTCCTCGATCGTGGCGACGCTGCCGTCATCCAGCACGATCTCCGTGTCGTGGGCGACACACTTCCCCATGCTCGGCCGTCCCGCCACGATGATCAAGTCGCTGAGCTGGAAGCCGGCGGTCATCTCGTCCAGGTCCTTGAACCCGGTCGGGGCCCCGGTGATCGCCTCGCGCCGCGACGACAGGGTCTCGAGCTGCATTACGGCGCCCTGGAGGAGCTGGCTGATGGGTGTGAAGGAGCGCTTGAAGCGGTGCTCGGAGAGACGGAAGATCCTCTCCTCCGCCCGGTTCAAGAGATGGTCGGATTCATCCGCCGATTCGTAGGCGTCCGCGACGATCTCCGTCCCGGCGCGGATCAGGCGTCGCTTGACGGCCAGGTCCTGCACGATCCGGGCGTGGTAGGGCAGGTTGGCCGCGGTCGGGACGATGTCGACGATCCGGGCCAGGTACTCGTCGCCGCCCGCCTCGTCGAGGACGCTCAGCCGTCGCAGCTCCTCCCGGACGGCCAGGGCGTCCGGGGCATGGCCCTGGTCGCGGATGCTCGAGATGGCGCGGAAGATGTGGCGATGGGCGGGATGGTGGAAGTCCTCCTCGGTCAGGAACTCCATCGCCCGGTCGGTGGCCGTCTCCTCGAGGAGCATCGCTCCCAGAACCGAGATCTCGGCCTCGTCGGAGTGCGGGGACGCCCGCTCTACGGACCGTGCCGCCGCCCTCGTCGCCGTGATCGTCTCATCCATCGGTCGCACTCCCCGGCGAGCCCATCACCGCCGCCCCTTCGTCGTGGACCCGACGCGCCAGCTGGACGTCCTCCCACGTGGGCCGCTTCAGCTTGGGATTGCGAAGGAGGGCCGCCGGGTGGTAGGTAGCCACGACCGGCACCCCCCGGTACTCGAAGACCCGGCCGCGCAAGGACGCCATCGAGCCGTCCACTCCGAGCAAGGTGCGCGCCGCGTGTCTGCCGAGGGTGAGGATCACCGCCGGTCCGATCAGCTCGATCTGCCGTTCCAGGTACGGAATGCAGGCGGAGACCTGGTGCGGGGCCGGATCGGCGTTGCCCGGCGGTCGGCTCTTCAGGATGTTGGTGATGAAGACCTCGTCTCGCGAGAACCCGATGGCGGCCAGGATCTTGGTCAGGAGCTGACCGGCCGCTCCGACGAACGCCTCGCCCTTCTGATCCTCGTGGAATCCGGGCGCTTCTCCCACGACCATGAACCCGGAGAGCGGGGTGCCGCTCCCGAACACGCCTTGCGTCCGCGTGAGGTGGAGCTCGCAGCGGGTGCAGGTCATGACCTCCTGCCGCAGAGCTTCCCAGGCCTCCGCGTCGAACGCCTCGCACGAGGAGCGGCCGGACGTCGGACGTTCGACGGTCGGTGGCTCCTCGCTGGAGTCCGGCCCGGCTGCAGCTTCCGGGAAGCGCCCCGGCAGCCGGTAGACGAACCGCTCGCCCAGGAGACGGGCGTGGACGAGCCGGCGGCGGACCTCCTCGTGACCGCCCGCCGTCACTTTGCCGCGGCGGGCGTCCCCACCCGGTCCAGCACCTCGCAGAGCAGCCGATCGGCGAGCACGTCCTTCGACATTCGATCGTAACGGATCCTGAGGCCCTCGGGGCCGAGCAGGGTCGCCGCGTTCGTCTGGTGGGCGAATCCCGCGCCTTCCTCGAGGGGGTTGTTCACGACGATGTAATCGCATCCCTTCGCGACCCGCTTCTCCTCCGCCCGGCGCTCGACGTCATCGGTCTCGACCGCGAACCCGACGACCACCGTCCCGGCATCACGCTCGACGACCGCCTGCGCCAGGATGTCGACGGTCGGCTCGAGCTCGAGGATACCATCCCACTCCGACTTTTTGAGCTTGGTCTCTCGCGGCCGTGTCGGCCGCCAGTCGCTCACCGCAGCCGCCATCCAGAGCTGTGCCGCGCCGGGAAGGGCCTCCATGACGGCGTCCCGCATCTCCTCCGTGGTCCGGACGGAGACCGCACGGACGAACGGAAGAGCCTCCAGCTCGGTCGGGCCGTGGATCAGGGTGACGTCGGCCCCGTGCCGCCAGGCGGCCCGGGCGATCGCGAACCCCATCCTTCCCGTAGAGCGGTTGGTCAGGACGCGCGCCGGGTCCAGGTCGGCATCAGTCCGGCCCGCCGTCACCACGATCCGTCGGCCCGCCAGCCTGCCGGTTCCGTTCAGCAGCCGATCGAGAGCATCGAGTATGGGCCGGTTCCCCGGCCATCGCCCGACGCCGAACTCGCCGCACGCCAGGGGTCCCTCGTCGGGAGTCACCAGCCAGCAGCCCCGCTCCCGCAGGACGGCGCGGTTCGCGACCACGGCGGGGTGGTCGTACATGGTGGCGTTCATGGAGGGTACGAAAACCACGGGGATGTGACGCGGATCCACGGCCAGCAGAGTCGTGCTCAGCAGGTCGTCGGCGAGTCCGGAAGCGGCCTTGGCGAGGACGTTCGCCGTGGCGGGAGCCACCACGATCGTGTCCACGCCACGCGCGAAGTCGAGGTGCGGGAACCGGCCGTACTCTCCCGCTTCCTCCCCCTCCGGCCATCCCTGCCAGAGCTCGGTGCCGACCCGCTCTCCCGACAGGGCTTCGAACAGCGCCGGCCGGACCAGCTCGGCCGCGGCCGCGGTCAGCACCACCCGGACCCGCGCACCGGCGCGCTGCAGATCGCGCATCAGATCGACCGCCTTGTAACACGCGATCCCCGAGGTCACGCCGAGCGTCACGACCCGCCCGGCGAAGAGGTCGCTCACGACCCGCCGACCCGCTTGTCGACGATCTCGTACTCGATCTCGCCCTCGACGAGATCCTCGAGGGCCCGTGTCGTGTACTTCTTCTTCCACTCCTTGCCGCCTTCTTTGGGAAGCTCGTTCAGCTTCCGCGCATAGGCCGCGGTCACCACGAGCGCCTCATACTTGTTGCCGTCGGCCGTAGCCGCGGCGGCCTGTCCTGGGGTGAATACCTTCATCTCCGGATTGCCTCCTTCTTCATTTGGTTTCCCGTCTCGCACCGATGGCGCGCGGGAAATGCATCTCGATCCATCGATCGAGGCTCTCGAGCCGGGAGCGTCTGTGCTCCTCGGCATGGATGATATGTGCGAAGGTCTCGACCGTCTCCTCGAGCTCGCGGTTCACGATCACGTAATCGTAGCGGGACACCGAATCGATCTCGTTCAGGGCACCGTACAAACGGCCCTCGATCGCCGTCGCCGTCTCCGTACCCCGATCCCGCAAGCGGGCTTCCATCGCCTCGTGAGAAGGCGGCAGCAGAAAGATGGAGACCGCATCGGGGTAGATGTCGAGGAGGCTCGCGCCGCCCTGGACATCGACGTCCATCAGGATGTGATGGCCCGCCGCGAGGGCTGCCTCGATGTCCGCCCTCGGAGTCCCGTACATGTAGCCGTGGACGACCGCCCACTCGACGAGCTCGTCCGCGTCCCGCGCCCGGCTGAACTCTGCCTCGTCCACAAAGCGATAATCCGAATCGTCGACCTCCCCCTGGCGGCGCTCGCGCGTCGTCAGCGAAACGGCGAACCGGATGTACGGAAAGCACTTGAAGATCTCGTTCGCCACCGACGTCTTGCCGGTCCCGCTCGGGGCCGAAAGAACGATCGGAAAGGGATGCGACCTCAGCTCGACGGGTCTGTCGCGACCTGTCATTCCACGTTCTCCGCCTGCTCCCGCATTTTTTCCAGCTCGGCCTTCGCCTCGATCGCCAGCCGTTGCATCTCGGCGTCGTTGGCCTTCGCGGCGATCGTGTTCACCTCGCGACCAATCTCCTGAAGAAGAAACGTCAGCTTCCGGCCGACGGCCTCGCCGTCCCCACCCAGCTGCGCCTCGAAATGATCCAGGTGGGCAGCCATCCGGGTCAGCTCCTCGGACAGGTCGAGTCGGTCCGCCAGCAGCACGATCTCCTGCGCCACCCGTTGATCCAGGACTTCGGGGTCGCTCCCGTCGAGGAGCGACCTGACCTTGGACTGGAGCCGCTCGCGCTCGCGCTCCTCGCGTTGCGGGGCCAGCTCCGTGACCCGCTCGCCCAGGTCGCGGATCGTACCCAGCCGCTCCCGGAAGTCCCGCTCGAGCGCGGCCCCCTCGACGCGGCGGCTCTCGAGGACACCCTCGATCGCGGCGTCCAACGCACGCTCCGCGCCCTCGCGGAACATCGCCTCGTCGAGGGAGATCTCCGGCTCCCAAAGGAGGATCCCCGGCACATCCAGAAGCGATTCGATCGAGATCCCGCTCCGGACCCCGGGCAACCCTTCCAGCCCGCCGGCGATCTCCAGAAGCCGATCGAGCACATCCCGGTTGAGGCGCGGCGCCTCGTGTTCCGACCGTTCCACCGGCTCCATCTCGACGGTCACGGCAAGATGACCGCGCGCGCAGCTCGCGGCGCAGCGGCCGGCGACGAAGCTCTCCAGATGCGAGAACTCGCGCGGAAGCCGAATGTTGGTGTTGAGGAACCGGTGATTGACCGACTTGATCTCGGCGAGAAACCGGTACCCGCCAGCTTCGGCCTCGCCGCGGCCGAAACCCGTCATGCTCTGGATCATGGAGCGCTCCGTGAGCGGCGAGAAGTTACCCCCGGCGAGGACGGGCAGCAACGGAAGCGCCGGACGGCGGTCTCGATCATACGCGTTCCTTCAGGTCGCCCGGAAGAATTCGCGAAACCGCCGCCAGGCCGCGCCGGATCAAGCGCATCACGTCCTCGTTCCCCTCCCAGTGCTCGAGCACGACCTTCTCGTCCACGTGGTTCAGGAGGCTGTGGAGGGCCAGGAGCACGACGACCAGGTCGTCAACCTGCCCGAGACCGGGCACGAAGTCGGGGATCACGTCGATCGGCGACACCAGGTACAACATCGTTCCGCAGAGGACGAGCTTGCTGCGCCGCGGGACACGAGAATCTCCCAGCAGGCGCCTGAGCAGCACCACGAAATGGGGCAGGAACAGGACCAGCTCCCGAAGGACGCCCCGCGAACCCGCCGCGGCGGGCAGCCGTTCGCTCACGGATTCCCTCCGATGCGCTCTCGCTCCCCGTCGACCGTCGCAGACTCCCGCCCGTCGAACCGGGCGGCGTCGCTCGCGCGCGCGGCCGCCACGCCGGCGCCATACCCGTTGTCGATGTTGACCACCGTCACCCCCGCCGCGCAGGTGTTGAGCATGGTCAGGAGCGCCGCCAGCCCGCCGAACGACGCGCCGTACCCGACGCTCGTCGGGACGGCGATGACCGGACCACGGGCCAGGCCGCCCACGACCGATGCCAGAGCCCCGTCCATCCCCGCCACCACGACGATGGTGGTGGCGCGGGCAATCCGATCGGCGTGCTCCAGGACCCGACCGACCCCGGCGACCCCCACGTCCACGAGACGCTCGACCTGCCGGCCCAGGAACATCAACGTCTCGACCGCCTCCTCCGCCACCGGCAGATCGCTCGTCCCCGCCGTGATCACCATCACCGACCCGCCGGAAGCGACCTCGGGGCGGCCCGCGGCGACGGTACGCGCCACGGGGTTGTGGATGGCTCCGGGCACGGCCGACCGGATCGCAGCGGCGTGGTCGGGCTCGGCACGGGTAGCCAGGAGCCGGCCGGATCGCTCCCAGATCCGCTCCGCGATGGCCGCCGCCTGGAGCGGGGTCTTTCCCGCGCAGAATACGACTTCGGGGACCCCCGTCCGGGTCTCCCGCCCGTGGTCGATGGTGGCGAAGGGCAGCCTCTCGTGCGGCCAGCCGGCCAGTCGCCGGCAGGCCTCCTCGATGTCCACCTCGCCGTTCTTCACGGCGGTCAGCGTGATGCGCAGCAGGGTATCCACGATTAGGTTGGAGTCTATCGTTCGGAGAGAGGGAGTTCCACATCCACCGACACCAGCCGTTGAAAGGAACCCCATCGTTCATTGGGAAACTCCACGGGGCTCCCCCCGCCTCGGCGAGGACGAGGTTCACGTCTGGCGGATCACCCTCCCCTCCGTCGACCTCGAGCGGGTCAGCGGAATCCTCTCGGAGGACGAGCGCCGACGGGCCGCGCGCTTCCGGTTCCCCACCCATCGGCGACGATTCCTAGCCACCCGTGCCGGCCTCAAGGCCATTCTCGCCCTTTATCTGGATCTGGATCCGACCGCGGTCGATCTGACGGTGGGACCGTTCGGAAAGCCCCGCCTCGCGGACGACCCGGGCATCGAGTTCAACCTCGCCCACTCGGGAGACGTAGCGCTGGTGGCGGTCAGTCGCGGCCGGCCGGTAGGGGTGGATGTCGAGAAGATGCGCCGGGGAATCCCGTACGAGCGACTCGCCGAGCGATTCTTCGCTCCCAGCGAGGCGGCCGCCCTGCGGAGCCTGCCCCCGACCATCCGCTCGGCCGGATTCTTCGCTTGCTGGACCCGAAAGGAGGCTTGGCTCAAGGCCTCCGGGCACGGCCTCGAACGGGGGCTCCCGTCCGCCCTGCCGCGGTTCACGGTCTCGGTGGAGCCCGATCCGATCGCCCTCACGGTGACGCTCCCCGGACGTCCCGACGAAGGGGCCCGCTGGTCTCTCGTCGATCTCCGTGTGGGGTCGGGGTACGCCGGCGCCATGGCCGTCCAGGGACCCGCGCGAACGCGGTTCTACCGTTGGGCCTCCTAGCCGAGCCTTCCGCTCCAGCCCGTCACCTCCTCCTTGGCGGCCTCCTCCTGGCGGGGATGTACGGCCAGGCGTCCGCCCAGGAGCCGGAGCGGCGGCCCTCGGTGCCGATCCCGGTCGAGGCGCCGAGGGTGCCGGACACGCTGCCTCCGGCCCTGCCGGGCCTTCCACTGGCCGAGGCGGTCGAGGAAACCCCGCGGCCCTGGCTGATCCATCTGAACGGCCTCTACGGCGTCACGATCGCCCGCTACAACCGCGTCGACGGCCTGGTCCCGGCGTGGGGCCTCGATCTCGAGCCCACCGATCCAACGCGCGTTCCGGCGCTGGGCGGTCACTACGGCAGAGCGACGACCCATTCGCGCGGGTACTGGAGCGCCTGGATCGCTCAGCGGCTCCCGCTGCCGGGCGAGGTCCGTCTCCGCTTCGAGCATTTCCAGCGCCCGAGCACCTACGATGAATGGAGGATCACTCCGCGCGAGAACGACTTGTCGACCTTCCTGACCGGCTCCGACCTCGTCGACTGGTGGCGCGAGAAGGGCTACCTGGTGGAGGTGACGGGCGAGACCGTCGACGGCCGGCTGGGCGGCCGGCTCGCCTTCATGGACGCCAGCCAGCACAGCGAGCCCGACCGCTCTCCGTTCGTCCTCTTCGGCGGCGACGAGGACTTCCGCGCCAACCCGTCCGTCGAGGAGGGCGATCTGCACGGCCTTAGCCTGTCCGCCAGCCTCGACACGCGGGACGTCCAAAGCCCCCTCCTTCCCTCCCCCGGCTGGCGGCTGAGCGCCGAGCTCGAGGGAGCGGGCGGACCGCTCGGCGGCGACCTCGACTTCACGCGGGCGCGAGTCGACCTGCGGCGCTACAACCGGCTCGGCACGGACGCGTGGTGGGACTGGAGACTCGTCTGGATGGGACCGCTCGACGACGACGGCGTCCCGTCGCAAAGGAAGGCCTCGCTCGGAGGACCGGGATCGCTGCGCGGCTTTCCTGCGGCGCGCTTCGTTGGCGAGGAGGCGCTCCAGGTCTCGACCGAGGCCCGTCTGCCGCTCCCCGTCACGCGACCCATCGACATCCTCTTCCTCTCCTGGCACCTGGTCGGACTGGCCGATGCCGGGATCGTGGACGACTATGGCGACTGGCACGCCGACGTGGGGGCTGGCGTCTCGGGCATCAACCTCTTTTCTTATGTCGGCCTCTTTGTGGCCCAACGCGTGACCGACACGGGAGAAAGCGACGACGGGCCGAGGTTCATCATACGCCTCCGCCGCGACTTCTAGTGCCCCGCAGCGAGGCACTGAACTTTTCATGCTGGAGGACGATACTGAGATGAAGCTGGCCGAATTTCTCACCCCGGACGAGGTGAGCCTCGAGCTCGACGCCGGGTCCAAGGACGAGGTGCTGAGAGAGATGGTGAAGCTGCTGGGGCTGGACGAGAACGCGGAGGAGAGCTTGTTCAAGCTGCTCCGGAAGCGGGAGAACCTCGGCTCCACCGGCATCGGCAAGCACGTGGCCATCCCGCACTGCCGTTCGCTGGTCGTGGACCGCCTGCGGGTGGCCTACGGACGCAAATCGGAAGGCCTCGATTTCGATGCCATCGACGGCCAGCCGGTCCACCACGTTTTCCTGATCGTCGCCCCACCGGTCGAAATCTCCAACCAGTATCTCCCGGTGCTGGGAAAGATCGCGCAGTTCTGCAAGGAGTCCAAGAACCTCTCGCGGCTGGACGAAGTGACGACCATGGACGCGTTCTTCGAAGCGCTCGAGCACACCCCCAGCTGAGGAAGGAGGATCCCCCTGGACGCCAGAATCGAGCTGTTGATCGCGCTGCAGGACCTGATGCAGCTCAAGCGGGATCTGCAGGACAACACGTACGCGGCGATCGGCTTCGAGACTGATGGCGAGACCGGCATAGACACCGAGATCGAGAGCCTGCGCGACGAGATCGATCAGCCGCTCCTGCGACGATTCGACCGCATCGCGACGAAATACGACCGGCCGCTCGTGCCCGTCCGCAACGGTGTCTGCTACGGCTGCTTCGTGAAATATCCGACCGCGAAGATCTCCGAGCTGGGCGACACGCCGATCCCCTGCGAAAGCTGCGGCCGGCTTCTCTACCGGATCCGCTAGGTGCGCTAGGGCGCGCGCTCCTCGATCACCGAGGACGTCCGGACCCGAAGGCGCTTGAGCGCCGTTCGCTCACCCGCCTCGAGCTTGTACCAGTAGACCCCCGCCGGAACCGGCTCGTCGTTGCGGTCCAGGCCATCCCAGGCCACGCGATGCAGGCCCGCACCCTGCCGCTCATCCACGAGCACGGCGACCTCCTGTGCGAGGAGGTTGTAGACGATCAACCGCACGTTCTCCTCGGCATCCAGCTGGTACGTGAAGATCGTCGGGCTGACACCGGGCGTGAACGGGTTGGGAAAATTCTGCTCGAGGCGGAAGTCCGTCCCGGTGGGGATCGCGGTCTGCGACCGGACCGGGCCGGGGCTGAGCAGAACCGCCGAGAGAAGGATCGCCGGACCGATCCACCGGCGGGACCTAGGGTGCGACACCACACTAGGGCGCACGCGTGACCCACGCGTCCGGGTAGCCTCCCGCAGCGATCCGGTCGAGCGCGCGGTCGGCGGCAACCCGCTCGTCGAAGCTGCCCGCGTAGACGCGTACCAGCCCGTCCCTTCCCGTGACGTGCCAGACGGGCAGGTCGGGGAAACGTCGTTCGAGTTCTCGCAGGCGAACAAGGGCTCCCGTCTCGCTATCGAAGGCTCCTGTCTGAAGGGTCCAGACCCCGGTCGGGGCGGGGCCGGAAGGCGCGGCCGATGCGTCGCGCCGAACCCCCTCACCCCTCTGATTATACTGGACGCCCGCTCCGAGAGTTCCGAGCAGCTCGGTGGTGCTCGGGTCGCCCCGCTCGCGGCGCGTCGTGAGATCGCCCGCGGGAGCCGCCCGGACCCCGGGCGGGGTATCCTCCCGGCCGATGGAATCGGGGTGGACGAAAGGCTCGTACACGCCCGCCGCCAGGGCTTCGGCCTGGGTCTCGAACTCCGGCCGCGCCGCCTCCCGCGCCGCCTCGAAATCGGGATCCTCGGTCCAGTCCGGCGTGGTTTCCGGACGCGGCTCCGACGACGAAGCGCACCCGGCCAGGGCCAGCGCCAGCGCGAGCATCGGCCAGCGCCGCCTCACGAATCCCCGCCCGCGAGGATCCGACGGTTTCCCTCGCGCCGGGTCACGCCGCTCCGGTCCAGGTACTCGAGGACCGGGATCAGGTACTTGCGGCTCACCCCCAGGGCCTCCTTGCACGCCCCGGTATCGGCGGCGCCGTCGCGCGCGAGCCGGGCGACCAGCAGGTCCCGTGCCCGGCCGACGGCCCCCGCGTCCGCGTACCAGTCGCTGGCCAGCTTGACGAGCCGTCCTTCGCGCTCGAGATAGCGGAGGAGCCCGCGCAGGTGGGATCCGTCGACCGCCAGATCCCCGGCCACGTCGTCGGTCTCCGGGGCCTCGAGCCCGGCCTCCCGGTAGCGCCGCTCGAGGCGCTCGAGAAGCCGGGCGTCCTCGGGGTCGAGATCGAGCTCGCGCCCGACGACGGCCAGTCCCGCCCCGCGACGCTCGAGCGCGCCGTCTTCGATCAGCGCATGGATCGCCGCCTCCACCAGGGCCGAATCGGCGTCGCGCACGGCCTTCCGCGCAATCGAGAGCGGCTGCCCGGTCTCCAGCGGATGGGTCTCGTGATGGTGGGCCACCGATTCGGCGATCCGCCGCATGGCGTCCTCGCGCACCGCGCGCTCGAACCACCGGCCGCCGTGGGCTTCGACGTCCTCTTCGAGAGAGATCGCCGCGAGCTGGGCGGCGCCGATCCCGGTGTCGAGCGACAGTCCCGGCTCTTCCACGCCCCGGGCGCCGGCCGCGCCGAGCACGGCGGTCACGCGCTCCTGGCCGCTCGTGTCCGCGAGCCTCTCGAGGAGGCGCCCCCGGTCGCTGCGTCGGCTCCCCCGGGTGCGCGGGGGCCGGCGAGCGAGCACCGACCCGCCACCGATCGTCGTGACCGGGCTGTAGGCGCGGATCACGAGGCGGTCGCCCACGGCCGGCACCAGCGGTCGCTCCAGGAGAAGGAGGGCCTCCCCCGTCTCGCCGGGTGCGACGGCGCCGTCCCCGTACCAGCGGAGACGCGCCATGACCTCGGAGGTGCCGTGGTGGACCCGGACCCGGTCGCCGCTCTCGAGGGGCCGCGGCGCCGATCCCGACAGCCACAGGCGAGCGTCGACGCGTCGCGACGCCGACCACGGACGGTCGACGCCGACCAGCGTGACGCCGCGGCGGGCTCCGCCCGCGCCCGGGCCAGCGAGTGCCACCGCGGCTCGGGTCCCGGCCTCGGCCCGGTCCACCGGGCGGCCGTGGACCTCCAGCGAGCGGACGCGGGCCTCAAGACCGGCCGGCAGGACGCACACCGTCTCGCCCTCGGACACGGTGCCGCTCCAGACGGTCCCGGTGACGACAGTGCCGGCTCCGGCGACCTGGAACGACCGGTCGACGGGCATCCGGAAGGGAAAATCGAGCGGCCGCACCGGTAGCGCGGCCAGCACCGCGGTCAGGGCCTGCCGGAGCCGCTCCAGACCCGTCCCAAGGGTCGCCGAAACGACCACGATCTCGGCGGACGCCAGACCGCTGTCCGCCAGCTCCTCGGACACGGTCTCGACGACGAGCCGGGACCACTCCGGGCTCACGAGATCGGCCTTCGTCACTGCCACGACGCCGTTCCTGACCCCGAGCGCCTCGAGGACGATCAGGTGCTCCCGGCTCTGGGGCATGAAGCCCTCGTCGGCCGCGACCGTGAACAGCACCGCGTCGATCCCGGTTGCCCCGGCCACCATGTTCCGGACGAACCCTTCGTGGCCGGGGACGTCGACGACGCTCGCCGGAGGGGCGTCCGGGCCGAGATCGAGGGGCGCGAACCCGAGATCGATCGAGATCCCCCGTCGCCTCTCCTCGGGGAGGCGATCGGTCCGGATCCCGGTCAGCGCATGGACCAGGGCGGTCTTGCCGTGGTCGATGTGGCCTGCCGTTCCGACCACCCTCGGTCGGCCCCGCCCGCTCACGCGGCCTCGGGACGAAGATCCGCGTGCCAGCGGATGAAGTCATGGATGAGGCGCTGCACAACAACCTCCTCCTGCTCAACAGCTTCCATCTCATCGATGAGGCCATAATCGGGATGGGCATAGAGGGTCAGAAAGGAGAAGTCGCGCGGGGACAGGCGCTGCAGCCCGGGCCGCGATGGGCAGCGGTCGCAGACCAGCCCGCCCTCGGAGATCGAGAACGCCAGCTCACCTCCGTCGGGGAGCTCTCGGCCGCAGCCGACGCACGCCTCCAGGTGCGGAGCCAGGCCCAGCGTGGCCGCGGCCGCCAGCCGGTGGAAGGTCTCCCAGCGTCGCTCGCCCCCGGCCGCGACCCGCTCCAGCCGTTCGAGCCCCTCCACCGTGAGCGCATAGAGCGGCTCCAGCGGGGCGCCGTCCGGCAGGACCGCCTGCAGGAACCGGAACCAGCGCCCGGCGGCGTCCATACGCGCGAGCGAGGCGGCGATCCCACGGTGCGCCTCGAGCAGGTCCACGCCCGAGAGCGTCTGCACTTCACGTCCCTCCCTGAAGTAGTACGTCACCAGGAGGCGCTGGAAGGTCCCCAGCGCGGCTCCGAACCGGCTCTTCGGACGCCGCACGCCCCTGGCCATGACGGGGACGACGCCTCTGTCGCGCGTGAACAGGCGGTAGATCATGCTCGTCTCCCCGAACCGGATGGCCTTGAGGACGAACGCCTCGGTGCGCACGATGCTCACTGCAGGAACCCCAGCAGGAAGACGCTGGCCAGACCCAATATCAACAGAAACGACACGATATCCGTCATGGTGGTCAGGAAGACCGAGGACGACACGGCGGGATCCAGACCCAGGCGATGGAGCAGGATCGGGAACGACGCGCCCCAGAGGACGCCGAGCGAGATCGCCACCCACATCGCGCCGCCGACCACCAGCCCGACCCTCGGATCACCCTGCCAGATACCGCCCGCGAGACCGATGCAGAACGCGATGATGAAGCCGATCTCGAAGCCCGCGACGATCTCACGTACGACCGACCGCAGGGGCCGGAAGGGCGTGCTCGAGAGAGCGAGCCGGCGGACGGCCACCGCGGTGGCCTGGACCGCCGAGTTCCCGGCCATGGCCGCCACCACGGGCATGAACACGGCAATGAACGCGAGGCGTTCGATCGTGTCCTGGAAGCTCGCGACCACCAGCGCCCCCAGGCCCGAGGTGCCCAGGGTGATCAGGAGCCACGGGAGTCGCGATCGGACGATCTCGACAGGGGTGGCGTAGGCCTCCTCCTCCTCGTCCACGCCCGAGAGCCGGAAGATGTCCTCGGTCGCCTCGGCTTCGATGATGTCGATCACGTCGTCGACCGTGATCCTTCCCAGCAGCCGGTCGAATTGGTCCACCACGGGGATCGACACGAGGTTGTACTTGGCGATGAGTCGTGCCACCTCCTCCTGGTCTACGGTCGGCAGGACGCGCACCACGTCGCTCTCCATGATCTGCGCGACGCGCGTGGAGCCCTCGGTCACGATGAGATCGCGGAGGGCCAGCGTGCCCACCAGATGCTCCTCCTCGTCGACGACGTACACGGTGAAGAAGTCGCGCACCTGCTGGCCCTGGCGGCGGACGTCCGCGATCGCCTCGTCGGCGGTGAACGTGGCCGGCACGCTCACTAGCTCGGTCGTCATCACGCCGCCGGCAGAGTCCTCGTCGTACCGCATCAGGGCGGCGATCTCGCGAGACTCCTCGGGCTCGATCTCCTCGAGGATCTCCCGGGCGTCCTCGACCGAAAGCTCGCTCAGGATGTCGGCCGCGTCGTCGAGCTCGAGCTCGCGGAACAGGGCCTGGCGCTCCGCTGCCTCGACCGCTCCCAGCAGATCCGGCCACGACTCCTCGTCGACCTCGGTCAGGGTCTCGGCGCGCAGCTCGAGCGGCACGCGGCGGAAGAACGCCACGCGGGCGCCCTCCTCCAGCCGGTCGATGATCTCGGCCAGATCGGCCGGGCGCAGCTCTCCGAGCAGGCGATCCAGATCGGCCTCGTCGCCCCCGTCCGCGATCGCGGCCAGGATGCGGTCGGCGAGCTGCTGGGTCTGTTCGGCCGGTTCCACCACGAGACGCGCTGCTCCGAAAGCGAGATGACGGAGGTCCCCGGCCCCCGGGGAAGGCTGTCACGGACTCGACGAGCGATTCGGTTGCCGCGGCGTGGTTAATCTGGAGCGGGCGTCAAAGCCCGTCAACGCGGGAGACCCAGTCCTCCTGGATCCTCACCATCTCGCGTTCCGACTCCGGGGTGTCGTGGTCGCGGCCGATCAGGTGGAGGGCGCCGTGCACGAACAGCCGCCAGACCTCGCGGGCGAGCGGCTCCCCGCGCTCTCCGGCCTGGACCGCGGCGCGCTCGAGCGAGACGTAGATGTCCCCCAGGACGCCGCCCGACTGCGCGGGATCGTAGGGAAAGGCGAGGACATCGGTCGGGCCGTCCTGCCCGCGGAAGCGGCGGTTCAGCTCGGCAAGCTCGGCGTCGCCGGTCAACACGCAATGCACCTCCCCCTCCCCGGCCCCGGGGCCTTCCATCATGAGCCGGGCGAGCGTACCTCCGGGAAAAGGGACGAGGTCAGGAGGGGGCGCGACCGACGGATGGAATCGAACTCGAATCGTCATCGCGCGTCTCGGGGGCGTGGAGGGACACCGAGGGATAGTCGACTCGCTGGTGATGCATCCCGCACAGCACGCCGACGAACTTCTTCTGGACCACGGCCAGATCGCGAAACGTCAGATCCGCATCGTCGAGCTGGTGCTCCTGAAGCTTCATCTCGACGATCCGCCGCACCACCTCCTCGAAGCGCTCGGGCGATGGATCGCGGACAACCCGGCTCGCGGCCTCGACCGAATCGGCGAGCATGACCACCGCGGTCTCCTTCGTGCGGGGGCGCGGTCCGGGATACACGAAGTCCCCCAGCGTCTGTGGCTCGATGCGTCCCTCCCGCTCCGCCTGATGCCAGAAGTAGGAGAGCCGCGTCGTGCCATGGTGCTCGCGGATGAACTCCACCACACACTCGGGAAGGCCGGCCGCGCGCGCCATCTCGATGCCGTCGGTCACGTGGCGGGACACGATGCGGGCGCTCGCCGCCGGTCGCAGCGAATGATGCGGGTTGACGCCGTCGCGCTGGTTCTCGACGAAATACTCCGGTCGCCGGATCTTGCCGATATCGTGGTAGTAGGCCCCGACCCGAGCCAGCAGCGAGTTCGATCCGATCCCCTCAGCGGCGGCCTCCGACAGGTTCCCCACGACCACCGAGTGATGGAACGTGCCCGGGGCCTCGACCAGGAGCTGCTTGAGCAGCGGCCGGTTCAGGTCGGCCAGCTCGAGAAGGGTCAGATCGGTGGTCCGACCCGAAGCCCATTCGAGGATCGGCAACAGGCCCATCGCGATGAACACCGACAGCGCGGCGCTGAGCGCCCCCCAGGCGATGCCGATGGCGAAGTCGGTCGAGCTCCAGATCTGCACCAGCGCCAGCACGCCGACCGCGAAGGCGTGGCCGACGGTGATGAAGAGCAGGCTCTCGTAGAACTGGGTCCGACGCCGTATCCGGCGCACGCTCCAC
>JBOHRQ010000048.1:0-19033 GCA_050732875.1 Gemmatimonadota bacterium | reverse complement strand
GGGCCGGCGTCTTCCAGATCACCGAGCCCTTTTCGACCGAGGTCAGTGATTTCGGCATCCACAACACGGCGACCAGGAAGAAGGAGATCACCGTCACCGTCCACGCCACGTTCGTCGTGGACTGACGGTCGATCTCAACGGTCGGCGCCTCCCCGGCTGCCGATGACCGTATCGCGGAAGCCCTTCCGGGCCTGGATCTTCTCCAGGAACCTTCGGTGCAGCCTCAGATCGGGCGTCAGCTCGGGGTGGAACGAGGCCACCAGCGCCTGTGGGGTCTCCGCCAGGACGATCTCGCCATTCACGGTCGACAGAACCTCGACCCCGGGGCCGACCCGCTCGATCACCGGGGCCCGGATGAAAACAGCCCTGAGCGGTCCTCCCTCCAGGCCCGCCACGTCGAGATCGGCGACGAACGACTCGCGCTGCCGGCCGAAGGCGTTCCGCTGGACGGTCATCGGAACGAGCGACAGATGCGGCGCGGGAGCACCAACGACCTCTGTCGCCAGCAGGATGGCCCCGGCGCACGTGCCGAAGACGGGCATCCCTTCCGCATACCTCTCCTTGACTCGCTCGATCAGCCCCTCGTAATCGAGGAGCCGCCGCAGGGCGGTCGACTCGCCGCCCGGCAGCACGAGGCCGGCCACGCCGTCCAGGTCCTCGGGTCGCTTCACCCACCGCGCGGTCGCGCCGGCGGCCTCCAGCGCCGCGGCATGCTCCGAGACGTCGCCCTGGACGGCCAGGACGCCCACCGTGAGGTCGCGCGCGATCACGGCCGGGCCCCGCTCAGGTCGAGCGGGTCTGCATGAGCTCCTCTTCGGCGAGTCGCTCGAGACCGATCATCGCGGCATCCGCTCCCAGCTCCTCCGACACCCGCGCCAGGATGTCCGGGTCCTCGTAATGGGTGGTGGCGAGGACGATGGCCCGGGCGTAGGCGGCGGGGTTCTTCGACTTGAAGATACCCGAGCCCACGAACACGCCATCCGCGCCGAGCTGCATCATGAGCGCCGCATCGGCGGGGGTTGCGATCCCGCCGGCCGCGAAGTTGACGACCGGGAGACGTCCTGCTCCGGCGACCTCGCGGACGAGCTCCAGCGGCGCGCCGATCTCCTTGGCCGCCACGACCAGCTCCTCCTCCGGTCGCACGGTGAGATCCCGTATCTGTCCCAGGATGAGCCGCAGGTGCCGGACGGCCTCGACGACGTTCCCGGTGCCGGGCTCGCCCTTGGTGCGGATCATGGCGGCACCTTCGGCGATCCGCCTGAGCGCCTCACCCAGGTTTCGCGCCCCGCATACGAACGGCACGGTGAAGTCCCGCTTGTCGATGTGGAAGGCTTCGTCGGCGGGGGTCAGGACCTCGGACTCGTCGACGTAGTCGACCCCCAGGGCCTCCTCGATCTGCGCCTCGACGAAGTGGCCGATCCGGCACTTGGCCATGACCGGGATCGAGACCGCGTCCATGATCTCGCGGATCTTCCGGACCGGCGCCATCCGTGCGACCCCTCCCGCGGCCCGGATGTCAGCGGGAACCCGCTCGAGGGCCATCACCGCCACGGCGCCGGCTTCCTCGGCGATCCGCGCGTCGTCCGCTTCGACGACGTCCATGATGACGCCGCCCTTCAGCATCTGCGCAAGGCCGCGCTTGACCTCGAGGGTCCCGGTCTCGCGGGGGGTCATGTCGCCGCTCATCTCCATCCAAAGATACATGGCGCGCTGCCCGGCACCACCGGGGACCAGGGGGGACGAGCCGGATTGACGGGCTCCATGAGGGGGGCTATTTCCCATCCGTGCTCCGACCTCTCGCCAGCGAGCCGCGCCGGATCCTGATCGTGCGCCTGGGCGCGATCGGCGACGTGGCGCGCGTGCTCCCCATGCTGAACGGACTCCGACATCGATTCCCGGGTGCCGACATCGACTGGGTCGTTCAGGCCAAGGCCGCCGATCTGCTGGTCGACCACCCCCAGATCGCGCGGCTGTGGGTGGTTCCGTCGGTGCGCTGGGGCCAGACCTTCGCTCCCGAGGCGCGGGCCCTGAGGCGGCGAATGCGCGAGCGGAGCTACGACCTCGTGCTGGACTTCCAGGGCATGATGAAGGGCGCCCTGTGGGCGCTGGCCGCCGGGGGCCGGGCCGTGCGCGTCGGCTGGGGGCCGGGGCACACGCTCAACATGACCTGGCTGTGGTACCACGGGCTTCGCTACCCGCCCGGGAAGACGGTCAACCGGCATCTCCGGCATCGCGCGCTCGTCGACTGGCTGGACGTCCCCGACCTCCCGGCCCTGCAGCCCGCCCTCGAACGCGTCGCCACGGGGGAGGTGGACCGCTTTCTCGACAGCCTGGACGACCGACGGCCCTGGATCCTGGCCTACCCCGGTTCCAGCGGGAAAGGGAGCCATAAGCGGTGGGATCCGGATCGGTTCAAAGCCGCCCTCGCCGAGATCCGTGACCGCACGGGGGGCACGGTGCTCGTGGGCTGGGGCCCCGCGGAGGAGATCGACGCGCGCGCGCTCGCGAAAGCGCTGGGCGCCGCGGTGATTCCGGCGCTCTCGATCCGCCAGCTCGCCTACCTGCTCGCGCGCTGTGACCTGTTCATCGGGATGGACACCGGACCGATGCACCTGGCGGGCCTCGTCGGTACCCCGGTGGTGGCCGTTTTCGGACGTTCGGACCCGCGCGTCCACGGACCCGCCGCCCACCTCCCCGGCGTAGCGGTGGCCGGCTCGGAGGCCCGTCACTGGCCGACCCGCGAGCGCTCCGGCCTCGAGCCTTTCCTCGAGCCGGATCCGACACGGGTCGTCGAGGCGGCGCTCGCCGTGCTCGAGCAACACGGCCGGGATGCCTAGCTCTCGTGCTCCTCCCGCAGGCGCTCGAGCACCGAATAGTCCTCCAGGGTCGTCGTGTCACCCACCTGCTCGCAACCGGCGGCGATGTCCTTCAGGAGACGGCGCATGATCTTGCCGCTCCGGGTCTTGGGGAGGGCGGCCGCGAAGCGGATCTCCGAAGGGCGGGCCAGAGCGCCGATCTGGTCGGTTACGAATGCCTTGAGCTCCTCGCGCAGCGCGTCGTCCGGATCGGCTTTCGATTCGAGGGTGCAGAAGGCGACGATCGCCTGGCCCTTGAGCTCGTCGGGTCGCCCGACCACGGCCGCCTCGACGACCGCCGCGTGGGCCACCAGCGCGCTCTCGACCTCCGAGGTGCCGAGCCGGTGGCCGGCGACGTTCAGGACGTCGTCGACCCTTCCGACGATCCAGAAGTAGCCGTCCTCGTCCACATGCGCACCGTCGCCGGTGAAGTACCATCCCTGCTCGGCGTAGCGGGACCAGTAGATCTCCCGGTACCGCTCATCGTCGCCCCACAGCGTGCGCAGCATCGAAGGCCAGGGGCGGCGAATCACCAGGTAGCCGCCGGCGCCGGGTCCGACATCGCGGCCGGCGTCGTCGACGACGGCCGGATCCACGCCGAAGAAGGGAAGCGTGGCCGAGCCGGGCTTGGTCGGTGTCGCGCCCGGCAGCGGCGTGATCATGATCGCCCCGGTCTCGGTCTGCCACCACGTGTCCACGATCGGACAGCGTTCCCCGCCGATCACCCTGTGGTACCACATCCACGCCTCCGGGTTGATCGGCTCGCCCACGGTGCCGAGCAGTCGGAGCGAAGACAGATCGTGCCGGGCGGGCCACTCGTCCCCCCACTTCTCGAACGCCCGGATCGCCGTCGGCGCCGTATAGAAGACCGTCACGCCGTGGCGCTCGACGATGTCCCAGAACCGGTCCGGCTGGGGATGATCGGGCGCCCCCTCGTACATCACGACGGTCGCCCCGTTGGCGAGCGGGCCGTAGACGACGTAGGAGTGGCCGGTCACCCAGCCGATGTCCGCGGTGCACCAGAAGACGTCCTCGTCGCGCAGGTCGAATACGTACGAGGTCGTGACGGCGGCTCCCAGCAGATAGCCAGCCGTCGTGTGCAGGATGCCCTTCGGCTGGCCGGTCGTGCCCGACGTGTACAGGATGAAGAGGGGGTGCTCCGAATCGAGCGCCACGGCGTCGGCGGGTCCGGCGGAGTCGCGGACGAAGTCGTTCCACCAGATGTCGCGACCCTCCCGCCATTCCACCTCGGTGCCGGTCCGGCGCAGCACGATGACGCGCTCGACCGACGGACAGTCCGCCAGCGCTCGATCCACGTTGGCCTTGAGCGGAACCAGCCGGCCCCGCCGCCAGCCGCCGTCGGCGGTGATCACGAGCCGGGCCCCGGCGTCGTTGACCCGGTCCTTGATCGCTTCCGCGCTGAAGCCGCCGAAGATGACGCTGTGGACGAGACCCAGGCGGGCGCAGGCCAGCATGGCGATCGGGAGCTCCGGGACCATCGGCATGTAGAGGGCGACCCGGTCGCCCGCCTCGAGCCCGAGCCCCTGGAGGGCGCCGGCGAAGCGACTGACGGCCGCGTGCAGCTCGCGGTAGGTGAGGTCGCGGCGCTCGCCGGGGGGCTCCCCCTCCCAGCGGATCGCGATGCGCCCACCGCGCTCGATGAGATGACGATCCAGGCAGTTGGTCGACACGTTCAGCCTACCGCCCGCGAACCACCGCGCGTGCGGGGGATCCCAGTCGAGGACCCGCTCCCACGGCTTGACCCAGTCGAGGTCTTCCGCCATTCGCCCCCAGAAGGCCTCCGGTCGCTCCAGCGATTCGACGTGGAGGCGGCGCGCCTGTTCGGCGGAACCGATGCGGGCCCGGGCGGCGAAGCCCTCCGGCGGCGGGAAGCGGCGAGCCTCGTGGAGGAGGGTGTCGATGTTGGTCATGTCGTGTCCTGGCGGAGCTTCGGCGACCGGGAAACGAAGCGGCCGCCCGGATGGAGCGGCCGCCTGCGTTGCTTCCCGCGAATCGAGCTCCCAGAGCGGAGCGCGATGGCTACATCTGGGCGGCTGTGTCGCCCATCATCATCATCGTGTCCCCGGGGCCCATCATCATGGTGTCCTCGGGCACGTCGGCGGGAGGCGGAGTCGTCAGGGCGGTGTCCGCCGGGGTGAGCTCGGTGTCGGTCTCCTCGCCCGCCTGCTGGCCGCATGCGGCGATCGTCAGGACGGCCGCGATGGTCAATGCCGGGAAGATCTTCCAGAAGCGCATTCGGGGAACCTCCGTCTCTGGGTCCTGGTTGGGGGACAACCCGTCGATACCCGAGCGGCTGACCGTCTCAAGGCCGGCACGCCGCCCCCAATCTGGACCTTCGGCGTGGCGCCCGTCAAGCGTCTCTTGCCGGCATCGAAGGGGGGTTCGATACTTCGAGGACTTCACGCGAGGACGCGGGCGAAGCGAAACCAGCCATGGAGGGACGATGCGAACGACCACGTGGATGACGGTGCTGACCGTGACGGCCTCGATCCTGTGGGGGGGCGCCTGCCAGGAGGGCGAAGGGGAGGGCGACCTCGAGATCGGCGGGGACACCCTGCAGATCGACATCGAGGACGAGGACCTGCGGGACGCCCGGGGGGCGATCGAGGGGGCGGTGGAAGACGCGGGACAGGCTGTCGGGGGAGCCGTGGAGGAGACCGGACAGGCGATCGGGGACGCGGCCGAGGAGACCGGCGCGGCGGTGGACCGGGCGATGGAGGAGACCGGCGAGACGATCGAGCGGGCGGGAAGAGACATGCAGGAGGATGACGGAGGTGGGGAAGCGGATTCGCTGTGAGCGGTCAGCGAAGACCTGTCTCCATCATCCATTCGAGGGTCAGCCGCATGAGGTCGTCGACGATCGCCGCCTCGCTGGTGGCTACATGGCCGCCGTCGAGCCAGATCAGACGCTTGGGCTGACGGGTGGCCTCGTAGAGAGCCAGGACAGAGGCGCGGGGCATGAACCGGTCCTCGGCGGCGTTGACCTGGAGGGTGGGACGCGGCGCGACCGAGCCGGCGTACCGGATCGGCTCGAGCGGGGCCGTGAGCCAGGCCACCAGCCGCGACAGGATCGGCGTGAGCCAGCTCGGGGTCCGCTCGCCGTAGGCGTGCTCGTACAGGCGCCGTATGTCGCCTCCACCGTGCAGGTAGATGGCTCCCGAGAGACGCCGGTCGGTGGCGGCCGCCGCCACCGCGAACGGCACGCCCAGGCTGACCCCGATCATCGAGACGCGGTGGGGATCCACGTCCTCGCGGCTGTAGAGGTACTGGGCGGCGAGCAGCAGAGCGGGGGGCGTCCTCAAGAGACCCTGACGCACCTCTCCCAGGTGCCAGATCCAGTCCCAGCCCTTCAGTTGGCTCGGCCCGTCGTACGGATAATCGATGCTGGCGAGGACCAGGTTGTCGATCGCGGCGGGGATCCCGGCCGCCCTTCGGCCCGTGGAGAAGCCACCGATCATCAGCGCCGCCGGATGCCGGACTCCGTCGCGGACCCGGGACGCCCGGACGCGCACGCGCACCTCCAGCCCCGTGTCGCTCACCAGCGTCACCTCCGTCAGCGACTTGCCATCCGAGGCCCGACCCACCTCGGTCGAGTCGCGGACCGCGACCAGCGTCCCCGCCGCGCGGCTGAAGGCCGGTCGATAATCGCGGGTCCGGTAGGACCAGAGCGCGGCGGCGACGATGGCCAGCACGAGCATCGCGAAGAGCACCACGGAGCGCATGCGCGTTGGACTCCCCCACGGCGACGGGCTAACGTGGCGATCCTCGGATGGCCGGCTTTCGATCATCAATTCGTTCGCGCCGTTTTTCACGGGCGGCAACATGCTGTCGTCGGGCGGGGATCGCAACGGTCCTGTCGACGGGGTTGGTGCTCGTCGCGCTCAGCGGCTGTCGATCCGACCCGGTCGTCACGACCGACCCGATCACACCGGCGGCGGTGACCGTGATCCGCGTTGCCGACCTGGACAGCCTGGCGAACGCCCTCGGGGCGAGGGCGGATACGCTCCCCATCGAAGCGCTTCCGGCCCTGGAGAGCGAAATCCGCGAGTGGCTCGGACGGATGGAGTTCGGGGATCCGTCTCTCGTGTCTTCGAGCGGCACGGATGCGCGCCGGGCGTTGCGGCCTTCGAGGGGGCGTTTGCTCGACGCGCTGGGGTGGTCGTCCTATCGCCGGGGAGACCTCCGGCAGGCCGAGGCGGCACTGGTCAGCGCGGTGGCCGAGATCAACAGCCGCGGCACGACGAGCGGGTACGCGCTCCACTTCTACCACTTCGGCGTGCTCCAGGCCGGGCGTGGTCGATGGGGTCCTGCGGTGGAGGCCTTTCTGGACGCCGAGGTGCGGGGCATGGGGGCGAAAGCGACACCCGATCTCGAGGCCGCCTATCGACGGCTTCGAGGGTCGCTTGCCGGGCTGGACGACCGGCGCGCCCGGGAGCGCGCGCGGGTCGAGGACGAACGCCGCCAGCAGCTCGTGACGGGAGCTCTGTCGCAGCGGCTTCCGGCCCTGCCCTACCCGACCCGAGCGGGACCTTCCTTCGAGGGCGCCGCGCTCGCGGGACGCCATGCGGTGGTGGCGATCTGGGACGCCGACTGCTCCGGGTGCGCCGGCTATGAGCAGCGGCTCGCCTCGCTCGCCGCCGGGCTGCGCCGGCGGGGCGGCGAGCTGGTCGGAGTCTGGCTGGGGGTTGCATCCTCTCCACCCGCTCCGGCGAGCTCGTTTCCGGTCCTCACGCCCCCGGATCCGGTCGAGGCCCGGCAGCGGCTCGGGATCGAACAGCTTCCGTCGCTTCTCGTCGTGGACGAGAGAGGGTGGATCCGCTTCCGCTGGAGCGGTGCGGAGGCGACGCCTCCGCCGTCCCGCGACATCCTCGTCCAGGTGGATCATCTGCGCCGTCGGTCCGCGGGGGTCCCGGAAAGCGACCGGCCCGCCCAGGGATCGAGAAGGAGGGAGGGGTCATGAACGCCATCATCCGTCGACACGCGGTCATCCCGTTCGCGCTCGGACTCATCGGGTCCGCGTGCGCCACGAATCCCGCCACCGGCGAGCGCGAGCTCTCCCTGATCGGGGAGCAACAGGAGATCGCCATGGGGCGCCAGGCGGACCAGGACGTCCAGGCCACCATCGGCGTCTACGAGGACCCCGAGCTCCAGCGCTACGTAGAGACCGTCGGCCAGCGGCTGGCGGCGTTCTCCGAGCGTCCGGACCTGCCGTGGACGTTCCGCGTCGCCGACGATCCGGCGGTGAACGCGTTCGCGCTGCCGGGCGGGTTCATCTACGTGACCCGCGGCCTCCTGACCACCCTCAACTCGGAGGCCGAGCTGGCCGCGGTCCTGGGCCACGAGATCGGTCACGTCACCGCGCGCCACGCGGTCAACCGGATCAGCCGGGCCCAGCTCGCGGGGCTGGGTCTCGGGATCGGCATGATCCTCTCCCCGGAGCTGGCCCAGTTCGGCGATCTGGCGAATCTGGGACTGAATCTGCTCTTTCTCAAATACAGCCGGGACGACGAGCGGGAATCCGACGTGCTCGGCCTGCGGTACATGACCGCGGTTGGCTACGATCCGGACGCGATGGTGGACGTCTTTGCGCAGCTCGAGCGGTCCAGCGGGATGTCGGAATCGCAGCGCGTGCCGGGATGGCTGGCGACGCACCCGGCCCCCGAGGAGCGCGGCGAGCGTGCCGCCGACGCGATTGCCGCGCTGCCAGCCGAGGCGCGGGACGGGATGTTCGAAAGAGAGGCCTATGTGCGCCGGCTGGACGACCTCGTGTACGGCCAGGATCCGCGGCAGGGCTTCTTCGAGAACGACGAGTTCATCCATCCCGGGCTGCGCTTCCGGGTCGAATTCCCGCCGGGTTGGACGGCCCTGAACCAGCGCCAGCAGGTGATCGCCGTCAGTCCGCAGCAGGACGCGATCCTGATTCTGACGCTCTCGCAGGCGCCGACCGTCGACGCGGCCGCGCGGAGCTTCGACGCCAGCGCCTCGGTCCGCACGTTCGGCTCCACGGCCGGGACCTCCCACGGTCTCCGGTTGCGGGTGACGGAGTTCGAGGCGCTCGCCCAGAACAACACGGTTCTGCGGGGGCTGGCGATGTTCGTCGAGCATCGGGGCCAGGTCTACCAGCTCGTGGCCTACGGTCCCCAGGAGCGGTGGGGGGCGCGGTCGACCGCGGTCGAGCGGTCGTTCTCCACCTTCCGCCCGCTGACCGACCCCGCGCTGCTGGCCGCACGTCCCGACCGGATCGACCTGGTGACGCTTCAGGAGTCCTTGACCCTGTCCGAGTTCCTCCAGCGCTATCCGTCCACGATTCCGGCCGCTGAGGTGGCGCTCATCAACGACGCCCGACCCGAGACGCGCTTCGAGGCCGGGCGCATTCTGAAGCGCGTCGTGGAAGGCGGTTGACCGACGTGCCCCGAGCGTCGAGATCGTCGACGATCAGCGACTTTGACAGTTCGCGGTGCGGAAACGCAATTTACGCCGCCAGCACGACCCAACCCCACAGATCCGAGGAGTCCGCATGAAGGTGTACGATAGCGAAAGCCTCCGGAACCTCGCCGTGATCGGCCACGGCGCTTCCGGCAAGACCACCCTGGTCAACGCGATGGCCTGGCTGGCCGGGTCCTGCGGCCGGATGGGGTCGGTGGAGCAGGGCAGCTCGCTCACCGACTTCACCCCCGACGAGATCGAGCATCAGATCTCGATCAACCTGGCACTCGCCTACGCCGAGTTCATGGACGTGAAGGTCAATCTGATCGACACGCCCGGCTATCTCGATTTCGTCGGCGAGGTCAAGGCCGGGCTGCGGGTGGCCGACAGCGCGTGCCTCGTCGTGAACGCGGTGGCCGGCGTGGAGGTCGGCACCGAGCGGGTCTGGGAGTTCGCCGCAGCCGAGAACCTGCCGCGCTTCATCTTCGTCAGCATGATGGACAAGGAGCATGCCGATTTCGATGGCGTGTTTCGCCAGATACGTGAGACGCTCTCGCCGCGCGCCATCCCCGTCGAGATTCCGATCGGAGAGGGCGCCTCGTTCCGCGGGCTCTGCAACCTGTTCAGCGAGAAGGCCCATCTCTACAAGGAGGACGCCAGGGGGGAGCGCGAGATCGGCGAGATCCCGGACGAGGTCCGGCCGGCCTATGACCGCTGGCGGCAGGCCCTGATCGAAACCGTGGCCGAGACCGACGACACGCTGATCGAGCGCTATCTGGAGGGCGAGGCGTTCGATCGCGGGGAGGTCCTCCAGGCCATGAAGATGGGCATGGCGCAGGGCGACCTGTTCCCGGTTTTCTGCGGCGCGGCCACGGACCTCAAGGGCGCCCGCTCGCTGCTCCAGAAGGTGGTCGAGCTGAGCCCCGCACCGACCGAACGGCGGCAGATCCGCGCGACCCGGCCGGGAAACGGCGAGAAGGTGTTTCTGGAGCCGGAAAGCGGGGCCCCGCTGTCGGCCCTCGTCTTCAAGACGACCACCGAGCCGCACGTCGGCGAGCTGTCCTACTTCCGCGTCTTCAGCGGCACGATCCAGGGCGGGCAGGACGTCTACAACTCGAGCCAGGACCGGGACGAGCGGCTCGCCCACGTCGGGATCATGCAGGGAAAGGATCGGACCGAGGTCCCCGGGCTTTCGGCGGGCGACATGGGGGTCGTGCCGAAGCTCAAGTCGACCCACACGGGCGACACCCTGTGCTCGCGCTCCGATCCCGTCGTCCTCCGGGGGATCGACTTTCCGCAGCCCGTGATCGCGGTGGCCATCGAGCCCACGCGGGAGGGCGAGGAGGAGAAGATCGGCAGCGCGCTAGCGCGGCTCCACGAGGAAGACCCCACGTTCGTCCACGCGTACAACGCCGAGCTCGGGCAGACGATCATCCGCGGAATGGGCGAGCTCCATCTTCAGATCGTACTCGAGAGGATGGAGCGTAAGTTCAACGTCAGAGCCAACATGCTGAAGCCGCGGATCGCCTATCGCGAGACCATCAAGCGGAAGGGCGAGGCCCAGGGCCGCTACAAGAAGCAGACCGGCGGCCGCGGGCAGTTCGGCGACTGCTGGGTTCGTCTCATCCCCCGGGGCCGTGGCGAGGGGTACGAGTTCGTCGACCAGATCTCGGGCGGCGTGATTCCCAACAAGTTCATCCCGGCCGTGGACAAGGGGATCCAGGAGGCGATGTCGAAGGGAATCCTGGCCGGATACCCGGTCGTGGACCTGCGCATCGAGCTCTACGACGGCTCCTACCACACCGTGGACTCGAGCGAAATGGCCTTCAAGATCGCCGGCTCGATGGCGTTCCAGGCGGCCGCGGATCGATGCGATCCGGTCCTCCTCGAGCCGGTCATGGAGATCGTGGTCGTCACGCCCGACGAGTACCTGGGCGACGTGATCGGCGACCTCAACCAGCGCCGGGGGCGCGTGCTGGGGATGGAGCCGGGCGGGACCGGCAAGCAGAAGGTCGTGGCCCACGTCCCGCAGGCGGAGCTCTACCGCTACTCGACGACGCTACGCTCGATCACCCAGGGGCGCGGCGACCACTCGCGGAAGTTCCGCGGCTACGAGGAAGTGCCGCACCACATCGCCGAGAGGATCGTGGAGGAGGCGGAGAGCGAGCGCGAAGGGGCGGCGATAAGGCACTGAGCGTCGCGCCGGACCGTCATGCCCCGAGATCGTCGGGTGGTGGCTGCCCGGGCGTGTCGGCGTCGGGCTCCGCGGGCGTGAAGCGATCGGCTAGGCGGGCCAGCTCCTCGCTCAGGCGGTGCAGACCCTGAGCGACCGTCTCACGGGTGCGGCGGGCCGCTTCGCTGTCTGCGGCACGGCCTTTGGCCGCCCCGAACTTCGTGCGCACGCGCTCTCCCTTCGGGCTCTCGCGGGTCCGCTCGTAAAAGCGCTCCATCTCCTCCGAAAAGCGCTTCAGCCCCTCCCTCACCTCGGTCTCGACCCGGCGCCGCTCCTCGCTCGTCCAGGCGGCCTGGAGCACGTCGGCGAACCGCCGGCCCAGGGTCTTGAGCTCCTCCTCGATGCCCGGCTCGGGCTGGGGCTCGGGTCCGCTCGAGGTGGTTTCGTCGGTCATGGCATCCCTCCTGAATCGAGTTCACCCGGGTCGATCCTGTGAATCCTACCCCGCGCACCGCGCGTAGGAAAGCGCGTGAACGATCCAACCGAAATCGTAGATCGTCATCTCCCCGATCTGCTGCCGCTCCTGGCCCGGATCCCCGGGCTGGCGGTCCGGCCCTTCCTGGCCACGCTCCTGACTGCCGCCGTGAGCGCCGGGGTCCGGTCGCTAGCCGAGTACGTGGAGCGAGTCCGCTCGGCCCCCATCGTCCCCTTCGCCATCCCCCATCGTCCCACGCGCCGCGAGCTGGCCGCCTACGTCCGCGGCCGACCCGGGCTCGACCATCTGGAGTCCGCCCTGGACGCGGCCGAACGGGACACCGGCAGCGAGCGGAGTCGCCGGTGGGAAGCGCTGCGCCTGGCCGTGGGGCGGGCCCAGGCGGAGCTGGCGCGCCCGCTCGCGGGCCAGCGCGGTGCCGTCCTGGAGATCGACGGATTCCTCGAGATCCTGGTCGAATCGGGCGTCACCGACCTGCCGACGGGAGAGCGGCGGGCGCTCCTCAGGCGGATCGCCGACAAGCTGGAGGATGCGTTCTCGCGCGAGAGCCTGGCCGTCGATGCCGGGTGGTAGGCGAAGGCTCGCGCTCCTCGCGATCCTGCTCGCCGCGGGGTGCGCCACCGGCTCTCTCAAGGACGCCAAGAACGCGTACAACCGGGGAGACTTCGCGGCGGCCGAGTCTTCGGCGCGGCGCCTGGAGGACGACCCACAGGCGAGCCTGATCGCCGCCCGGGCGGGTCAGCGTATGATCCGTTCGGAGGATGACCGAGCCGAGCCGGCGGCGCTCGCCGCCGTGGCCGTCGATCTGCGAGCCGCCACGCGCGGCTATCCGTTTCCCGAGGAGTGGGCGAACCGGGAGCTCGCGGCGGGCTACGCCGACTGGCTCATGCGGACCGGACTCCCCGAGCTGGCGGGGCTCTACTACGGGGCCGGACTCGAGTCCGCCGGAGACGACCCGGAGGGCGCCGAACAGGCGCTGGCTGAAGGTGCCCTCCAGGCGGGGCTGGAGGCGCTCGACCGCTGGGAGCCGGAGGGCGCGGAGCTTCGGCGCCGGCTGCGGGACCTGGGGCAGCTGGCCGAGGACGCGCTCGAGGACTCAGGGCTCCCCTATCCGCCAGGTCTCGCCGACCAGGCCCTGCGGGTCGCCTGGCATGACGGCCGCCCGCGGGACGCGTGGCAGGTCGGGGCCGCCGGATGGCTCAGGGCGACGGCGATCGGCGACATCGACGCGGTCGCCGTCCTCGAGTCGCGCCTCGACGAGCTCGTCTTTCCCGCCTGGCGTGAGGCCGGAAACCCTGCCACGGTGAACCTCGTGGAGGAGGACTGGCGGCGTGCCATGCAGAGCTGGACGGGCGCGGAACGGGCGGCCGACGCACGGGCCGGCGGCTCAGCCCGCTGATTCCGAGGACTCCTCTTCCGGCTCCGTGAACGGAGCCGAGACGCGCAGCGGCGGGAACTTCTTCGGCAATCCGTCCGCATGCACCTGAAAGAGGGTGTGGGTTTCCTCCAGGCCGCGGAGTCGGTATCGCCCGAGACTCCGAAGACGGATGCCGGCCGGCATCGATTTCCCGATCGCTCCCCTGGTCTTGTCGGAAGCGACGATCTGCCCGCCGTGGGCCGACGAGCAGACCCTGGCCGCGGTGTGCACAGCCACGCCGATGTAGCCGACGTCGGTGAGCCTGGGCCGGCCGCTGTGGATCCCGATGCGGGCCCGGACCCGGAGGTCGTCGGGCCAGCTCCGGTCGCCCAGCGCGCGCTGAATGGCCGCCGCTGCCACGATCGCGCTCCCGGCGGCCTCGAAGACGGCGAAGAAGTCGTCGGCGCGGGCGTCGATCGGGTGGCCGCCCGCCCGCGATACCTCGGTGCGGAGGATCTTCCGCACGTCGCTCAACAGGTCGCGGTAGCGGTCGCCCAGTCGGTGGAGGAGGGCCGTGGAGGCTTCGATGTCGCTCAGCAGGAGCGTCACGGACCCGGAAGGCAGCGCGGCGGGGTCGAGGCCCGTCGCGGCGTGGCTCCGCTCCATCCTGAGCTGGGTGGTGATGAAGCCGACCGGCACGATGCCATGCTTCTTCGCGGCGTTCAGCAGGCGCTTGCGAGCGCGCTCCCGGGAGGCCTCGTTCTCGAACGCGACCTGGTTGAAGCGGGCCAGCGCGTTCCGGACGTGAGCCTGGTCGTGGATGGGAAGCCGCCGCCGGCCGCGGGAATCCACGTAGGCGAAGGCGCTGTCCGGAAGTCTGGCCCGCGAGCGGGCGTCGAGCTTCGCCATCGGTCAACGATACCCCTGTCGCCGGCGTGCGGCGACCGGCCCCTGGGTGTCGATCCATCTATCATCCGATGCCTCCCGTGAGACCGCCAGGATGACACCCTCGGACATCGTGCGGCACCGTCTCCGCAACCAGGGCATCAGCGACCCGATCGCTGGCGGACCGGCGGACGTGGTTGGATGGCTGGGCGGGGTCCAGGCCCAGGACTACGCCGGTGCGAAGTGGGCGCTGGGGCTGCGCCTCAAGGGCGCGACCGAGCACGACATCGAGCGGGCTTTCAACGACGGCGCCATCCTCCGCACCCACCTCCTGCGACCCACCTGGCACTTCGTGACGCCCGCCGACATCCGCTGGATGCTGGCCCTCACGGCGCCGCGCGTCCACGCGGCGAATGGCCACCGGTATCGCCAGCTGGAGCTGGACAGCGGCGTCTCCCAGCTCAGCAACGAGGCGCTGGCCAAAGCCTTGCAAGGCGGCCAACACCTGACCCGTGACGAACTGCGCGGCGTGCTGCGGAGGGCGGGCATTGAAACGGATCGCCAGCAGCGCATGGCCTACCTGATGATGCGGGCGGAACTGGACGGAGTCGTCTGCAGCGGCCCGCGACGTGGGAAGCAGTTCACCTACGCGCTGCTCGACGAGCGCGCGCCGCGCGCCAGAACCCTGGAGCGGGAGGAGTCCCTGGCGGAGCTCGCGGAGCGATATTTCGCGAGCCGCGGGCCGGCCACCGTTCACGATTTCGCGAAGTGGTCGGGGTTGACGCTCGCCGACGCGCGGAGCGGCCTCGAAGCCGTCGAGGCCGGGCTTCGACACGAGGTCGCGGATGGGAGGACCAGCTGGTTCCCTCGCTCCAGCCGATCCAGAGCAGACCGATCCCCCACCGCGCACCTGTTGTCCATCTATGACGAGTACGTATCCGGCTACAAGGATCGCGGCGCCATGATCGAGGAGCGGCATGCCGCCAGGCTGTCGGCGATGGGCAACGGGTTGAACTATATCGTGGTGGTCGACGGTCGAATCGTGGGGACCTGGAAGCGCACGCTCAGGAAGACCGAGGTCGTCATCCAGACCGATATCTTCACCCGGTTGACGAGGGCCGGGAAGGAAGCCATCGCAGCTGCCGCCGGGCGGTACGGTGTGTTCCTCGGTCGGTCCGTGGCGCTTGCGGTCTGAGGATTGTATCCGTGACCGTCTGCCGCTTAGACTCCGGACAGGCCGTTGGGTCTCGAGGGCAGTAACCAGGAGGAGGGTCTGCCATGACTCAGGTTCAGAAGTGGCGGGTGGTCGGCGACTGGTTCGACGTCTGCAGCTGCGCCATCCCTTGTCCGTGCGAGTTCGCGCAGGCGCCCACCAACAACGTCTGCGAAGGGACCCTGGCGTGGCACATACGCGAAGGACGCTATGGCGATGTCGCGCTCGACGGCCTGAACGTCCTCGCCGTCAGCTACTTCGAAGGCAATATCTGGGGCGGCGAGACCAAGGCGACGATGGGCATTTTCTTCGACGAGCGCGCGGATGACGCACAGCGTCAGGCGTTGCAGATCATTTTCGGAGGCCAGGCGGGTGGCTGGCCGGCCGGCTTCGCCGACCTCATTGGCGAGCTGCGCGGGATAGAGTTCGCGCCGATCACCTTCGAGCTGGCGGACGATCTGGCTTATTGGCGGGCGGAGATCCCGGGCCGGGTCGTTGTCCAGGCCGAGGCGTTGACGGGGCCCACGACCCCACCCGGCAAGCGAGTGCAGCTCCTCAATCCACCAGGGTCGGAAGTGGGACCCGGTCAGGTGGCCACCTGGGGCAGGGGAACGGCCCTGAACGTGGACGCCTTCGGCTTCGCCATGGAGTTCGTCGGCTCGTCGAGCAAGCACATCCCGTTCGAGTGGAGCGGTCCCGACGAGGCGGCGTAGTACATGCGGTCATGACCGCGTGTGCTGGCCTATTTCGCAAGATGAAGGAATCAGGGGTGCATCACCCGCCCGTCCCTCCGGCAACGCCCGCCTGGCGGAAGCGCGAAAATCTGGTGCCGGGGTCGGCTCTCCTGGTTCTTGCCGCGATCGCCTGGGGCTATACGCTTCAGGTCGGCTCCATGAACGAGCCGATGTCGGGCGCCGCGGGCATCCATGGCGACATGGAAATGACCGCCGATACGAGCACGCTGAGCAGGCAAACCACCACAGACACGCACCTCGGAGAGGCTGCCGAGGGCACTTCGACGAGGGTCGGGGCAGCCGACGTCCTCCTGTTCCTGTCGGGCTGGGCCATCATGATGGTCGCCATGATGCTGCCAGCGGCGCTGCCCCTCATACTCCTCTACAACATGACCGCCCACCGGCGGCTGGGTCGCCCGCAGGCCATCGCCGGGATGGCTGCCCTGCTCGCGGGCTATGTGGGGATCTGGACCATGGCCGGCGTGCCGGTCTTCGGCTACAGCCAACTCGCCCGGGCCGGCGGTCCTGCCATGACAGCGCTGCCGGGGTTGCTGCTCCTCGCCGGAGGTCTTTACCAGTTCACGGCCCTGAAACGACGCTGCCACATGCGCTGCAGCAGCCCGCTCTTCTTCCTGACGCGCCACTGGCGGCCGGGTGTTTCCGGTGCAGGGCGGCTGGGCGTGCTGCACGGTGTCGACTGCCTGGGCTGCTGTCTGGGCCTGATGATGGCTCTGGTAGCGCTGGGGATGATGAATGTCGCCTGGATGCTCACGGCAGCCGTCATCATCTTCGTCGAGAAGACGCTCCCCGGCGGTCACCGCGTCGCGCGTGCCCTTGGCATCGCGCTGATCGTGGGCGGCGTGCTCGTGCTGGGTGGGGCGGTCGTCAGCAGCCGGATGGCGATGTAACAAAGCCGGTCAGAAAATGGTCGCTGCCAACAGCCAGATCCTTCACAAGTCGTTGGCTCCCGGGCCGTACTTGAAGGCCACGTCCAGAACTTTGAAGTGGGCCTCGCCTCCCGCGTATAGCGTTGGATTCTGGCGCAGCATTCCAGGATGTCGTCGAGAAAAAGTCGCGGGTCACGCGACACGTACCGCTTCGCTCTCGATGGAGGGACGCATGCGCGGACGCAAGCCGTTTCTGGTCACCAGGTCCACCTTACGACCGAGCAGATCCTCAAGGAAGAACTTGAGGTCCATGTATCGGTCGAACGTGGCCGCACCGTCGTACTCGACGAGCACATCGACATCACTGGCCCCGGACAGCTCGCCACGGATCGCCGAGCCGAAGAGCCAGAGGTCCTTGACCGCGAACCGGTTGCGGATCTCGTCCATCTCGACGGAGATCTGTTCGAGGATTCCGTTTGGCTCCATCAGCGCCTCAGACCGTCTGGAACTCGATGTCGTGGCTGCGCATTTCGAGGACCGTGTTGGTCTTGAGCTCGTCGTTGCCCCGAAACGATCTGTCCAGGCAGAGAACGCGTCGCGGCTCGAGGGCGGTCACCGCGCGCATGAGCTCCTCGGTGACCGGATCCTCCAGACCAGACCACCAGGGCATCCCCCGCGACCAGGTGGACTGTGCCGGCATCGAGATCACGGCTTCGGGCGCGCGCTTCTGCGGTGACTTGGCAGATTTTGTCTTCGTTCGATCCTTCGTTGGCATTGTGACTCAAGTATAACTGTCAGTGGTGACGGTAACTATCGAGCTGGACCTTGCGTGAACGGCAACCGAGGCTGTCCGCGGTCGCATTCTCTGCGGACCCATAGAGACACCCGGGGCCGGCGACTGTGTCAGTCAGCTTCTGGCTCTGTCAGCCCCAGGAAGAGTCGCAGGCCTTCGTCGCCGGACGGCGTGAAGAACGAACTTGCTGCGGTTGCGATCGCGGCGATCGATCTCGCGAACGACGTCAGGGGGCAGGGTCACGGTCACACGCTGGCTCGCCATAGGAACCTCCCTGTATGATCAGACAATAGATCATACTGACTCGCAAGGAACGAAGCTTGCCCTTACCGCTTCTCCGCCAGGACCGCGACCTCCCGCTCGAGTCGCTCGCCCAGACGTTCCTTTTCCACCTCCAGGTCGAACCGCGTTTGAAGATTGAGCCAGAAGCGCTCTGAAGTCCCGAAATAGCGCGCCAGGCGCAAGGCAGTGTCAGCGGAGATCGATCGTTTTCCGAGGACGATCTCGTTGATCCGGCGTGGCGGCACCCCGATGTCCTTGGCGACTCGATACTGGCTGATCTCCATCGGCTCGAGGAATTCCTCGAACAGAATCTCGCCCGGATGAACAGGTGAAAGGTCGACCTTCGGCAAGTTCCCTCCTCGGACCATCAATGGTAATCCACGATCTCCACCTCGTCGGCGTTGCCCTCTTCCCACACGAAGCAGACCCGCCAACGGTTGTTGATCCGGATGCTGTGCTGGCCACGACGGTCGCCCGAAAGCTTCTTCAGGCGGTTCCTGGGGGGGACGCGGAGATCGTTCAGCGAGTCCGCCGCATCCAGGATCAGCAGCTTCCGGAGGGCTCGCCGCTGAATGTCGGGCCGCAGCAGGCCCTGCTTCCGCCGGTTGAAGACCCGTTCGGTCTCCGAGTCGCGGAAGCCCCGGATCATGCGGTCATATGATAACGTGTCACGTTATTAGTGTCCACCATACGTCGTCGGACGCGCCCTTCTATTGGAGTCGATGCGACTCCAGGCTTATCTTTCATCGTCACCGATCCAGGATCTGCTGCGATCACCCGAGGAGCGCATGTCCGGCCACAGCAAATGGTCCACCATCAAGCGCAAGAAGGCGGCCGAGGACGCCCGGCGCGGCCAGGCCTTCACCAAGCTGATCCGCGAGATAACCACGGCGGCGCGCGAGGGCGGCGGCGAT
>JBOHRQ010000047.1:0-19199 GCA_050732875.1 Gemmatimonadota bacterium | reverse complement strand
GCCGGGGAAGCCTGCGGTCGAGGAGGCGGCCGAAGCTGCGCTTGAAGGATCCTGGCAGACCCATCCGGTAGCTCGGAAGCTCGGACTCCAGGGTCGTATGCGCGTCATAGAGGATGGGGATCCCCGCGCGCCGAGCGAGGAGCGCCACCATCAGCCCTTCGTAGTGATGGCCGTGCACCAGATCGATCGGGTAGGAAGCCAGCACCTCACGCAGCTTTGCGGCGAGCCTCCGATCGACGACGAAGATCTTTCGGTAGCTCGGCCCGGGGGAGGTCTTGCGATACCCCGAGATGGCCGGTATCCGGTGCAATACGAAGGGAGGCTCCTCCCAGATGTCCCCCAGGTGATAGGTGACGACGTGCACGCGATGTCCCCTCCGCGCCATCGCCTCGGCCACACGCTGGATGCGGATCGGGGTGCCTCGGGGGAACGGGAACGGACACGCGGCCACCATCGCCACGTTGAGCCGGCCTGCGGGAGCGGCGTCGTCCATCTCAGGCCACCCTCTCGATGGGCTCGCGGTCCCGACGCCCCCGCGGCCCGATCATCTCCGACTCGCCACTCTGGAACGTCGCAGGAACCGGTGCGCCAGGCTCCAATTGACCGCGGCGATCCTGTCGAGCAGCACTCGACCCGCACGTTCCAGCCGGCTGGAGCTCAGCGCTGGATTGAACGGCAGCGGGCCGCCGGCCAGCACGTCACCGTCCCCCAACCTGCGGACCCGCTGAAATGACCTCCTTCGAAGCACGATCCTCGCCAAGTTTCGCACGAGCCCTCCCCAGGCGTCGAGCCAATATCGCGTCCAACCCTTCCCCATCGCACCGACCAGCTGGAACGCCTCGAACGAAACAAGCGCCGGCGAGAGGAGCAGAAGGGTGCGTGCCTCGTAGATCTTGAGCAGGATCAACCATCGGTTGAGGATCGTGTTGCGGACGCGGGTCGCGGTGTAGAGCCCCGTCTGACGCAAGGAGACTCCGGTTTCCCCCTCGCCATGCAGGCAGCGCGCCGCGGGGACGGCGACGATATCCTGGCCGCGCAGCCGGGTGCGGAGACCCAGGTCGTGATCCTCGAGGTAGAAGAAGAAGGTCTCGTCGAAGGGCGGCTCATCTCCCCACCGTCGACGATCCATCATGAAGCAGGCGCTGATCAGCGAATCGATCGCTCGCGGCTCAACGGGAAGCTCCGTGACCGGGAGCTCGGCGTTCTCGATGATCATCAGGCCGATGAAGTGGGCCCTGGCCCCGTCGTACTGGACCGTCGATCCCTCGGGGGCGTGGACGACCGCGGGCATGGCGAACGTGGCCTCCTCGCGGGCATCGAGGGCCGCCGACAGTAGCTCCGCACATCCGGGCAGCAGGACCACGTCGTTGTCGATGAACAGGATCCGGTGGTGCGCGGCCTCCCGGGCGCCGGCGTTCCGCGCCGCGCCCGGACCACGGTTCGTCGCGAGCCGGACGATACGAACTTTCGGGAAGCCCTGGCGCACGATGTCCAGGCTGCCGTCCGTGGATGCGTTGTCGACGAGGAATATTTCGTCGAACGGCTGAACGCCCATCGTCACGGCGGCCAGCGTATCGGGCAGATAGCGCTCGCCGTCGTGGTTTACGATGCACAGCGTGAGTCCGGACGACATCCTCGCTCGTCTCGAGAACTGGCGCCGTTCAGCGGCCCCTCGGGTCGCGGAAGGCCGGACTCGGACTCAGCTCGCGGTCGGCGCCTCTTCGGCGGGCTCGGCCGTCCCGGCGGGCTCCGCCGCCTCCTCCGGGGAGCGGAACTTGATCAGGCTCTGATCGAGCTGCTCGCGCTGATCCCACTTGGGGCCCACGTGGTCGTCGTCCGGGTTGGCCAGCAGCTCGCTCTGGTCGATGAGCTCGAGCCCGGCCGCCGTGACCTCGTCGATCACGACCTGATCGGCGATCCGGTGCGCCTCGGTGTCGCGGCCCTCTGCCGCGCGCGCGTCGATCACGACGAACAGCCCGCCCGGCGCGAGCGTGCGGCGAACCTCGGTCAGAAACTCCGGGATCGCCTCTGCGTCCACGTCGTGGTAGTTGCGCGAGGTGAAGAAGAGGTCGAGGCTGTCGGTCGGCAGCGCCGCGACATCGTCCACATAGATCACGTTCCCGGCGCCGGCGAGATCGCCGGACTCGAGACGGGCCTTGATGTCCTCCGACATGCGCTCCGGCATCTCGGTGTAGACCACGCCTTCGGGGCCGACCCATTTCGACATGACCCACGTGTTGTAGCCGGAGCCGGCATGGAAGTCCACCACGACAGCGCCGGGTTCCAGCCCGATCCACTGAAAGACCTCGATGGGCTTGGAGTGGGGATCGCGGGCCCGGTCCTCGGCCGAGCGGGCGGGATCGTTCAGGTCGACCGGCGTCTCCTGGGCCGCCGCCGGGGACGCCAGGAACCCGATCGCCGCGAGCAGGACAGAGAGGGTTCGCATGCGCATCGTCATCACTCCTTTGCTCAGAGTTCACTCATGGCACGCCAGACGCGGCTGGCGCTGCAATCTCAACTTAGTGTAGCGTCGCACTAGCGGCTGGCCGTCCCCGCGGCAGCGGCGTGAAGCGCGCGCGTCCGCGCGGCGGGATCGTCCCCTCCGAAGACCCCCGAGCCGCTGACCAGGACGTCCGCGCCGGCGGCGACCACGGCACCCGCGTTCGCCGCCTCGATCCCGCCGTCCACTTCCAGATGCGGCCGGTTCTCCGGCGCCAGCTCCTCGATTCGCGCGCGGGCCGCGCGGAGCTTCTCCAGCGCCGAGGGAAGGAACGCCTGCCCGGCCCAACCCGGGTTGACGCTCATGACCAGGAGGATGTCGATCCCCTCCCAGACCTCGTCCACCATCACGAGAGGCGTCCCCGGATTGACCGCGACGCCCGCCTTCCCACCCAGCTCGCGGATCCGTTGAAGATGGCGATGGAGGTGGCGCGTCGCCTCGACGTGGATCGTCAGGTGGGTGGCGCCCGCCTCGACGAACTCCTCGAAGTACTGCTCTGGCCTTTCCACCATGAGGTGCACGTCGATCGGCCGGTCGGTCACCCGTCGGACGGTGCGTATCATCTCGGCCCCGAAGGTCAGGTTGGGGACGAAGTGACCGTCCATGACATCGACGTGGATCCAGTCGGCGCCGCCCCCGGCCACGACGGCGATCTCGTCCGCGAGCCTCCCGAAGTCGGCCGCCAGCACGGACGGGGCGACCAGCACGGGACGGCTCAAAACGGCGTGCTCTCGTCGGCCGGCGGATCCCCCGGTTGCGGACCGGCCGGCGTTTCGCGAGGCGTCGGCTCTTCGGCCGGAGCCGGTCGGTCGGTGGCCGCGCCCGGAGCGCCTGCGGTCGCCGGAGCCCCGGCCCGTACGCGCGAGGTCCGCTCGCCGAGCTGGAGGCGGACCGCGCTGCCGCGCCGCACCTGCAGCCCCGGCGCCGGCTCCTGCCCGCTCACGACCACCCGCGCACGATCGTCGGTCGCCGGTCCCCCCTGAACGTTGACCACCTCACCGACCGTGAGCGAGTGGAGGTCGAGCGTGTCGCGGGCGGCCCCGAGGCCGAGGCCGCGCACGTCGGGCATCGTGAGGAACGACCCTCCGCCGCTCAGGATCAGGGTCACCGGTGTGCCGGGCTCGACGGGGGTTCCCGAGGGCGGCACCGTTCCCTCCACTGCGCCTTGCGGGTGCAGGTTGCTGAACTCCTGACGCGGCGGTGTCTCCGCGAGCCCGAGACCGCGCAGGATCGAGCTGGCGTGATCGGGTTGGAGCCCCTCGAGCCGCGGCACGAGGATGGGCTCCGGTCCGCGGCTGACGACCACCCGAACGGTGTCGCCCTGGGGCAGGTAGAAGTCCGGGGGCGGAATCTGGTAGATGATGCTTCCCTCCTCCACGTCCTCCCAGCTCAGCCGACCGCTCTCCTCCAGGACGTAGCCTTCGGCACCCGCCTGCGCCCGTGCGTCCTCCAGATCGCGGCCGCTCAGGTCGGGCACCCGGCTCACGCGCTGCTCGGCCAGCGTCTCGGGGAGGAAGAAGAGCTGCACGACGAGATAGCCGGCCGCCGCCGCACCGAACGTCGCCGCCAGGATCGCCACGATGATCGACCAGGTGGCGCCCCGGCGTGTCAACTCGCCCTCCTGACGAGCCGCGCGGCGAACATGCCGTCCACGTCCGTCTCCCAGGGTCGGGTGGCGAGATACGGGCCCTCGCGGTGGACGACCGGAATCCGTTCTCCGGCCGGGTCGACGCGGAAGTCGGGCCGGCGCGCCAGGAACGCCTCCACGACCCCGGTGTTCTCCTCCGGCTCCAGCGAGCACGTGGCGTAGAGAAGGACACCGTCCGGCGCGACGCGGTCGGCGACGCCGTCGAGCAGCTCGCCTTGGAACGCGGCGAAGCGACCGATGTCGCCCGGCTCGCGTCGCCAGCGCGCGTCGGGGCGCCGGCCCAGGACCCCGGTCCCGGAGCAGGGCGCGTCGACGAGCACGAGCGGGAACGGGCGACGGGCGGGAATCGCCCGCGCGTCGGCCGCCACCAGCCACGCGCCATCGAGACCCAGACGGTCGAGGTTCTGGCGCACCAGGAGGAGCCGGCGCGGTTCGAGATCCAGGGCCAGGGCGCTGGGCGCGAGACTCCTCGCGAGCAACGCCGCGAGCTTGCCGCCGGGCGCCGCACAGGCGTCCAGAAAGGGGCCATCTGCGGGCGGATCCACCAGAGCCGAGACCCACTGCGCCCCAGCGTCCTGCACCCAGAACCGGCCCTCCCCCCAGCCGGGCAGCCGGTCCGGTCGAACGCCGCCTTCGACGACGATGGCGTCCGGATGTGCGGCGTGGGGCGCGGCATCGATGCCCGCGGCGCGAAACGACAACAGCACCGACTCGACGCCGCCCGCGCGCGGATGGAGGGCCAGATGGAGACGAGGCGTCCGGTTGTCGCGGGCAAGGAGCGCCGCCGTGGTCTCAGGCCCCAGACGGGCCAGCCAGCGTTCGACGAGCCACTTCGGATGGCTGTGCTCGACGGCCAGCCGTCCGGCGCCGTCCGCGGGATCGGGCAACGGGAGCGCGTCCCGGCGGCGCGCCAGGTTGCGGAGCACGCCGTTCACCAGCCCGACCGCCCAGCCCGCCGTGGGCTCGGCGAGGACCTCCCGCGCCAGTCGCACGCTCTCGTCCACCGCCGAGCGGTCGGGAACGCGGTCCATGAACAGGATCTGGTACGCGCCGAGCTCGAGGACGGCGATCAAGTCCGGGGGGAGGCTCGCGAGGCCGCGATCGAGGAGGTGGTCGAGGTGGTGATCGATCCGCCCTCGCCACCGGACGCTGCCGAAGGCGAGCTCCATGGCAAACGCCCGCTCGCGTCGATCCAGATCCCGGGCGCGGCGGTCGAGGCTCTCGTCCGTCCGCTCACCGGCCTCCACGTCCCGCAGCACGTGGAAGGCGGTCCTCCGGTCGCTCCCGGTCCTCCGCGGGTCGGCCACCGCCGGGCTAGCCGCCGACACGACCCTCGGTGGGGCTCGAGGCTCGGGCCCATTCGCGGCGCGGCATACGGCCGGCTTCGAAGGCGAACCGGCCGGCATCCACGGCGAGCCGCATCGCCCGGGCCATCCGGACCGGGTCCCGGGCCATGGCCACCGCGGTGTTCATGAGAATCCCGTCGACGCCCAGCTCCATCGCGACCGCCGCATCGGACGCCGTGCCCACCCCGGCGTCGACGATCACCGGAATGGAGACCGCTTCCAGGATGAACCGCAGGTTGAGCGGATCGACGATGCCGAGGCCCGAGCCGATCGGCGAAGCCAGCGGCATGACCGCCGCCGCGCCCGCCTCCTCCAGCCGTCGCGCGACGACCACGTCGTCATTGGTGTACGGCATCACGACGAATCCCTCGTCGGCGAGCTGGCGCGTCGCCTCGACGAGCTCGATCACGTCCGGATACAGCGTGCGCTCGTCGCCGATCACCTCGAGCTTGACGAACTCGCTGAGCCCGGCAGCGCGCGCCAGGCGGGCCACCCGCACCGCCTGCTCGGCCGTGTAGCAGCCCGCTGTGTTGGGCAGGATCATGGCGCCCGTGGCCTCCAGGTGGTGGAGGAGCCCCTCCTCGTCGGCGCGGTCCAGGCTGACGCGACGGAGGGCCACGGTGACGATCTCCGCGCCCGAGGCCTCGATGCAGCGGACGAGCGTCTCGGGCGAGTCGTACTTGCCCGATCCCAGAATGAGACGCGAGCCGAAGGCCCGTCCCGCGATCGTCAGCCCCACGGAGCTCGTCTGCGCGGCGGGTCGACCGCCAGTCTCGGCGCGGGCGGTTCCGGTGCCGACCATCGCTAGCCGCCTCCCACGACGTGGACGATCTCGAGCGCGTCACCCGCTTCGAGGCGCACCTCGGCCAGGCGGTCGCGGCGGAGGATCTCGCCGTTCCGCTCGACGACGACCAGGTCGGGATCGACGTCCAGCTCGATCAGAAACTCACGCACCGTGCGTCCGGCGGGAATCGCGCAGGCTCGGCCATTGGCCACGACCTCGATGGTCTCGGCGGTCTGCTGAAGAGCCATATGGAGTCAATCTAGCAGGCCCCGCGGAAAGTCACAGCCGGATCCTTCTCCTTCAACGGACTTCTGACTCGGGACACTAGCCCCCAAGCGCGTCCAGAAACCGCTCGACCGATCGTGCCGGGTCGTCGGCCTCCCAGAGGGCCCGGATCGACACGACGCCGCTCGCCCCCGCATCGATCACCTCCCCGGCCCGTCCCGGGGTGAGGCCGCCGATCGCCAGGAGCGGCGGCGCCGACCCACCCAGCGCCTCTCGGATCGACCGCAGGAGGGCGACGCCTGCCGGGTCGGCCGCGGGATGGGTCGCGCTCGCGAAGATCGTCCCCACCACGAGGTGGTCGGCGCCCATCCCGGCCGCCTCCCGGGCCGCCTCGAGGCCGTGGACGGAGCGGCCGATCCGGAGGCGTGGGGCGACCGCCCGCACGCCCGCCAGCGACAGCCCGCGCTCGGGGAGATGCACCGCGTCGGCACCGGCAGCCAGCGCGAGGTCGACCCGATCGCCGACCCAGAGCTCCGCGCCGTGCTGACGGCAGCGACCGGCCGCGTCAGCGAGCAGGTCGAGCATTCTGCGATCGCTCAGCGCCCCACAGGTCCGGATCAGAAGCGCAGGGAGACCCGCTCCCAGCAGCGTTTCCAGGCACTCCGCGAAGTCCGTCCGAAGCAGCCGCTCGTCGTCGGTTGCCGCGACGAGGCGAGGGGGTCCCGGCTCCCGTGTCATCCCGCGCCGTCGTCGTGCCCGCCCAGCCGCTCCCCCTGTCGGAGCTCCCGGCCCCGGGCCCACTGCGTGCCGCTCATGCGCCGGCCACCGGCAGGCTGGACGAGGACCAGGTGGACCGCGCCGTCGCCGGTCTGGACGACCGGCTCGGCGTCGACATCGAGCAAAGTTCCGGGCTCCCCCGACGGTCCTCCCGGGCGCCCGGCCGGCGCCAGGCGAAACACCTTGAGGCGCTCGCCGCGCCAAGTCGTCCACGCCCCGGGCCAGGGGTCGTAGGCCCGCACGGCGCGCTCGAGCTGGGCGCCCGCCAGCCGCCAGTCGAGCCGGGCGTCCCGCGGGTCGACCTTGCCGGCGTAGCTGGCCTGGGCGTCGTCCTGCGGTGTCTCGGTCAGCGTCCCGGATTCGAGGCGATCCAGGGCCTCGACCGCGAGCCGCGCGCCCGCTGCGGCCAGCCGGCCGGCCAGGAGCCCCGCCGTGTCGTCGGGGCGGATCGGCTCCTCCGCCTGGAGGCAGATCGGTCCCGTGTCGAGGCCGGCCTCCATCCGCATGATCGTCGTTCCGGTGCTTCCCCGCCCATCCAGAAGAGCCTGGGTCACGGGCGCCGCGCCGCGGTAGGCGGGAAGGAGCGAAGCGTGGACGTTGAGCGCGCCATGAGGCGGCGACTCGAGGACCTCGAGCGGCAGGATCTCGCCGTAGGCGGCGACCACGAAGACGTCGGCGCCCAGCCGGCGCAGCTCGTCGAGGAAGGCCTCGCCGCGGGGCTTGGCGGGAGTCAGGACCGAAAGCCCGGCGACCGCGGCGCGGCGCGCCACCGGAGTGGGCTCCACCGCACGGCCCCGCCCCTTCGGCCGGGCCGGCTGGCTGACGACGCCGGCCACCTCGTGGCGGCTCTCCAGCAGGGCCTCGAGGGTCGGGACGGCGAACTCGGGGCTCCCCCAGAAGACGATCCGCACTTTTCGCGCCTACCCGACCGGCAGGCCCTTCTCCTCCATCGCCTTCCTGAACTCGCGGACGGCCAGACCCCGCTTGAGGGCCCCCAGGTGGTCGATGAACAGGACCCCGTCCAAATGGTCGATCTCGTGCTGGAGGGCGCGTGCCAGGAGAGCCGCGCCCTCGATCTGCCGCGGCTCGCCGGCCGGATCCCGGTACTCCACCACGACCTCCGCCGCGCGCTCGATCGTCTCCACGACTCCGGGAATCGAGAGGCACCCCTCCTCGCTCTCCACCGTGCCACGCCTCTCCAGGATCGTTGGGTTCACCACCGCGATCGCCTCCGTCCCGTCCCGCCGCTCGCTCACGTCGATCACCGTGATCCGCCGCTCGTCTCCCACCTGCGGGGCCGCCAGCCCGACTCCGTCGGCGGCGTACATCGTCTCCATCAGGTCGTCGACGAAGCGCCGGAGCTCGTCGTCGAACGACTCGACGGGTCGCGTCACGCGCCGGAGCAGGGGATCCCCCAGGTAGCGGATCTCCAGGAGCGCCATCAGGGCGCATCCTCCTCGTCGCCCTGCTTCAGCACGCGCATCACCTTGCTCCGCTCGACGTCGAGCTTCACGCCGTCGGCGACCCTGAGCGAGATCCGCTCCTCGTTCAGCGACATGATCTTTCCGTACATCCCACCGACGGTGACGACCTCATCCCCCTTGCGCAGGCTCCGGATCATCTCCTTGTGTCGCTGCTGTTCCTTCTGCTGAGGGCGGAACAGCAGGAACCAAAGGATCCCGATCATCGCGACGATGGGCAGCAGAGAGGCGGCGTAGCCCGCCAGCCCACCGCCTTCCGGTGGCGCCGTGAACAGGAGCGCGGTCAGGATGTCCATGGGGCCTCCGTGGCTTCGGCCATATAGCGCTCGGTCCAGTCGTCCGCCCAGCTCTGGAAGCGAGCCTCGTGAATCGCCCGCCGGGCGGCGTCCACGAGCCCGACCAGGAACGCGACGTTGTGGTGCGACAGAAGACGCGGGCCGAGCATCTCCCGGGCCTTGAACAGGTGCCGAATGTAGGCCCGGCTCCACGTCGCGCACACCCGGCAAGGGCATTCGGGATCGAGCGGGCGATCGTCCCCGGCGAAGCGGCGGTTCTCGACGTTGACGCGACCGGCAGCGGTGAACGCCGCCCCCGTTCGTCCGTGCCGGGTGGGGGCCACGCAGTCGAACAGATCCACGCCGCGGGCGATGGCGGCGAGGACGTCCTCGGGAAAGCCGACTCCCATCAGATAGCGGGGCCGGTCCGCCGCCATCTCCGGCACCGTGACCTCGAGCATCTCGTACATGAGGGGCTTTTCCTCGCCTACCGAGAGACCGCCGATGGCGACGCCCTCGAAGTCGAGATCACCGATCTGCCGGGCGCTCGCGCGGCGGAGATCGGCGTACGTCGAGCCCTGGACGATCCCGTACAGGTGTTGCCGATGCGCCTCCGGGTCGACAGAAAGGAGCGAACGGTGCTCGGCCAGGCAGCGCCCGGCCCAGCGCGTGGTGCGCTCGACGGCCGCCCGGGCGTGCTCCTCCTCGCACGGGTAGGGCGCGCAGTCGTCGAACGCCATCACGATGTCGGCCCCCAGGTCACGCTGCAGCCGCATCACGCCCTCGGGGGTGAAGCGGTGCGTCGAGCCGTCGAGGTGGGACCGGAACGTGACCCCATCGGCATCGATCTTACGCAGCTCGGCCAGGCTGAACACCTGGTATCCCCCGCTGTCGGTCAGGATCGGCCCGTCCCACGCCATGAAGCGGTGCAGGCCTCCGAGGCGGCGAATCACGTCGCTTCCCGGCCGGAGGTGGAGGTGATAGGCGTTGGCGAGGAGGATCTCGACGCCGAGCTCGTGCAGATCGTCCGGCGCGAGCGCCTTGACGGTGGCCTGGGTCCCCACGGGCATGAAGGCCGGCGTCCGGACCTCGCCATGGTCGGTCATCAGCACGCCCGCGCGGGCGGCCCCGTCCCTGACCTCGGATCGCCAGTGCAAGGTCCGACCTTCAGCTCGCTGCGTCGAGCGGCTCGCCGAGGGCTGCCAGCACCTTGCCGAGGACGACTTTCCGCTCCTTCAGCATCTCGCGAAAGTCCAGGCGGTCCGTGTCGGCGATCTCCATCCGCAGGTCCGACAGGTAACTGTTCAGCACCGTGGCCAGGATCTTCCGCTCGCCCTCGTCCAGATCGAGCTCGATCATCATGCCTCCTTCTGCTGGTTGCCGGCCGGCTCCTTCATCGGGTCCAGTTGAGGTGGATCGGGCCCGGCAGAACGTGCAGGACCGGAACCGCCAGGATCACGAGCAGGCTGAGCCGTGGATCGAAGAAAGAGACGGCGATCGCCGCCAGATACAACGCCGGACCGACCAGCATCTTGCGGGTCGCCGAGGCCACGAGCTTTTCGTCGACCTCCTTCCGCAGCAATCCCCTCCAGGCCGCGTAGCGCCAGTGGGCGAGCAGCAGCAGGCTGATCAGGATGAAGTTCCCTCCGTACAGCCACAGCCCGATCCCTTGGCTTCCATAGTGCCCGACCAGATGCGTCGTGAAGGGCACCAGGCAAACGGCCATGAGGAACAGGATGTTCAACCATAGAAGCGCCCAGTCGACCCGGCGCAGAAACGGGAACTGGGTGTGGTGCGCCATCCAGTAGATGCCGAGGACGAGAAAGCTCACGGAGAACGCCGCGATCCGGGGCCAGAGCAGGACGACCTCCCGGACGAGCGTCTCGTCCAGCTCCTCGCGCGACACGCGTGGCGGATCGATGCCCAGGACGAGCAGCGTCATGACGATGGCGAACACCCCGTCGACCAGCGACGTGATCCGCCCATCGCCCTGGACCTCGATCCGCCCGGAAGCGGCGATCTCGCGGTCCAGGTCTTCGGGCTGGGTCATCGCGATAACCTACTCGGAGCGGGAATGGGGTGTCACGCCGGTAGCGCCGATCGAACGGTGGCCGTGCCAACGACCAGCACGCGTGCGTCTGCTGCCCTGGCCTCACCCAGCACCGGTCACTATCGTGGGAGTTGCCTGTCGTCGGGTTTCTCCTGGATCTCATCCACACATCATCCCGGCGGCGGCCAGACCGATATGCTCACGCTGAGCCTCTTCGGGGGTGCCTATCTGGGAGGTGGGGAGACTCCCCTGACGGGCCGGATCGTCCAGCGGCGGCGTCTCGCGCTGCTGGCGCTTCTGGCCTCTTCCCGTGACCGTCCTGTCAGCCGCGACAAGCTGATCGCCTACCTGTGGCCGGAGAGCGGCGCGACGTCCGCCAGGCACTCCCTGTCCGATTCCGTGCACGTGATCCGGAAGGCCGTGGGCGAGGAGGCGATCCTCGCCGAGAGGGACGATCTTCGACTGGATCCGGCGGCTCTCACCTGCGACGTCTGGGATTTCGAGGCGGCGCTGGAGGCGGGGGATCTGGAGCGCGCGGTCGGGCTCTACGCAGGCCCCTTCCTGGATGGGTTCTTCATCGGCCGTGACTCCCTGGAGTTCGAGAGCTGGGCGGCTTCGGAGCGCGACCGGTTGGCGCGGGCGTACATGGGGGCGCTCGAGCGCCTTGCGAGGGGCGCAGTCGCGGAGGGGACTCCTGAACGGGCGGCAGAGTGGTGGCGCCGGCTTTGTAGCGAGGCGCCGGACAACTCGCGCGCCGTGCTGGGGCTGATGGAGGCGCTGGCCGGGGCGGGGGACCGTGCCGGGGCCCTCCAGCAGGCCCACGAGCATGCCGAGCACCTCAAGAGCGAGTACGGGGCCGAACCCGATCCGACGGTGAGCGCGCTCGCCCGGCGGCTCCAGGAGGAGCCCAAGGCCTGGCTACCGGCGGCCGCGGCATCGGACAGGGATCTTCCGGCGACTATCGAAACGGACCCACGACGAGCGCGCGTGAAGGGCAGTGAGCGCTCGCTCGCAAGGGTGGCCGCATACGTCGTCCTCCTCCTCGTGTTACTGGTGCTTCCTGTCCTGGTAATTCAGCGACGCGATACCACCCAAGCGGACCCTGGAAATCCGAGCCCTGTCGCTCCAGGGATCGCGATCGTTCCGTTCAATATCGCAGGCCCTGATCTCGAAGTCTGGCGCGAGGGCATGGTCGATCTGCTCTCGACCAATCTCGACGGGTTGGGCGGCCTTCGGGCCATCAACAGCCGGACCATTCTGGCTCGCTGGCACGAGCAAGTGCAGGAAACCGAAACGGCGGATCTGGCAAAGACTCTCTGGATCGCCCGGGATGTGGGAGCGCGCTACGTGCTCGTCGGTAGCGCCGTGGCAATGGGTCGGGACGTCCGGCTGACGGCACAGATCTACGTGGTCGATGATGGGACCAATTTGGGTGCCGGCGTGGTCAAGGGACCGCCAGATAGCGTCCTCGCTCTCGTCGACCAGCTAACCGTAGAGGTGCTTCGAGCGGTGCTGCAAGCCGGAGACGAAGATATACCCCCGGTTCGCCGCCTGGAGAGTCTCACGACGGCTTCACTACCTGCGATGACGGCATATCTCGAAGGTGAGGCGCTCTATCGCCGCTCGATGTTCGAAGAGGCGATCGTCTACTACGAGCGCGCCATAGCCGCCGATTCGACCTTCGCTCTCGCGCTTCATCGCCTGGCTAACGCCTACGGTTGGATGGAGAATGTGGACAGTGCCGTGGCGCGTGGCTATCTCGAGCGTGCGGCGCGGTTGTCTGGTCGGCTGCCGGCGCGTCAGGCGGTTCTTGTACGGGCAGATTATGCCTTGCATCAAGGGATGTTGGACGGAATCGAGCCGCTACGTGAGGTCGTTCGAAACTATCCCGACGACCCGGATGCCTGGTACCTCCTGGGAGATACATACGTCCATATTGGTCAGCAGGCGCTGGTCGCCGAGAGCGAGATAGACAACGCCCTTTCGCAAGCTGTCAAGCTTTCTCCGGATTTCGGACCTTACTACATCCACATCATCGAGCGCGCCGTGCGCAAGGGAGAACGCTCCCGAGCGAGCGCTCTGATCGAGCGCTATGGCGGGCTGGCAGCCGGCAGTACGACGGATCGGCGAAATCGGCTCGCATTCATGCTGGCATTCGGGGATTCAGTCGCGCGAGCCGGTGCGTGGGCGGCCCTTGACACGATCCCTTCCCGAGTTCTCTGGGGGGCTGCTGGGCTTTATCTCTCGGATCCGAGTCAGCTCGAAACCCAAGAGAGAATCCTGCGTGCGGCACGCTCACGGTCAGATGCGGGTCCGGCTGCGGCAAATTTTCTGTTCTTCAACCTCCTGAATCGAGGTCGGTTTCTGAGCGCGAAGGCGCAGCTCGAGGACCCCCAGTTCGCGCCCGGGTTACGCGCTTATGGCGTATACACGCTGTTCAACGAGGGGATGGCGTTGCCCCCGCGGTGGCTTGAGGCGGAGCTTACTCTTTCCACGCCGGATACCGTGCCGGAGGTGGTGAGCTTCTATGCGGGCGCCTATGCAGCTGATCAAGGTCGCTGGTCCGATTACGCCGCCGCCGTTCAGCAACAGCGGCGTCACGCACGCCAATTCTGGACAATGGGTGACACGGTCGGCTCGCGATTTCACGAAGCTTCGGCTTTGGCGCTGCACGGGTACAAGTTGAGGCTCGATGGCCGGCGCAGCGAGGCATTGCAGATTCTCCAGACTGCACAAAAGCGGGCCACGGGTCCAGGACCCCGGAATCGGGTGAATGCGACCATCCGATTGTGGATCGCGGAGCTTCTCACCGAAGCCGGGAGGCCTCGAGAAGCAACCCGGCTCTATGCGACGTTCTGGGACGACGCCTTCGCTCTGTATCGAATGGGAGAGATTTACGCGGGTCTGGGGGAAGCCGAGAAAGCGCGCCAAGCCTACTCCTACGCCCTCAGGGTATGGCAAGGAGCCGATACCGAGCTTCTGACTCGCATCAGTGCGGCACGGCACACGCTCGAGGAGCTGACCTCCGACCCTCCCGACACTCGGCCCCCAGCTCGGGTATCTGGATTCATGCCTTCGTGAACACCGGCTCATACGAGCAGACCGCTTCCTCTAACAGGATTGCTCGGTTGCACACAACATCACCCGGATGAGAGGCAGCCATGGCTGAAATTCATGTCAACGCGGAGGGGGGCGACGTCTATCGCGTACGCGTCCGGGATGCCGACGGATCGAGCGAACACCGCGTCACGGCGACCGCTCGGCACATCGAGCGGTTCTGCCCGGGCGCCGAGGCTGAGTCCCTGATCATGGAGTCGTTCCGGTTCCTGCTCGAGCGGGAGCCCAAGGAGTCGATCCTGGGTCGCTTCGAGCTGCCGGCCATCGTGCGCTATTTCCCCGAGTACCCGCAGGAGATCCGACGCCGGCTGGAAGCCTGAGCCGGAGCCGATTCGCGGCGCTCCCTCACGCGATCAGCATGGCGTCACCGTACGAGTAGAAGCGGTATCCGGCCGCCACCGCGTGCCGGTAGGCGGCCAGGATCCGGTCTGTCCCTGCGAAGGCCGACACCAGCAGCAGCAGGCTCGAGCGCGGCAGGTGGAAGTTCGTCACCATGGCGTCGACGAGCTGAAACTCGTGACCGGGACGGATCGTGAGGTCGGACCACCCCTCGAGATCGGAGGCATCGCCCTCCGTCCCCGAGCCTGAGGCCGCCGTCTCGAGCGCCCGAACGGTGGTCGTCCCGACCGCCACCACGCGACCTCCCGCCGCGCGCGTGTCGACGAGGGCCCGCCGCGTCTCCGCCGGGATTCGATACCACTCCGGGTCCATCGCATGATGCTCGGCGCGCTCGGCGGTCACCGGGCGGAACGTTCCCGGACCTACATGCAGGGTCAGGCTGGCCCGGATGACGCCGCTCTCCTCGAGACGCGCGAGCAGCTCGGTCGTGAAGTGCAGGCCCGCCGTCGGCGCGGCCACCGCCCCCCGGTCGCGCGCATACACGGTCTGGTAGCGGTCCCGGTCCGCTTCCTCGTCGGGCCGATCGATGTAGGGCGGCAGCGGCACGTGCCCGTTCAGCGAGATCCAGACCCACGGGTCGGTCGGAACCTCGAGGCGGATCCGTCGAAGGCCCGCCTCTCCAGCCTCGACGACGGCCACACCCTCCTCCCCGGGGCGCCCCTCCCCGGTCGTCAGCCGGAAGCTTCGACCCGGCCGCGCCCGACGCGCCGGCCGGGCCAACGACCACCATTCGCGCCCTTCGGAGCGCGCCGGATCGTCCGCGTCCGCGGGACGGGTGAGCAGGAACTCGATCCGGCCCCCTTGATCGCCCGTCGCATAGACCCGCGCCGGGAAGACCCGCGTGTCGTTGACGATCAGAAGGTCGCCGGCGACCAGCTCCTGGACGAGGTCGGTGAACCGGCCGTCTCGCCACGTCCCGGTCGACCGGTCGAGGACCATGAGCCGGCTGGCGTCCCTGGGCTCTACGGGCCGCTGCGCGATCCGCTCCCGCGGGAGCTCGTAGTCGAAGAGGTCCATGCGCACGGGACGGACCGCGGCCGCGCCGCGGAAGATCAGCGCCAGAGGATGTTCAGGAGCAAGGTGAGGACGATCGAGAGCACCAGCGAGGTCGCCAGCGGTACGTAGATCGTGGCGCCCCCCTTCTGAAACAGGAGATCGCCCGGCAACCGCCCGAGAAGGGGAATCCGATGGCCGGCCAGCAGGATCAAGCCCATCACCACGCTGATCAGGCCGAAGACGATCAGGAAGCGCGCGAGTCCGCCCATTCCTGATTTCCCTCCGCCAGCCGGTCGATCTCACGGACCCGGTCGACCGAGACGATGAGCTGTCGACCGCCCTCGTCGCCTTCGCTCCAGTGGGCTACGTAGTCCATGACCTTGCGCTGGACGTCGGGGGTCGGCTGGAATTCCTTCTCCAGGAACTTGAAGCACAGGGTGCCCAGGTTGATCGCGAAGCGCCGCTCGACGCCGCGGATCGCCCGGCACAGCAGGAGCTTCTCCCGGTCGTCGCGCTCGCGATAATGCCGCTCGATCCGCACCGCGGAGTTCTCGTGCGCGGCGAAACGATACGCGGCCAGCTCGACCTGGTCGGAGGTCAGTCCGATCAACTGCATCTCACAGAGAACCTAAGAAGGCCATGGGCGCACGCGCAACGCAGAGGTGGGAGTCACTCCCTGAACAGCCCTTCCTGGCCGTCGTCCACGTCGGGAGGCCGCCCGGCGATCCCCAGGTGGCGATAGGCGCGCTCGGTCGCCACGCGGCCGCGGGCGGTCCGATGCAGAAAGCCGCTCTGGATGAGGAAGGGTTCGTGGACCTCCTCCAGGGTCTCGGCTTCTTCGCCGACCGCCACGGCCAGCGACCCCACTCCCACCGGCCCGCCGCCGAACTTCTCGATCAGTGCGCTCAGGATGCGGGCGTCCATGTCGTCCAAGCCGGCCTCGTCCACCTCCAGCGCTCCGAGGGCCGCCTCGGCCAGCGGACCGGTGATCTCGCCTTCGCCCTCGACCTGGGCGTAGTCGCGGGCCCACTTGAGGAGTCGGTTGGCGACCCGGGCCGTCCCGCGCGAGCGGCCGGCGATCACCGCCACCCCTTCGTCAGTCACGGGGACGTCCAGGATGCGGCCCGAGCGCTCGACGATCCGTGCGAGCTCCCCGGCCGTGTAGAAGTCGAGCCGGGCGGCGTGCTCGAACCGGGACCTGAGCGGGCCGGTCAGCAGGCCCCGCTTGGTGGTCGCCCCGACCAGCGTGAAGCGCTCGAGCGGCAGGCTCACCGAGCGCGCCGCCGGCCCGGAATCGATCACGATGTCGAGCTGGAACTCCTCCATCGCCGGGTAGAGATATTCCTCGACCACCGTCTTCAGCCTGTGGATCTCGTCGATGAACAGGATGTCGCCGCGCTCGAGGCCCGTGAGGAGCCCCGCCAGGTCGCCCGGCTTCTCGAGGACCGGTCCGCTGGTCACGCGGATCCGGACCCCCATCTCGTGGGCCAGGATGTGGGCGAGGGTCGTCTTGCCGAGGCCCGGCGGGCCCGAGAAGAGGCAGTGCCCGAGCGGCTCCTCGCGCTGCTTCGCGGCGGCGATCGAGATGGCGAGGTTTCGCTTCAGCTTCTCCTGGCCGGCGAACTCCTCCAGCGTCCGCGGCCGGAGCGTCTCCTCGAACGCCTCTTCGTCGGCGCTGCCTTCCGGCCGGGTCGCCTGGCGGCCCCTCAGGTAGCTCTTGAACGGAGTCTCGGCCAACACCTACTCCTTGAGCGCGGTCAGCGCGTGGCGGGTGAGGACGGGCGCGGGGGCGTCGGGATGATCGGCCAGCGAGCGCTGGATCGCCTGCTCGGCCGCCGACCGGCGGATGCCTAGGGCGATCAGCGCCTTGACCGCGTCCTCGCCGCTGGCGTTCAAAGGCGCGCCCCGTTCGATGGCCTCGATATCGACCATTTCGGCCACTTTGTCCTTGAGCTCCAGCACCATCCGCTCGGCCGTCTTCTTCCCGACCCCGCTGATCCCGGTCAAGGTCGTGAGATCGCCACCGGAGATCGCGCCCACGAAGCGTTCGGGGGTCAGGCGCGACAGGACGTGGAGCGCCAGCCGGGGGCCGATCCCGCTCACGCCGATCAGGATCTCGAACAGCCGGCGCTCGCGCTCGCTCGCGAATCCGTAGAGCGCGAGCTCATCCTCGCGGACGTGGAGATGGGTGAGGAGCGTGACCTCCTCCCCCTCGCCGGGAAGCCCCTCGTACGTGGACAGCGGGATCGCCACCCGATAGCCGACCCCCTGGACGAGCACCAGGACCTCGTCGATCGCCTTGGCGACGAGCCGGCCTTCCAGCGAGCCGATCACGCCGGCCCTCCGTTCGGGCGCGAGCGGTGGAAGTGGCAGAGCGCGACCGCCAGGCTGTCGGTCGCGTCCAAGGGCAGACCGCGCTCGGCGAGATCGAGGAGCGAGCCCACCATGTAGGCGATCTGGGCCTTGCTGGCGCGGCCCGTTCCGACCACGGCGCGCTTGATCTCGCGCGGCGCGTACTCGAACACCGGAAGCTCCGCCCGGCGCGCCGCCAGGACCAGCACCCCGCGCGTCTGGCTCAAGACCGCCATCGCCTTGACGTTTCGTCCCAGGAACGCGTTCTCGATCGCGACGGCGGCGGGATGGTAGGTCTCGACCACCGCCCGGAGTCCGTCGTAGACCGCCACCAGCCGATCCGGCAGCGGCCGGTCGCCGCCGGCGATCGTGCCGCAGTCGACGCACCGCAAAGCGCCGTCACTGGCCTCGACAACGCCGTAGCCGGTGACGCGGCTCCCCGGATCGACGCCGAGAACACGCAGGGCCATCAGCCGACGCCGTTCATCGAGTCAGGGCTCATCAGCTGGCTCGGGCCAGGATCTCCTCGGGGATGTCGAAGTTGGCGGCCACCTTCTGGACGTCGTCCTCCTCCTCGAGCGCGTCGACCAGCCGGAGGACCCTCTCGGCCGTCGAGCCCTCCAGGGCCACGGTGCTCTTCGGGATCATCGCGAGCTCCGCCTCGTCGATCTCGATTCCGGCCGCGTGGAGCGCGTCCTGGACCGCCTGGAACACCGTGAACGGCGTCATGACGCGGTAATAGCCCTCCTCCGGGATCACGTCTTCCGCTCCGGCCTCGATGGCCGCCAGGAAGACCGCCTCCTCGTCGTGGGCGCCCGCGTCGACCAGGATCTGGCCCTTGGGGTCGAACATCCAGGCGACCGAGCCATCCTTGCCGAGATTCCCGCCATGCCGGCTCAGGATGTGGCGGATGGCCGCCACCGTGCGGTTCTCGTTGTCGGTCAGGCACTCGATGAAGAGCGCGACCCCGCCCGGCCCGTAGCCCTCATAGGTGACCCGGCTGTAGCGGACGCCTTCCAGCTCGCCCGTCCCGCGCTTGATCGCCTTCTCGATGTTGTCGGAAGGCATGTTCTGGGCCCGGGCGTTGTCGACCGCTGTCCGGAGGCGCGGGTTGGACTCCGGATCGCCGCCGCCCTCGCGCGCCGCCGTGGTTATCTCGCGGATCAGCTTGGTGAAGGCCTGGCCGCGCCGGGCGTCCTCGGCCGCCTTCTTGCGCTTGATGGTGGACCATTTGCTGTGGCCGGACATG
>JBOHRQ010000046.1:0-19288 GCA_050732875.1 Gemmatimonadota bacterium | reverse complement strand
GGGTTGCCCGCCTGGTCGTACTCGAGGGAGCGCACGAAGGTAGCGTCCTCGACCGTGGCGTCTCCGACCCCCTCGACGTACGAGAGCCGCTGCCCGTCGGAAAAGACGGCCGTGTTGCTCATCGTACCTACATGGCTCCCGAGCGCCACCTCGGCCGTCTTCGGGCGTGCTTCCAGGGCCCGCAGGCGGGCTCGTTCCCTGATGCCATAGAGCACCACGACGAGGAGGATGAGGCCCAGAACGGCCCCGAGAACGAGGAACACCATGCGCGTGCCGCGCCGGTTCTCGATCTCCGCGATTTCTTCGTCCAGACGCATGGCGTGCGGATCCGGGGACATGCACTTCCTCCTTGCCTCGTTCGGCGGGAACCGGGAGTCGTACCGAAGGACAGGAGTATTTCACGCCAGTGGTGAGCGCGTCAAGCGGCGTGGCGAGCGTTTTTTGACGGGTGCGCGAAGGGGGCGTAGCTTCCTGCCGCTCGCGTCCGAGTCCGAATCCGTGGGGGAGTTCGCGTGGGAAAGTGGAAGAGCGTCATGTGGAGCGTGGTCGGGGCCTCGGCGGCGATCGTCGCCGGCAGCTTCGCGCGCCGGAAGTACGAGCAGTCCGTCCTGCAGGTCGGCCACGAGTTCAAGACCGGTGAAATCGTCGCCCGGGAGGGCGGTTACCAGTGCGAGCAGTGCGGGTACGTGCTCGCCCTGGCGGCAGGGAAGCGCGTCCCCCCCTGCCCCAAGTGCAGTCACACGCGCTACCTGAAGATTTCCTGACAGTCCAGACCGGCGATGGCGCGCATCGAAGCCGGCTTCCCGTGGAGGATCCACGGTCTGACGGTACTGGGCGCCGTGACGCTGTTGGCGACGACGGTTCCGCCGGCCACCCCGCTCTGCGCCCAGCGGCCGGCGCCGATGGGGCGCGTGGAGATCGTGCTCGAGGCTTCGGCGGCCATGGCTCCGCGCCCCGGCGGCCCGGGAAGGCTCGCCCTCGCCCGCCGCTTCACGCTGGCGCTCAAGGAGGAGCTCGATGACCGCGGAGACGGGTCCCCGATGGGACTGCGGGTGTACGGGTCCGGCGGGCCGGATGATCAGAGCGGATGCCGGGCCACCCGCCGGCCGATCGATCCCGGGACCGTAGATGCCGATTGGGGGGCGAGCCTGCGCGACATCGTCGCGGCGGGTCCGGGGCCGCTGACCCACGCCCTCGAGCAAGCCGCCGGGGACGACGTCGACACGTACGTCCTTCTCGCCGCCGGCGGGGACGGCTGCGGACGGGACGCCTGCCGGCGCTGGGGAGAGATCGCCGCCGATCGCCGCGACGGTCGCCGGGCCCGCCTCCACGTCGTGGCCCTGGATCCGACCGCTTCGGGCCGGGATGAGCTTCTCTGCCTGAGCCGCGCCGGGTCGGGCTCGTTCACGACGCTGCGGACACCCGCCGAAGTGGATCAGGCCGCGCAGCGACTGGCTCTGGTGCTTCGCAACGAAGGCCTCCTCGATGTCCGGCTGAGCACCGGTGACGAGCCCTTCGTCGCGCCTCTGAGGGTGCTGCGGCCGCTGACGGGAGAGGTCGTGGCCGCCTTCTCCACGCGCGGGGCCCACGCCGTTCCGGCCGGGATGTTCGACGTCGCCGTCGAGACGGCGCCGCCCCTCCGGCTGGAGCGGGTCCTGCTTCTCCCTGGCGAAACGACGGTCGTCGAGCGGCGCGATTTCGGCCGCTTGCTGGTAGAGGTCCTGGGCCCGGGCAACGAGCCTCTCCGCCTTCCGTTTTCGATCCGTCGCGCCGGTCGGCGGGAAGAGCTGCGATTCGCCACCACGGGGCTGCCCCTGATCCTCGGGTCCGCCGAGTACGAGGTCCGGATCGAGGCGGGGGACTCCCTTCTGTCACGCCGGGTGGAGGTCCGCACGGGAAGCACCGCGCGGGTGACCATCGGCGGCACGGGCACGCTCGTCATCGAGGCCCCGGGCGTCGAGCGCCCGCCGGCCGACATCGCCGTCGCGTACGGCGCCGGGACGACCGCGACGCTCCGTGTGGGCGAGCCGGCCACGCTGCCGGCCGGCAGCTACCGGCTCGTCGTCCACACGCTACCCGTCTATGTGACCGAGAACGTCGGCGTGGAGGCCCGAAGCACGACCCGCATACAGCTACCCGAGGTCGGGGTGCTCGGCGTGGAGCTGTCCAGCGTGTCGGGGGTGGAGAGGGGCATTCCGGCGAAGGTCTACGAGCCGCTCACCCAGGAGGTCTACGGGACGCTGCTGAGCGGGGAGCGCCGGCTCATCATGTCGGGCACCTATCGGCTGGATCTGTCGACCGTCCCGCCGCGCGACATCGGTCCGGTCATGGTGCTCCCGGGCGAGGAGCGCATCGTCTCCCGGGACGGCCTCTCGCGAATCGAGCTCTCCGTGCCCGCTTCCGCGCCCGTCCGGATGGAGATTCTGGACGACCGGGGCAACCGGCTGGCCGAAGGCCGCGGGCGCCGCCCCTCGGTGACCGTCTGGCCGGGATCGTACACGGTTCGCATCTGGCAGGGAACCCGGCTGCTCTGGGAAGGAAGAGTGACGGTTGCGTCCACGAAATCGGCCAGGATAGATTGGGTTCCTTCCGTTCCCACCCAACCGACAGGAGAATCACCATGAGCCTCATGGGCCTCCTTTTCCTGCTCCTCATCGCCGCTATCGTAGGCGCCATCGGACAGGCGATGGTCGGGGCGAGCGTGGGGGGCTGCCTGGTCTCCATCGCCTTGGGATTCGTGGGTGCGCTGATCGGCGGATGGATCGCCGCGGAGTTCGGCCTCCAGGAGCCGTTCCCGATCACGATCGAAGGTCAGACGTTCCCGCTCATCTGGTCGATCATTGGCGCGGCCCTGTTCGTGGCGGTTTTGAGCCTGATCAGCGGACGCCGCCGCATCTAGGCAGATCGTTGATGAGCTCGGTCGCGTGGCTCGAGGTACCCGTTGCGCGGTGCACAATGGGTCGCGACCCTTTTGAACGATCCGAAACGGCCCTTTTCTGACATCGGGAGGTCGGAGGGCATCCCGAGGTCCGAGAGCGGCGGTCCCAGGGGCGTGCTGGAGCGTCTGCGGGGTTGGATGGGGGTGGCCTGGGGGTGGCTCGCCTTCTACGCGCGGAACCTCTGGTACAAGGCGGCCTCGGACCAGATCTTCTTCCTTTCCTCGGGCATCACCTTCAACGTCCTCGTCACCATCGTCCCCCTGTTGCTTCTGAGCATCTCCATCCTGGGGACGGTCATCGAGTCCTCGACAGCCGCGCGCGAGCAGGTCCTGCAGTTCATCCAGCGGGTCATCCCGCTCGACAGCGCCCGTGCCGAGACCCTGCTCTTCAACCTCGTCGAGGACCGGGGCCTGTTCGGCGTCATCGGCGTCGTGGGCCTCGTGTGGGCGGCCACCCGGCTCTTCGGATCGCTGCGAACGGTGCTCGAGGTGATCTTCGAGATTCCCCCCGAGGACCGACTCGGCATCGTGGAAGGTAAGATCCATGACGTGAAGATGGTGGTCCTCGTAGGTACCCTGTTCACGCTCACGATCTCGCTGACGGCGGCTTTGCGGTGGGTGGAGGATTACGGCATCGGCTTCCTGGGGCTCGACTCCTATGACATGTCTTGGCTCACCTCTCTGGCCAGCATGCTGCTGGCGTTCACGATCACCTATGTGATGTTCTATTTCGTCTACCGGTATGTCCCGGATCGCTGGATCCCAAGGGTGGACGCCGCTTTCGCGGCTCTCTTCTGCAGCGCGCTCTTCGAGCTCGCCAAGCAGACCTTCATCGCCTACCTCTCCAACTTCGGCCGCTATCTCGAGCTGTATGGCTCGTTCACCAATCTGGTGGTAGTCGCGTTCTGGGTCTACTACAGCAGCATCGTCTTCATGCTTGGGGGTGAGCTGGCACGGATCGCGCAGGTCCACAGCGGGCGCGGCACTCCCCCGGGATGGGGTCTGCGCGGTAAAACGCCGTGAAGGCTGCCGGCTGGGTCGTGGCGATCGCGCTCACGCTGCCGAACGTCGCGCCGGCTCTCGCCCAGGAGGCGGCGCCCCCGGAGGAGCTCTCCGCGCGAGGCTGCTGCCTCGACGAGGTCCCGGACGGGGGGAAGGTCGAAGAGGTCGATGTGGTGGGAAACAAGGCCCTCACCGACGACGTCATCGAGAACGCATTGGCCACCAGCGAGAGCGGATTCTGGCCCTGGAGCGAGGATCGCCCGCTGTCCAAGACCGACTTCCTCGACGATCTCCAGCGGCTCTACATCCTGTATCAGCGGCACGGCTACTTCGACTTCCAGCTCGAATCGTACGAGATCCGCGGGAACGACGGCGTGCACATCGTCTTCCACGTTGACGAAGGCCAGCCTACCCGGGTGGACACGCTCGCGCTCGAGGGCTTCGACTACTCGCCCCAGACCGAGCAGAGGATCCGCGAGGCGATGCCGCTCAAGCAGGGAGAGATCTTCAGCGAGGCCGACCTGAACGCCTCGCGACAGCTGCTGGAGAACGGCTTCCAGGACCGCGGCTATGCGTTCGCCACCGTCCTCCTCGAGTACCGGATCCAGAAGGACGAGCACCGCGCGAGCGTCACGTATACCGTGGTTCCCGGAGACATCTACTACTACGGGGACATCGGGATCGAGGGGGAAGAAGACGCAGGCGACCAGCGGCTCGTGCGCGGCCAGCTCGCCTTCGCCAGCGGCGAGCGCTACGGCCGGGAGGAGATACTCGACAGCCAGCGGCGCCTCTACGAGCTGGGGATCTATCGGCGGGTCGAGATCGATCCCCGGCTGGACTCCATCCGCGGGGACACGGTCGACGTCGTGGTCATGGTGGTTCCCGCGCCGACCCATGTCGTGAGGGTGGGCATCGGCTACGGGACCGAGGATCTCCTGCGGGTCACGAGCTCGTGGCTGGATCGGAATTTCCGGGGCGGGAGCCGGCAGCTCGAGCTCGTCGGCGTGTACTCCGGCCTGGAACGCCGTGCGGCGGCGAGCCTCCGCCAGCCGACCTTCCTGGTGCCCGACCTGGATGGAAGCGTGACGGGGTTCCTGCGCTTCGACACCGAGGACAACTACACGGTCGAGCGCCTCGGCGCGAGCGGCCGGCTCGGGTACCGCGTGAGCCGGCGGATCCAGGCGAGCGCCAGCCTGACGGCGGAGCGGGCGAACTTCTCCAACTTCGACGAGGGCGTGCTGATCCCCGAGCTCGGGCGCGACTTCGTCAATCCCAGCCGGCTCCTGAACGCGGATCTCCGGACCACGTTCGACGGAACGGACTCGCTGTTCATGCCGACCCGGGGATTTCGGGCCGACGTGGCTTACCAGGCCGGCCTGCCCATCGCGTCCTTCGACTACGGCTACCACAGGATCACCGCCCTGGTCACCGCCTATCGCGAGGTCCGTAGGGGGTGGGTCGTGGCCGCCAAGCTCCTGCCCGGCATCATCTCGACGTTCGGGGGCGAACAGGCCCGCGTGCCGCTCTTCCAGCGCCTCTTTGCCGGCGGCTCAACGAGCGTCCGGGGCTACGAGCGGCGTCAGCTCGGCCCCAAGGACAACCCGGCCAGGTTCGGCCAGGCGCGGGATCCGGAGCCGATCGGCGGCAACGCCCTGTTCGAGACGAGCGTCGAGCTCCGCTTTCCGATCCGCGGGAACATCCGGGGGACGGCCTTCGTGGACGCCGGAAACGTGTGGGACGATCAGGGTGACATCGCCCTCGACGACCTGCGCTACACGCCGGGGCTGGGGATCCGCTACGTGACGCCCATCGGTCCCGTCAGGCTGGACGCCGCCCGCCGGATGTCGGACGACGAACCGGAGCTGCCGAGGTGGGTATTCCATATATCCATCGGCCACGCTTACTAGGATGGGGCTGGTGAAAAGCCCAAGGACTTCTTCAGCAACCCTTTAGGAGCGATTTCTCCCATAGGCGGATCATGACGGAAGACCCTCAGGCCAGCGCTCCGGCGGCGGAGCGGCGCAAGCGGAGTCGCAAGGCGCGCGTCGTCCGCTGGACGCTGATCGGCGTCCTCGCGCTCGTCGTGCTGATCGCTGCCGCCGTGGTGGGAGGGATCGTGTGGCTTCGGACTTCCTCCGGCGGGGCCTTCGTGAGGGGCCAGATCGAGCAGCGACTGGGCGAGCTGGTGACCGGCGAGGTCCGGCTGGGAAGCGTCGAAGGCGACATCCTGACCGGCATCGTTCTCCACGATTTCGCGCTGGTGGGAGAGAAGGGAATCCCGCTCATCGAAGCCGAGCGGATCCGCGTTGCCTACTCGCTGGCGCCGTTCTTCAACCGGCGCATCGCCATTGCCCGCGTCGAGCTCATACGCCCCGATATCCACCTGGTTCGTCACGAGGGCGGCCGCTGGAACTTCCAAACGCTCTTCAAGCCCCGACCCCCACCGCCCCCGGGAGCGCCGCCAGGCTGGGGGTCGTTCGTCCAGATCGACCGCCTGCAGTTCGTCGACGGCAGCGTGACCTTCGGGTTCGAGGAGGAAGGCTGGCCGGGCTTCGACTGGTCGGAGAACCGGTTCGTCGACCTTAACGGGGAGATGCAGCTGGGGATCTACAGGCGCGACCGGACTATGCGCCGGTTTGTCGCCAACGACCTGAGCTTCCGGTCCACGGCGCCACCTCTCGAGATCCGCCGCCTCGCCGGCGAGGGGGTCTGGACCCCGGACAGCGTCGTCTTCCACGAGATCCGCTTCGAGACGGCCGGGACCGAGATCCTCGCCGATGGCCGCCTCCTCCTGGGGGAGAGCGACAGCTTCGCCCTCGAGATCGATGCGCCACAGATCGCGATGGAGGAGGTGAAGCGCTTCTTCCCCCAGGCCCGGCTGGACGGCGTCGCGTCGATGGAAGGTCGTCTGGTGGGTCCGGCCGCCCATCCCAGCATCGCGATGGATACGGCGACCCTGGAGACTGGGGCGTCGAACGTCACCGTGGAAGGCGTCCTCCACGATCTGACCGATCTCCGGTTCGACCTCGAGGCCGAGGTCGATCCCCTGGCTCCCGAGGACGTGCGGCTCTTCGTGGACGCCTATCCCATCGTCCAACCCGTCCGCGGCGGCATCGAGGTGTCGGGGCCCCCGGGCCGGATGGAGATCGACGCCGACCTGCGCGCTCCCGCCGGGGCGCTGACGGCCCGCGGCGCGTTGTCGCTGGGCCGAGGGCCTTTCGGATACGACGTGAACGCCACTTCGCGCGAGCTCGACCTCGGCGCGCTCATCGGCGAGCCGGCGGTGGACCTCGTGCTGAGCGGCGCCTACCGGATCGAGGGGCGGGGAACGGGCGGGAACGTGGACGCGCTCTTCGCCGGCGAGCTCGAGCGCTCGCGGATCTATCGCTGGGAAATCCTGTCCCTCGAGACGCGCGGCGCGCTGACGGGCGGGGTGTATCGCGCCGATACGCTCGTCGTCCGCACGCCGCAGTCGGTGGTCCGCGGAGAGGGCCGGTTCGGGCTCGCCGGGGACGGTGTCATTCAGGCCGACCTCGCGGTCGAGAGCGAGGCTCCGGAGGAGCTGTGGCCGGGTCTCGGCGAGTTCGGCGGGATCGTCCGGGGCGAGGCCCGGCTGGACGGGACGTATGCCGGCTTCGACGTGAACGCCGACATCGTGGCCGGCGACCTCAGCCTGAGCGGGGTGACCGCCGACTCCTTCGCCGGGACGGTTCGCTTCGACGAGGTCGGCGGGCCGTTTCGGATGGACGCCGACGGAACGTTCTACGCCCTGCGGGCGGCCGGGATCGTGGCCGACACCGCTAGCGTCGCCCTCACCTACGATGACGGCGTGATGGAGATCGACGCTCTCCTCGATCACGGGGAAGAGGTTTCGACGGACCTCACCGCGGTGGCCGACTTCCAGGGGCCGGTGACCGAAGTCACCCTCAGCGAGTTCCGCTATCAAACGCCCGAGGCGGGCTGGGGGATCGCGAGCGGCGATCTCATCTACCGCGAAGGCCGCCTGGAGGCCCGTGACCTGACGATCGCCGAGAACGGCGAGAACCTGACCCTGGACGGGACCCTTGCACTGAACGAGGGATCGTCCGATCTCGTCTTTTCGGCGGACCTCGATCTTTCCTCGGTCGCCCGTCTCATGGGTCGTCCGCCGGGGGATTACACCGGCCGGGCGACCGTCGAAGGACGGCTCGGAGGTACCCGCGCATCGCCGGTGATCGATCTCGGCGGCGAAATCCTGGAGGGCTCGCTATACAGCTTCCGGTTCGTGCGGGTGGGGGGCGACGTCCACTACGCCGGTCGCCAGGCGGAGATCGACCTGACGGTGACCGCGCCCACCGAGGGACACGACGTCGTGGCCACGGGCACCGTTCCCGTGGACCTCGCGCTGACGGGCGGCGTCGACCGTCTCCCCGACGAGCCGGTGGATCTTCACATCGAGGGGCGGAACACGGACCTCACCCTGCTGGCGGCCTTCGTGCCGCAGCTCCAGGACGTGTCGGGGCCGATCGACCTGCAGGTCGACGTGACCGGGAGCGCGGAAAGCCCGCGCTTCGACGGACAGGCGACGCTGCGCGACGGCGGCTTTCGCATCCCGGCCACGGGGGTCGGATACGAGAGGATCACCGGGAGCGTCGCGTTCAACAACGACGAGATCGTGATCGAGAGCATCGAGGGCAGCGATGGAGAGCGCGGCACGTTTCTCATCGACGGGCGAATCGCCATGGAGAACCTCCGGCTCGGCGACCTCGCCATCGAAATGCGCGCCACCCAGCTCGAGGTCGTCGAGCAATCGCGTCAGGAGGTGCAGGTCAACGCGAACCTGACGCTCACCGGCACGACGTCCGCCCCCGAGATCGCCGGCCAGGTCGTGGTCGACGAGATGATCTACCGCCTTCCCGAGCGCTCGAAGAAGAACGTCATCGACCTCGACGAGGCGGTCGTCTACGTGGAGCTGCCGGGCACGGTTCGCGCCCAGCAAGATCGTGAGCGCTCGCCCTCGGTCTGGAGCCGGACCCGTCTCGATGTCGAGATCGAGGTCACCGACAACGCCACCTTGACCGCGAGCAACGCGCGGGTGGAGATCGCCGGGAACCTGTCGCTGTACAAGCCCGCCGGGATCGATACGCCGACTTTGTCGGGCACGCTGGAGGTGCAGGGGGGCTTCTACGAGGAGTTCGGGAAGCGCTTCACGATCGAGGAAGGAGAGATCTTCTTCTACGGCACCCCGGAGCCGAACCCGGGTCTCCACATCGTGGCCTCCCACACGGTCCCGAGCGTCCAGACGGCGGGTGACGTCGATATCCGGATCATCCTCGGTGGCACCCTCAAAAACCCCACGATCGACCTCGAATCGACGCCTGCCTTCGACCGGTCGGAGATCATCTCGATCGCCCTGTTCGGGACTCCCGGCGTCCCCACCGGCCAGCAGAGCCAGTTCGAGGAGTCGGTGGCGGGACTCTTCTTTGGAGCGGTGGCCGCGCCCGTCCTGGCGGGAGAGCTGGGGCTGGACGCGATCGAGATCACGCAGCGCGCCGAGGAGACTGGCGAAGGCAGCGACGTGGCGAACCTCTTCCGCGTCGGGAAGTTCATCACCCCCGACGTCTACGTGACGGTCGAGCAGGAGGTCGGCGGGAGAGAGGACAATCAGGCGGTCGGGCTGCGCTACCGGGTGACGCGCCAGTTCACCCTGCAGGCGAGCGCCGGGACGCGGCAGTCGGGGCTCGATCTGTTCTGGGAGTTCGCCTTCTAAGGCTCGCGACTTTGCGCTCGCGGAGGGGTTCTCGGGGGCCGACCGGGCTATAATCAACAGCGGGAGGTGCGCGCGACATGAACATGCTCAAGACGTTTCTTCTGATGGGCGTCCTGACGGTCGCCCTGGTCCTGGTGGGCGGCTACGTCGGCGGTCAGGGAGGCGCCCTGATGGCGCTGGTCATCGCCGGGGCCATGAACTTCGGATCGTACTTCTTCTCGGACAAGATCGTCCTGAAGATGAACCGGGCGCGCGTGGTGGGCCGGGCCGAAGCGCCGGTCCTGTACGAAGTGGTGGAGAGCCTGACCCGCCGGGCCGGCATGCCGATGCCCAAGGTGGCCATCATCCCGAGCCCCCAGCCCAACGCCTTCGCCACCGGGCGCAATCCGGAGCACGCGGTGGTGGCCGCCACGGAGGGCATCCTGCAGATCCTCGACCGGGACGAGCTGGAAGGCGTGATGGCCCACGAGCTCGCCCACGTCAAGCACCGCGACATCCTGATCGCTTCGGTCGCCGCGACGCTGGCGGGGGCGATCCTGTTCGTGGGCCGCTTCGGCCTCTTCTTCGGCGGCGGCAACCGCGACCGCGGGGGCGCCGGCGGGATCCTGGCACTGGTGGCCATCATCCTGGCCCCGTTCGCGGCCATGCTGATCCAGGCGGCGATAAGCCGCTCGCGAGAGTACGCCGCCGACGAGGGGGGCGCGCAGATCAGCGGCAAGCCGCGCGCGCTGGCCTCGGCGCTCCAGAAGCTGGAGGCGGGAGCCAAGCGGATGCCGATGCAGGTCAGCCCGGCCGCCGAGCATCTCTACATCGTCAAGCCTTTCGGTGGCGGCGGCCTGAGCGGCCTGTTCAGCACCCACCCGCCGACCGCGGAGCGGGTCGAGCGGCTGATCGGGATGCCGACCCGGGCGTAGGGAACGCCGCTGGACATCGCGCTCGTCTACAACCCTGTGTCCGGAAGCGGCGCGGGCGAGAAGGCCGCCGATCGCGCACGTGCCGCGCTGGAGCAGCGCGGGCATGCGGTCCAGGCCCACCCCACGTCCCAGGACGAGCCGACCATCGAGGTCGCCCGCCGGGCCGCCCAGACGGTCGAGCGCGTGATCGCCATCGGCGGCGACGGAACGGTGACCGACGTCGCCGCGGGTATCCTGGCCGCGGGGGGTCAGGTCCCGCTGGCCGTCGTGCCGGTCGGAACGGCCAATATCCTGGCGCTCAACCTCGGGATCCCGGGCCACCCTGCCGCGGCGATCGATCTCGCCGTCGGCGGTCGGGTCGCGCTCATCGACGTCGGGCGGGTGAACGGCGAGATCTTCCTGCTGACGGTGAGCACCGGGCTGCATGCCGAGATGGTGGCTCGCGCCGACCGGGATTCGAAGCGCCGGTGGGGGGTAGCCGCGTACGGGGTGGCGGGCTGGAAGGCCAATCAGGAAGTGGAGCGGACCCGTCACCAGGTGACGTGCGACGGGGTGAGCGAGGAGTTCGACGTGACGATGATGCAGGTGATGAACTGCGGAGCTGTGTTCCGCCGGACGTGGGAGCTCGCCCCCGGCGTCTCCCCGATCGACGGCACGCTCGACGTGCTGGCCTACAGCGCCGCGTCGATCCCCGAGTACATGCTGGCGGCGGCCCAGGTGCTCCGCGGCGCCCCCACGTCCACCGATCTGGTCGAGCACCGGCGGGCCGCCCGGGTGACGATCGCCACGGATCCGCCCGTCCGGGTGCAGCGCGACGGCGAGCCCGCGGGCCGCACCCCGGTCGAGATCGATCTCCTGCCGCAGGCGCTTCCCGTGGTCATGCCGCCCGACGGGCCATGGGCGCGTTGAGCCTGCGGGCGGCCCTTCTCCTCGTCCTCGCGGTCTGGCTGGCGGGCGCCCTCTTCTTCCCCCTCCACGGCATGATCCACTTCCTGCTGGTGGTGGCGCTGATCATGGTGATCGTGGACCGGGCGGGGCGCTGAAAGGGCGTCCAGAGGGCCCGCGGTTCGACCGCCGCCGAACCGGCACGTAAATTGAATCGGCTATGGCCGATTCGATCCGCATCCAGGGGGCCCGCGCCCACAACCTGAAGAACCTCGACCTCGAGATCCCGCGCGACCGGCTGGTCGTGATCACCGGTCTCTCGGGTTCGGGGAAGTCGAGCCTCGCCTTCGATACGATCTACGCCGAGGGCCAGCGGCGGTACGTCGAGTCGCTGTCCGCCTACGCGCGGCAGTTCCTGGGCGTCATGGAGAAGCCCGACGTGGACACGATCGACGGGCTCTCCCCGGCCATCGCCATCGAGCAGAAGACGGGCGCCCGGAACCCGCGCTCGACGGTCGGGACGGTCACCGAAGTCTACGACTACCTGCGCCTTCTCTACGCCCGGCTCGGGACCCAGCACTGCCACAACTGCGGCCGCCCCGTGACGCGCCAGACGGCCGACCAGATCGTCGATGCCATCCTCGAGCTCCCGGCCGGCAGCCGGCTCCAGATCCTGGCCCCGCTCGTCCGCGGGCGGAAGGGGCAGTACAAGGAGGTCTTCGCGGAGGCCCGCCGGGAGGGGTTCGTGCGGGTCCGGGTGGACGGCGCCGTGCACGACCTGGACGCCGTGCCGACGCTCAAGAAGACCCGCAAGCACGACATCGAGGTCGTGGTCGACCGCCTGACCGTCGAGGCCAGGTACCGGCGCCGGCTGGCGGATTCCGTGGAGACGGCGCTCGAGCTGGGCGGCGGGCTCGTGGCGGTGCTGTGGGAGGAGGCGGGCGCCGAGCGCGAGCGCCTCTTCAGCCGCGACCTGGCGTGCCTCTACTGCGGGATCTCGTACGAGGAGCTCGAGCCGCGCATGTTCTCCTTCAACAGCCCCTACGGGGCCTGCGAAGCCTGCGACGGTCTGGGAACCCGGATGGAGGTCGATCCCGAGCTCCTGCTGCTGGATCCCCGGATCTCGATCCTCGAGGGGGTCGTGAAGCCGTGGAGGGAGCCGAAGGGGCAGCTCGCCCGGTCCATCCTGCCCTCGCTGGCCGAAGAGCTGGGGTTCGACCTCAACACCCCCTGGGGCGGGCTGCCGGAGTCGATCCGCCAGATCCTCCTGCATGGGACCGGCGACGAGGAGATCACCTTCCGCTACTCGACCCGCGAGCACGAAGGCGCCTACGAGGCGCCCTGGGAGGGGATCGTGGGTCAGCTCCAGCGACGCTGGGAGGAGACCGAGTCGGAATCGGTGCGGAGCCAGATCGCCGACTACATGGCCGTGCTGCCGTGCCACTTCTGCGGCGGGAAACGCCTCAAGCCCCAGGCCCTTGCCGTCCGGGTGGGGGGAGCGGGGATCGGCGAGGTCGTCTCGATGCCGATCTACGTCGCCCACGGCTTCTTCGAGGATCTGGAGCTCTCCGAGCGCGATCGGGAAATCGGCAGCCAGATCCTGAAGGAGATCCGGGACCGCCTGCGGTTCCTGGTCGCCGTGGGCGTGGACTACCTCACGCTGGAGCGCTCGGCGGCCACGCTGGCGGGAGGCGAGGCGCAGCGCATCCGTCTCGCGACCCAGATCGGGAGCCGCCTGGTCGGGGTGCTGTACGTACTCGACGAGCCCTCGATCGGGCTCCATCAGCGGGACAACCATCGCCTCCTCGAGACGCTGGCCGGCCTGCGCGACCTGGGCAATACGGTGCTCGTGGTCGAGCACGACGAGGATACGATCCGGGCCGCCGATCACGTGGTCGACCTGGGGCCCGGGGCCGGCCGCGAGGGCGGCTGGATCGTTGCCCAGGGGGGCCCGGAGGACGTCGAAGCGGCGGAGCGCTCGGTGACCGGCGCCTATCTGCGCGGCGAGCGCCGGATCGAGGTGCCCGACGACCGCCGGGCGGGGAACGGCGAAACGCTGCGGATCGTGGGCGCCCGGCAGCACAACCTCCAGAACATCACGGTCGATCTGCCGCTCGGCACCTTCATCTGCGTGACCGGCGTGTCGGGGTCGGGGAAGAGCTCGCTGGTGGAGGACGTCCTCCACCGGGCCCTCGCCCAGCGCCTGCATCGCGCCCGCGAGCGGCCGGGCGACTTCGACCGCCTGGAGGGAGTCGAGCACATCGACAAGGTGATCGACATCGATCAGTCAGCGATCGGACGCACGCCGCGCTCGAACCCCGCCACCTACACCGGCGTGTTCACGCCGATCCGGGAGGTCTTCGCCGGCTTGCCGGAGTCGAAGATGCGGGGCTACGAGCAGGGCCGCTTCTCGTTCAACGTGCAGGGCGGGCGCTGCGAGGCGTGCGCCGGAGAAGGGCTCCTCAAGATCGAGATGCACTTCCTGCCGGACGTCTACGTGCCGTGCGAGGAGTGCCGTGGAAAGCGCTACAACCGGGAGACCCTCGAGATCTACTACAAGGGCCGGACGATCGCCGACGTGCTGGACATGACGGTGGACGAGGCGCTCGAGTTCTTCCGCAACGTCCCCAAGATCAAGCGCAAGCTCCAGACCCTGCACGACGTGGGGCTGGGCTACATCACGCTGGGTCAGTCGGCGACCACCCTGTCCGGAGGCGAGGCGCAGCGCGTCAAGCTGGCGACCGAGCTCGCCAAGGTGGCCACCGGCAGCACGTTCTACATCCTCGACGAGCCGACCACGGGGCTCCACTTCGAGGACGTGCGGATGCTGCTCGAGGTGCTCCATCGGCTGGCCGAGCGCGGCAACACGGTGCTCGTGATCGAGCACAACCTGGACGTCGTCAAGACCGCCGACTGGGTCGTCGACCTGGGTCCCGAGGGGGGTGACCGGGGGGGCCGGGTCGTGGCCACCGGGACTCCGGAGGAGGTCGCCGCGGCCGAGGGATCGCACACGGGCCGCTACCTGCGGAAGATGCTCGTCGAAGTCGCGGCGGAGATGGCGTGACGGTTTCTCATACAGGGCGCTAATTGTCGGACGTGCTGGCAAGTTGGTTGCAGTCCACAGGCGCTCGGTGACCCGCGCAGGGGAGGTAGTGTGAAATTCACGATCACGATCTATCAGGATGAAGACGGCGTTTTTATTGCAGAGTGTCCGGCAATCCCTGGGTGCATCAGTCAAGGCAAGAGTAGAGAGGCTGTGGAAGAGAACATTCGTGAGGCCATCAAGGAGTGCCTCGCCGTTAGATCGGAGCGTGGAATGCCCTTGGCGGTCGAGACACAGGAAATAGAGGTATCCGTCTGATGTCTTCCATCCCGCTGCTGAGGCCGCGGGATGTCGTTCGTACATTCGAGAAGCTCGGGTGGGAAGTGGCTCGTCAGAAGGGCAGCCATATCATCCTCGTGAAGAAAGGCAATCCGGCCACCCTGTCGGTACCGAACCACGCGGAGATCGCCCGTGGCACCCTTCGCGGGTTGATCGCCAAGGCTGGGCTCACGTCGACAGAGTTCCTCGCTGCGCTGAAATCCTGAAGAGACCCCATGAAGCTGCAGCAGGCACACCCGTGAGCGTCTTCGACATCATCGGTCCCAGGATGGTCGGGCCGTCGTCGAGCCACACGGCGGGGGCGCTGCGGCTGGGGCTGCTGGCGCGGGCGCTGCTAGGCCGGACCCCCGAGCGGGCCACGGTCGGCCTCCACGGATCGTTCGCCACGACCTATCGCGGCCACGGCACCGATCGCGCGGTCGTGGCCGGCCTTCTCGGGATGGCGCCCGACGACCAGCGGATTCCGCGGAGCCTCGAGGTGGCGCGGGAAGCGGGCCTCGAGGTCCGGTTCGAGCCCGTCGATCTGGGTCCGGAGGCGCATCCCAACACGCTCCGGTTCGAGCTCGAGGCCGGCGGCCAGCAGGCGGTCCTGACCGGCGTGTCGGTCGGTGGCGGGGCGGTCGAGGTCCGCGACGTGAACGGTCGCGCCGTCGAGCTGACCGGCGAGTTCGACACGCTCCTGATCGTGGCCCGGGACATCCCGGGCACGACCGCCACCGTCACCCGGCTCCTGGCCGAAGCCGGCGTCAACATCGCCTTCCTCGAGGTGAGCCGCGAGAAGCGGGGCCGGGACGCCACCATGATCATCCAGGCCGACCAGCCGATCCCGGAAGAAGTCGTGGAGAAAGTGCAGGGGTTCGAATGGGTGAATTTCGCGCGGCGGCTGCAGAAGGTGACGGACTGATCCCGGCCGCAGGAGGTCAGGGGCGACTCGGGAACGGGAAGGGACGGAATGAGCGATGCTAGATTTGAGCCGGAACCGCTACCCCAGCCAGAAGAGTTGAACGGGGTTGAGCGAAACCCTCGAGCGCGTGCAGACATTGGTCGCCCGTGGGGAGGTGCGCGTCTCACTTCATGGTTACGAGGAGCTTGCTGCGGATGAGATACGCGTGCGTGATGCCGTCGACGGGTTGGCCTTGGCCGTCACCGTCGAGGACTACCCCGACTACCCGAAGGGGCCATGCGTGCTGGTTCTAGAGCAAGATGGAAATGGTCGGCCTATTCACCTGGTCTGGGGCATCCCAGCTGGTCAAGATTCGCCCGCGGTGCTGATAACTGGGTATCGACCGGATCCAGATGGGTGGGACGAGACGTGGCAAAGGAGGCGGACATGACCGGCAGGAGGACTAAGAGATTGGTGCGGGAAGGAGAGTTCATCGCGGAGGTGGACGTTGAACTTGTAGAGACCGAGGGAGGCTGGACGCCGTATCTGTCCTTGGAATCTGCATACAAGTTGGACGATATCCGAGATGCACTACGGACAGGCGACATCGAACGGGCCTCCAGGCTTGCCGACCGGGTTTACCGTCTCACGCCCGTTCAAAGCTGAGGGAACGGTTGCCCGCCCCGTCGTTGCATGGCACAGGGACGCGGTTGCTCGCGGTCCAAGCGTAGCCCGGATTTCTACGGACAAGGTCTTCAACGAAGGTCCACTCGACCGAGGGATTTCACGCACTACCAGGCTTCATCGCCCACCGGACGTTGGGCGTCAAAGAATACAGGTTAACATATCGCGTTCACCGGTTTGGTCGGCCATGCCCGCAACCGCCCGACCATCCATATTGAAAGACCACGTTTCGTCATGACTTGAACCGGGGGAGACGGGTGTTCAAGAGCATCGCCGAGATCGTCGATCGCGCGGGAGCCGAGGGCGCCCCCGTCTGGCGGGTCGTCCTGGCCGAGGAGATGGACGACTCGGGTCGCACGGAGGAGGAGGTCCTCGACCGCCTGAAGGACCGTCTCCAGACTATGCGTGAGGCGGTCGAGCGCGGGCTCGGGTCGGAGGCTCCCTCGGTGAGCGGGCTCCTGGGCGGCGGCGCCCGCCGCTTCGAGGCGTGGCGCGTGAGCGGAGCCTCCGTCTCCGGGCCCTTCATCGGCAAGGTGATCGCCCGCGCCCAGGCCACCATGGAGGTGAACGCGCGGATGGGGACGATCGTCGCCACCCCCACCGCCGGCTCCTCGGGGATCCTCCCGGCCGTCCTCTTCGCGGCCCAGGAGGAGCTGGGCTACGACGACGACCAGCTGGCGAAGGGGCTCCTCGTGGCGGCTGGCGTGGGCCAGGTGATCGTGGCGCGGGCCAGCGTGGCCGGGGCGACCGGGGGATGCCAGGCCGAGACCGGCAGCGCGGCGGCGATGGCGTCGGCGGCGCTGACCGAGCTGCGTGGCGGCCCGCCCGAGATGGTCGCCCAGGCCGTCGCGTTCACCCTCCAGGGCATGCTGGGGCTGATCTGCGATCCCGTCGCCGGGCTGGTCGAGGTGCCCTGCCTGACCCGCAACGTGTCCGGCGCGGTGCAGGCGGTGGCGGGCTCGGAGATGGCGCTGGCGGGGCTCCGGTTCCCGATCCCCGCCGACGAGGTGATCGACGTGATGGGAGAGATCGGGAGCGAGATGGACGAGCGCTACAGGGAGACGGCCAAGGGCGGGCTGGCGGCCAGCCCGACCGGGCGGCAGCTGGCGGCGTCGGTGCGCTGGGACGGCCCCGGCTTCGAGAACACCAACGAGGCCAGGGCGCGGCAGCTCGAGGCCGAGCAGGGGGAGCGCGCGTCCGGAGGCCAGCCCGGAGAGGCCTTCGATGGCTGATCGCCGCGTCCTGATCCTGGCCGAGGGCCGCTTCAGCGTGATCGACGCCAAGACCGCCACCTGCGTGATCCGCTACGCGCCCGGCGATGTCGTGGGGGTCCTCGACAGCAGGACCGCCGGACGCACGACCGACGAGATCCTGGGCTTCGGGCCGGCGCTTCCGATCGTGGGCACGATCGAGGAGGGGCTGGCGCTGGGGCCCGATACCCTGCTGATCGGAGTGGCCCCGCGAGGCGGCGCGCTCCCCCTGGCCTGGCGCAGCGTAGTGGCCCGCGCCCTGGAGGAGGGCCTCACGGTCGCGAGCGGGCTCCACACCTTCCTCGGGGACGATCCGGAGCTTCAGGCGATCGCCGAGCGCACCGGCGCCAGGATCGTGGATCTCCGCCGGGTGCCCGACGATCTGCCCGTCGCCTCGCGGAAGGCGGCCCAGGTCGACGCCACCGTCGTCCTGACCGTCGGAACCGACTGCAACGTGGGGAAGATGACGGCCGCCATGGAGCTGACCCTGGCCGCGCGCCGCCTGGGCCACCGGGCGGTCTTCGCTCCGACCGGGCAGACCGGCCTTTTCATCGACGGCCACGGCCTGGTGGTCGACCGGGTGATCGCCGACTTCGTGGCCGGCGCCGCCGAGCGCATCGTGCTCGAGAACGCGCCCGGCCACGACCTCGTCTTCGTCGAGGGCCAGGGCTCGCTCCTCCATCCCGGCTACAGCGGCGTCACGCTGGCGCTTCTCCACGGCTCTATGCCCGACGCCCAGATCCTGGTCCACCAGCCGACCCGCACCCGCACGCTGAACGACGAGATCGAGATCATGCTGCTCCCCGAGTGGATCGCCCTGTACGAGCGGATGGCCGGCTATCTGAAGCCCGCCCCGGTCGTGGGGATCGCCTTGAACGGCCACGACCTGGACGAGAGGGGTGCGCGGAGGTGGGCGGACCGGATCTCCGAAGAGACCGGCCTGCCGGCCGTCGACCCCGTCAAGTTCGGCGCCGAGCCGCTGGTCGAGGCGATCCTGGCCCGGGTCGGCCCAGGCGAGGTCGCGGTGAAGGCCGGGGAGGCCGGCTGATGCGGGCCGAGACGCGCCGGGTCGTCCTCACTCCCACCCATCCCTTCCGGATCGCCCGCTCCGAGCACCGGACCTACGAGCACTGGCTCGTGCGCCTCGAGCAGGACGGCGACGAGGGCTGGGGGGAGGCGGCCCCGTCCCGGCGCTACGGCGAGACCGCCGCCACCGTGGAGGCCGCTCTCGGCGAGCTCCTGCCGCTGGTGGGGGACGATCCCTACGCCCTCGACCGGATCGAGCGCCGGCTGAACGGACACCTCTGGGACAACGCCAGCGCCAAGACGGCGATCTCGATGGCGCTCCACGATCTCGTGGGACGCCGCCATGGCCTCCCCCTCTATCGCTGGCTGGGCCTCGACCTGGAGCGGATCCCGGCCACTTCGTTCACGATCGGGATCGACGAGCCGGAGCGGATGCGGGAGAAGGTGGCCGAGGCGGAGCGCTACCCCATCCTCAAGATCAAGCTCGGGTTCGAGGGCGACCGGGCCGTCCTCGAGACGATCCGCGGGGCGACCGAAAAGCCGATCCGCGTCGACGCCAACGAAGGCTGGTCCCG
>JBOHRQ010000045.1:0-19705 GCA_050732875.1 Gemmatimonadota bacterium | reverse complement strand
CGCGGCTCCGGGCGACCGAGCGCCGCTTCCAGGGCGGGCCCCAGGTCGGGGTCCTCGAGCGCGCCGGCGAGAAAGGCGGCCGCGGCCGCGACCGGCTCGGGGCCACGTGAAAGCGCTGCCCGCAACGCCTCGGTATTGCGCGCCGCGAGCCCCACCAGGACCTCGGCAATCGCCGGCCGCTGGCAGAGCCGCTTGATCTCCGGGAGCGCGGCCAGGAGCTCCGGGAGCAGCTCGGGGCCGAACATCCGGAGGTAGTCGGTCAGCTCCGGCTCCTTTGCACGACCCTCCTGGAGGCGCTCGACGAGCCGCGTAATCGCCTTTTCATCCAGGGCCGCACCTCTGAGGCGGGCGAACGTCTCCGCTACGACCGCGTCGACCGCCGGACCCTCGAGGTACGGCCGGAAGACCTCGTGGAGCGACCGCACGTCGCCCAGGCGACCCTCCCGGAGAAGTCCGGCCTGAACATCGGCCAGGGCGCCGACGACCGGCGTCGGATCATCCTGCGGAGGATCGAACAGGAGCTCGCGGATACAGGTCAGGGCCTCGTGCAGGAGGCCCCGCGCCTTCTCGGCTTCGAACTCGATCTGGAGCCGCGAGAGATCGTCCTCGGTGAGCCGGTAGGCGGTCGGATCCGGGAGCGCGACCACCGGCATGTCGAGGGCAGCCCGATCTTCGGGCTCGAGAACGACCGGGCCGGGTGCGGGACCGTCGTCCGGCTCGGCCCGCTCCTCGGCTTCGGACATCCACTCCTGATCGGCCAGCCCCTCCACGAACCCGTAGTGGATGTGGGGAAGGGTCTCCTCCCACAGCCGTGCCAGCAGATCCCGCTCGCCGGCGGATACCGCCGCCACTTCCGCGACGTGGTCCAGAAAGAGAGCCAGCTCGGGCGGCTCGAGGCCGGGATGGAAAGCGACCTCGCGGATCCCCTCGTGATACAGGATGGAAAGCAGGGAGGTCTCGGCCCCCGGCATGGGGACGACGTGATCGCCCGACCGCACTTCCCCATCCTCCAGCGTCACCTCCAGGACGCCGTTTTCCTCCAGGACCGTCGCGATCCGCTCGGCCGCCGAGCTCTCGGTCGCGGTTCGCTGGGGATGACCTTCGGCATACAGCCGCCGGACCTTGAAGGCCCGGACGATCTCCTGAAGAAGCTCGCCTGCCGCCTGGCCCGGGCTCGCCGCTCCCGTCATGGTCGGCCTTCGGCGGCTTCCATCTCCGCCACCGCCTGCACGTCCTTGTCGCCGCGTCCGGAGAGGCAGACGACGAGCCGCGACCCGGGAGCGATCTCAGCGGGCTTCCGGAGCAGCCAGGCGATGGCGTGCGCGCTCTCCAGCGCCGGGATGATCCCCTCCAGCCGGCTCAGCCGATGGAACGCCGACAGCGCTTCGGCGTCGTCCACGGTGACGTAGATCGCGCGGCCGCTGTCGTAGAGCGCGGCGTGCTCGGGGCCCACGCCCGGGTAGTCGAGCCCGGGAGCCACCGAGTGCGCCCCGGTCACCTGCCCGTCGTCATCCTGCAGGAGATAGCTGCGGGCCCCGTGGAGAACGCCGGGGCGCCCCGCCGCCAGCGTCGCCGAGTGGCGTCCGTCCAGCCCCTCGCCGGCCGCCTCGACACCGATCAGGAGCACCGGGTCGTCGAGAAACGCATGGAAGATCCCGATCGCGTTCGAGCCGCCTCCGACGCACGCCACGACGCCGGCCGGCAGCCCCCCCCACCGCTCGAGGGCCTGCCCCCGAGCTTCGCGGCCGATCACGGCCTGGAGCTCCCGCACGAGAGCGGGATAGGGGTGCGGCCCGACCACCGAGCCGATCACGTAGTGCGTGTCCTCGACCCGCGTCACCCACTCGCGGATGGCGGCGTTGGTGGCGTCCTTCAGCGTTCGCGTCCCGGCATCGATGGAGACGACCTCGGCGCCGAGGAGCCGCATGCGGTAGACGTTCAGGGCCTGGCGGCGGACGTCATCGGCTCCCATGTAGACCACACACTCGAGCCCGAAGCGGGCGCACGCGGTGGCGGTCGCGACGCCGTGCTGCCCCGCTCCCGTCTCCGCGATGATACGTGCCTTCCCCATGCGTCGGGCGAGCAGCACCTGTCCCAGCGTGTTGTTGATCTTATGGGCGCCGGTGTGGTTGAGGTCCTCGCGCTTGAGCCAGATCTCGCGGCCGGCCGCCTCCGAAAGCCGCGGTGCCAAGGTGAGCGGCGAGGGCCGTCCGACGTAATCGCGGAGCAGTCCGTCGAGCTCGTCTCGGAATCCGGGGTCGGCGGCGGCCTCCATCCACGCCGTCTCCAGTTCGTCCAGCGCGGCGATCACGGTCTCCGGGACGAAGCGCCCGCCATACGGACCGAAGTAGCCCGCACGGGTCGTCGAGGAGGATCCGCTCATCGTTCCCTTTCCTCGTCGACTCGCTGTCGCGCCGCCGCCACGTATCGCTCGACACGCTCGGGATCCTTCAGCCCCGGTGCGGACTCGAGCCGGCTCGAGGCGTCCACACCGTCCGGCAGTACGATGGCGATCGCCTCGGCCACGTTCCCGTCGTGGAGCCCGCCGCTCAGGACCAGCGGGACGGGACGGTGGGAGCGCGGGTATCTCGCGGCGATCTCGCCCCACGGAAGCTCCTTGCCCGTGCCTCCCCGGCCGGGCCCGCCGGCGTCGAGGAGCACCACGTCCACCACATTGGCGTAGGCCAGCAGAGGCGCCGGGTCGCCGATCCACGGAAGGGCTTTCCAGAGCGGTCGGCCGACCCGGCTCCTGACCTCGCGACAGGTGGCGGCGTCCTCGGACCCGTGGAGCTGGATCGCGGCCAGGTCGAGCTCGCGCGCCGACTCTTCGATTCGCTCGATCGGCGCGTCGACGAAGACTCCCACCCAGCGGGCGGCGACCGCCCGCACCACCTCGGCGACCGTCTCGGTCCGCACCTGACGCGGGCTGGGGGCGAAGACGAGTCCCAGGTAATCGGCGCCCGCCTTGAGCGCCGCTTCGGCCGACCGGCGGTCGGCCAGGCCGCATACCTTGACGAAGGGCGGCCCTGCCCTCTTCCGGGTCCTCACGATGCCGCTCCGGCCGCCACCAGCTCGGCGAGCCGCCGGCCCGGGTCTTCCGCCCGCATGAGGGCCTCCCCGACCAGCACCGCGTCGGCCCCCGACTCACGCGCCCGGCGCACGTCGGCCGGCCTCGCGATGCCGCTTTCGGCCACCACGACGATCTCCGCCGCCGCCTCGCCGCGAAGGGCCGCGACGGTCCGGCTCGCCCGCTCGGAGTCCGTCTCCAGGGTCTCGAGGTCGCGGGCGTTCACGCCGACCACCTCTGGATCGAGCGCCAGCGCGCGCGGGATCTCCTCCGGGTCGTGAATCTCGACCAGAAGCCCGACGCCGGCCTCCCGCGCCGTGCTCGCGAGGGCGGCGAGCTCCGAGTCCTCCAAAGCAGCCACGATCACCAGCGCCGCGTCGGCACCGGCGGCCCGGCTTTCCCACACCTGCCACGGGTCGATGAGGAAATCCTTTCTCAGAACGGGCAGGTCGATCGCCAGGGCGACCCGCTCGAGGTCCTTCAGCTCGCCCCCGAAGTCGCCGTCGGTGAGCACGCTGACGGCACACGCCCCGTGCCTTGCGTAGACCTTCGCCCGCATTACCGGATCGACGTTCGGATCCAGGCTCCCCGCCGACGGGCTCCTGCGCTTGATCTCGGCGATCACGGCAACCCCGTCCCGCTTGAGGGCCTTAGCCCATGGCCGCGGCGAACGGACGCGGCCGGACAGATCGCGAAGCCGCACCTCGGAAATCCGGCGGGCTCTCTCTGCGACCTCGACCCGTTTGCGGGCCATGGTGCTCGCGAGGTACCCCGGCTTGACTTTCGGGTTTTGTTCGGCGAGATTCGGGCCATCCATGGGATCCATGCGAGCGCAACCCCAGCGCGCAGGCGGAAGAGAGATGAAGCTAACGAAGCGGCAGCGTGAGATCTACGACTACGTCCGCCAGTTCATGGACGCGAACGGCTACGCGCCCAGCCTGGAAGAGATCGGCGCCCACTTCGGCCTCTCCTCGGTGGCCACCGTTCACGAGCATCTGAGCAACCTGGAGGCCAAAGGGGCGCTCCGCCGGGACGCCCACCGGAGCCGGGCGCTCGAGATCACCCAGCCCCGTGTCTCGACCGCGGTGGAGCTCCCCCTGCTGGGGCGGGTCGCGGCCGGGCGGCCGATCGAGGCCCTCTCCGAGGACGAGGTGCTGGCCGTGCCCGAGCATCTCCTTGGACGGGGCGAGACGTTCGTCCTCCAGGTCCGCGGCGACTCCATGATCGACGAGCACATCCAGGACGGCGACTTCCTGGTGGTGGAGCGGCGTGAGACGGCTCTCCCGGGCGAGCGCGTGGTGGCGCTGATCGACGGCGAGAGCGCGACGCTGAAGACGTTCCGGCAGGAGCCGGACGGGACGGTGCGGCTCGAGCCGGCCAATCCCCGGCACGAGCCGCAGCGGTATGCGGCCGAGCGGGTCCTCATCCAAGGTGTCGCGATCGGGGTGCTGCGGAAGTACCGGTAATCGGTCGTCATCGCCGGGGCGTCGTGGTGAACCCCTTCGTCGGCCGGGCGCCCAGTCGCGGAGCCTCCTCGCTTCGCTGCGGGCGGGGCACCCGCGAAGCGGGTCGGGCTCCTTCCTGCGCAACGGCCTCCTCCAGGGTTCACCGCGACGCCTCCACCATTGATCGCATTCCTGACGTCACTTCTGCCGCGCCTCCTCCTGCGAAACCTTGATCAGCTCGTCGAGGGCGTCCGCGGCGGCGCGGGTGGAGAGGATCTCGCGGGCCTGGGCTACGCCGGCCTTCAGATCCGGCGCTCCGCCTCCGACCAGGATCGCGGCGCCGGCGTTGGCGGCCGTGAAGTCGACCTCGGCGGCCGTGCCTCCGCCCTCCAGAACGCGCCGCATGAGGGCCGCGTTGTGGCTCGCGTCTCCGCCCGCCAATGCCTCCCGCGGGTGGCGGGCGAGATCCAGATCCTCCGGCGTGATCTCGTCCCATCGGATCTCGCCGCCCCGCACGGTGGCCACGACTGTCGGCGCCGACACCGAGATCTCGTCCAGCCCGTCGCGTCCGTGCACCACCAGCGCGTGCTCGGTCCCGAGCTCCTTGAGCGTCTCTGCGACCGGGGCCACCAGCTCCTCCGAAGGAACCCCGATCGCCTGACGCCGGACCCCCGCCGGGTTGGTGAGCGGCCCGAGCAGGTTGAAGACCGTCCGGATCCGGATCTCGCGGCGGGGCCCGATCGCGTGCCGCGTGGCCGGGTGGAAGTTGGGCGCGTACAGGAAGGCGATTCCGGCCCGGTCGAGGACGCGCCCGCACATCTCGGGCGGGAGATCGATCGCCACCCCGGCCGCCTCGAGGACGTCCGCCGACCCGCAGCGGGACGACGCCGCGCGGTTGCCGTGCTTGGCGACCGGGATACCCGCCGCGACCGCCACGAAGGCGGCCGCGGTCGAGACGTTGAACGTGCCGGAGAAGTCCCCGCCCGTGCCGCACGTGTCGACGAGGCGCTGCCGGGAGGTCACGAGCCTGGCGGCCCGCGCCCGCATCGCGCTGGCCGCGGCCGCCATCTCGGCCACCGTCTCCCCCTTCGTCCGGAGCGCGGCCAGGAGGGCACCGGTCAGGACCGGGGGCACCTCCCCGTCCATCATGCGCCCGAACAGCGCCGCCGCCGCTTCGGGCGGAAGGTCCTTGCCTTCGGAGATCGCGTGCAGGCAGGCGTGCGGATCGCCGTTGGCGATGCCGGCCTCTTCGCTCAGTCCCAGGCCTCCGTCGTCCATACCGGCTTCTCGCCGCCGGCGGCGATCGGCGGCGGGATCTCGAGCTCGCCCTCGGTAGCCGCCACGAAGACCGCGCACGAAGCGTCGCCGGTGATGTTCACGGTCGTCCGGCACATGTCGAGGATCCGGTCGACGCCGAGGATCAGCGCGATCCCCTCGAGCGGGATGCCGACCGTTTTGAGGACGAGAGCCAGCGTGATCATGCCGACCCCGGGGACCCCGGCCGCGCCGATCGAGGCGAGGGTGGCGGTAAGGAGCACCATGAGCTGCTGCGTTATCGTGAGCTCGAGCCCGTAGACCTGAGCGATGAAGATCGTCGCCGCCCCCTGGTAGAGCGCCGTCCCGTCCATGTTGATGGTGGCCCCGAGCGGCAGCACGAACGCCGAAATCTCCTCGCTCACGCCCAGGTTCTCCTCGGCGCACTCCATCGTCACCGGCAGCGTGGCGTTGGACGACGATGTGCTGAACGCCACCAGCTGGGCGGGGGCGATCCCGCGGAAGAAATGGACCGGGTTCATTCCCGCCAGGAGCCGCACGGCGGTCGGATAGACGACCCCCATGTGGATGGCGAGCCCGACCACGACGACGAGCGCGTAGACGATGAGCGTCTTCAGGATGCCCAGCCCGTACTGGCCGATGATGGCCGCGATCAGGGCGAACACACCGTACGGCGCGACCTTCATGACCAGGTGGACGAGCTGGATCATGGCCTCGTTGACGGCGTCCATGAAGCGCAGGACAGGCTCCGACTTCTCGCGGTCCAGGTATGTGAGCGCGATCCCGAAGACGAGCGCGAAAAAGATGACCTGCAGCATGTTCGCCTCGGCCATCGAGGCGGCGGGGTTGGTGGGCACGATGTCGAGCAGGGTGTCGATCACGCTCGGCTTGGCGGTGGCCTGCTCGATCGAAACCTCGGCCGCTCCGGCGAAGTCCGTCAGGAGGCGGTCCTTGATGTCCGGGGCGAGCCGCGAGCCGGGCTGCACGATGTTGGCGAGCGTCAGCCCGATCGTGATCGCGATGGCGGTCGTGACGAGGTAGTAGACGATGGTCTTGACGCCGATCCGCCCCAGCTTGGTGAGGTCGCCGAGGCTCGCCACGCCGATCAGGATCGACGCGAAGACGAGGGGGACGACGATCATCGTGATGAGTCGGATGAAGAGATCGCCGACAGGCTTGATCACGGCGATCGCGGGCCCGACCACGATCCCCGCCACCGCGCCCAGGACGAGGCCCAGCAGGATCTGCGTGTGGAGCGCGATTTTCGGCATGACGGGGCAACGTATCCGGCCCTCCCGGGCGGCGCAACCGCGCGCACGGCTCGATTGCTGCCCTCCGCGGCCGCCGATAACTTGGCCCGCGTCCCATGCCGAATCGCATCCGAGGCGTGCTGCAGTATGACGGTACAAGTTATCGGGGCTGGCAGCGCCAGCCCGACGCGCCCACCGTCCAGCAAACCTGCGAGCGGGCGCTGGAGGAAGTGTTGAGCGAACCGGTCGCGGTGGTGGCTGCCGGCCGCACTGACACCGGCGTGCATGCTCGCGGCCAGGTGATCCACTTCGAGCATCCGGGCCGCCTGGGCCCGGCCGAGCTCCGCCGCGCGTGGAACGCGCACCTGCCGCGTGACGTGTGGATCGAGCGTCTGGAGGATGCGGCGCCGGATTTCCATGCCCGGCACGACGCTCGCAAGCGCTCGTACCGGTACTTCGTCGCCGAAGGACCGCGGAGTCGTTCGCCGTTCGTCAGCCGCTACGCCTGGCCCCAGGCCCGGCCGCTGGCGTGGGAGCCGATCGAGGCGGCCACCGCCCGGCTCCACGGCACCCACGACTTCCGCCGCTTCGCCAAAGGAGACGGCTCCCCCACCGACGCTCGCAGCGGGATCTGCACGATCATGGACGCACGCTGGGACCCCACCGACGAAGGTCGGGTACTGAAGATCACGGCCGATCGTTTCCTTCGTCACATGGTTCGCGCGATCGTCGCCGCCCTCGTGGCGGTCGGTCGTGGGCGCGTGCCCGAAGACGCCATCGGCGCCGCGCTGGAGGGGGGCGGACCGCGCGTCCCCGCCGGAGCCGCGCCTCCCCACGGACTGTTTCTCTGGAAGGTCGAGTATGATCGCTAGACGCGCCGCTCTCGTCGCCCTGGTCGGCCTCGCGATCCTGGGCGGCTGGCTTCTGGGCTCGCGGGAGAACCCGCGGGGGCTCGAGCGTGTCCTGTCGAGCGCGACGGCCCAGCCGGCCTCCATCGACGAGTCGCGGCGCAACGCGATCGTGGTGGCGGCCGAGCGTGTGGGCCCGGCGGTCGTCTCGGTCAACGTCGTGGCGACCCAGGTCGTGACCTCGCGATCCTTTTTCGACGACCCCTTTTTCGGCAGCCTCTTCGGACCGCGTGAGAGACTCCGCCAGGTGGAGGGCCTGGGATCGGGGTTCATCGTCTCCCAGGACGGCTACATCGTGACCAACCAGCACGTCGTCGCGGGCGCGACCCGGATCGTCGTGACGCTGATGGACGGCCGCCAGTTCCCCGCCGAGCTGATCGCGGCCGACGAGGTGACCGATCTGGCGGTCCTGAAGATCGACGGCGCCGACCTCCCCGTGGCTCCCCTCGGCGATTCCGACGATCTCATGATCGGCGAGTGGGCGATCGCCATCGGGAACCCGTTCGGCTATCTGCTGGCCGATCGCAACCCGTCGGTCACGGTGGGCGTCATCTCCGCGCTCGGCCGGGACGTGCGGCCCGGCCAGGGAGAAGACGGCGAGCAGGTGTGGTCCAACATGATCCAGACCGATGCCGCCATCAATCCCGGAAACTCCGGCGGGCCGCTGGTCAACTCTCAGGGCGAGGTGATCGGCGTGAACTCCTTCATCTTCTCGAGGTCCGGCGGGTCGATCGGGCTGGGCTTCGCGATTCCCATCGACCGCGCCAAGCGCGCGCTGGCCGACGTCGTCGAGTTCGGCTCGATCCGCCAGCCCTGGACGGGCCTGCACGTCTCGACCGAGACCCCGCCGGAAAGCGACCGGCTGTCGGCGGGGGTGCTGGTGACCCGGGTGGACCCGGGCAGCCCTGCGGCGCAGGCCGGCCTCAGGCAGGGAGATCTCCTGGCGGAGGCGGACGGCGAGCCCATCGGCTCGGCGCTCGACTGGGAGGGACGGATTCTCGACCTGCCGAGCGGGGCCTCGGTGGATCTGCTCGTCCAGCGGTCCGAGGGACCGGTGACTGTCACGCTAACGCCGGAGGAGGATCCGCTCACCCGCGCCCGACGGATCGAGACCCCCTTCGGAGCTGACGTGGTCGTGCTGGATGCGACCCTGGCCTCGAGCATCGGCGTACGCAGCGCGACCGGTCTCTATCTCGACAACGTCCGGCCGGGCGGAGGGTTTCGGAATCTGGGGCTCCAGACCGGCGACGTCCTCCTCGCCCTGAACGGACGCCGGCTCGCCTCCGAGGACGACGTGGCGTGGATGGTCCAGACGCTCGGGTCCGGCGGGACGATCGAGCTGTACGTGGAGCGGGACGGCGTCGCGACCCGACTCCTGATCCGGTAGCGGTTCGAGGCAGCGAGCGGGACCCGACCACGTTACCTTAGCGGCCTCGTGAGCCCGACCCGGCCGCTGACCGACCTCGAGCTTCCCCTGCCCCGGATCCGCCGCGGCAAGGTGCGGGAGATGTTCGCCTTCGGGAACCACATCCTGATGGTAGCCACCGACCGGCTGTCCGCGTTCGACATCGTCTTCGAGCGCGGGATTCCGGACAAGGGCGCCGTCCTGACCGGGCTCTCCGACTTCTGGTTCGACCTTCTGCACGCGGCCGAGCCCCATCACCGGATCACCGCCGACATCGACCAGATCGTCGAGCGGAAGCCCACCCTGGCGCGTCATCGCGCGACGCTCGCAGGGCGCGCGATGCTCTGCCGGCGAGCCGAGACCATCCCCGTCGAGTGCGTGGTCCGGGGCTATCTCGACGGATCGGGATGGAAGGAGTATCAGGCGACGGGTCGCGTCACCGGGATCCAGCTTCCCGCGGGCCTCGAGCGGGGCGACCGGCTGCCGAAGCCGATCTTCACGCCGGCCACCAAGGCCGAGAGCGGCCACGACGAGAACATCGCCTTCGAGGAGATGGCGCGGCTGATCGGCAGCGACCTGGCGCGCGAGCTGCGCGACCGCTCGCTCTCCCTCTACGCCGAGGGCAGCGACCACTCCGCCGAGCACGGGATCATCCTTGCCGACACCAAGTTCGAGTTTGGCCGGGCGGCGGACGGGGACGCGGTCCTCCTGATCGACGAAGTCCTGACCCCCGACTCCTCACGATTCTGGGACGCCGAGGAGTGGCGGCCGGGAGGGCCGCAGGCCTCCTTTGACAAGCAGCCGGTGCGCGACTTCCTCGAGGCCGAGCGGAAGACCGGCCGCTGGGATGGTGAGCCGCCGCTGCCACCGCTCCCCGACGCCGCGGTCGAAGCCACGACGGAGCGCTACCTCGAGGCATACCACCGGGTCACCGGACATCCACTCCCGCGCGGAGGCGGGCATCCCTCCAGGGCCGGAGAAGCAGCCCGGTGAGCCGGGTCGAGGTCTTCATCCAGCTCAAGCCCGGGTTGCTGGACCCCCAGGGAGAGACCCTGACCCACGCGCTGGGGGCGCTCGGCTACGATGGCGTCTCCGATCTGCGGGTCGGCAAGTGGATCACCTTCGACATCGACGAGCCGGATCGCTCGGCGGTCGATCGAGAGGTCCGGGAGATGTGCGAGCGGCTCCTGGCCAACCCCGTCATCGAGCGCTTCGACTACCGGGTCCATGAGGACGGGCGTTGACCGGTACCCGGGTCCCGATCGGCGTCGTCCGCTTCCCCGGCACCAACTGCGACCAGGACGTCTTCGACGCCGTCGGCAGCGTCGGCGCCGCGAAGCCCGTCTGGCTCTGGCACAAGGAACGTGACCTGGCCGGCGTCAGGGCGATCGTCCTGGCCGGCGGGTTCGCCTACGGGGACTACCTGCGCGCCGGGGCGATCGCCCGCTTCAGCCCGATCATGGAGGAGGTGATCCGCTTCGCGAAGTCCGGGCGGCCCGTGCTCGGCATCTGCAACGGTTTTCAGATCCTGACCGAGGCCGGTCTTCTCCCCGGCGCGCTCATGCGGAACGACGTTCTCACGTTCGTCTGCCGGCCGCAGTGGCTCCGGATCGAGTCGACGGCTACCCCGTTCACCCGACACTACGAGCTTGGCCAGCTGGTCCGCTTCCCCGTCGCGCACGGCGAGGGCAACTACGTCGCGCCGCCCGACGTGCTGGACCGACTCGAATCCGAAGGCCGTGTCGTCTTCCGTTACGTGGACGCTTCCGGCGAAGCGATGCCCGAGGCCAATCCCAACGGCTCGGCCCGCGACATCGCCGGCATCGCCGACCGTACCGGCAACATCGTCGGTCTCATGCCACATCCCGACCGCGCCATGGATCTCCTGCTGGGCTCGGCCGACGGCCGCCCCGTGTTCGAGGGACTGGTGGAGGCGGCGGCGTGACGACCGCGCTGGAGAACCGCCCGATCACCGAGGCCGACGTCATGGCCCACGGCCTCACGCCCTCCGAGTACGAGCGCATTGTCGAGCTGCTGGGCCGGGAGCCCGGCTTCACCGAGCTCGGCGTCTTCAGCCTCATGTGGAGCGAGCACTGCGGCTACAAATACAGCCGGGCGCGCCTGGCCGAGTTTCCGACCACCGGGCCGCAGGTCGTCCAGGGGCCCGGCGAGAACGCCGGCGCGGTCGACGTCGGGGACGGCCTGGCCGTCGTCTTCAAGATGGAGAGCCACAACCACCCGTCGGCGGTCGAGCCCTACCAGGGAGCGGCGACCGGGGTCGGGGGGATCCTGCGGGACGTCTTCACCATGGGGGCGCGGCCGATCGCGCTGCTGAATTCGCTGCGCTTCGGCGAGCTCGACGATCCGCATGTCCGCTATCTGTTCCGCAACGTGGTCCGCGGCGTGGGCGACTACGGGAACTGTGTCGGGGTGCCCACCGTAGGCGGCGAGGTCGTGTTCGATGGCGCCTACCGCGGCAACCCGCTCGTCAACGCGATGTGCGTCGGGCTCCTGCGTCACGAGGACCTGACCCGCGCCTCCTCCGGCGAGCCCGGGAACGCCGTCTACGTGCTCGGGTCTTCGACCGGCCGCGACGGGATCCATGGGGCGAGCCTGCTGGCCTCCAGCGAGCTGGGTGACGACACCCTCGAGAGCCGGCCCACGGTGCAGGTCGGCGACCCGTTCACCGAGAAGCTCCTCCTCGAGGCTACGCTCGAGCTGATCGGGCGCGGCGTGGTCTCGGGCATCCAGGACATGGGAGCGGCCGGCCTGACCTCCAGCTCGAGCGAGATGGCGTCGCGCGGCGGGACCGGGATCGAGATCGACGTGGCCAGGGTCCCCCGCCGCGAGCCCGGCATGACCCCCTACGAGGTGCTCCTCAGCGAGTCGCAGGAACGGATGCTGATCTCCGCCGACCCGTCGAGCGAGCCCGGGCTGATGGAAGTGGCCGCGAAGTGGGACCTCCCCTGCACGCGCGTGGGCCGTGTGACCGGGGACGGTGTATGGCGGATCCTGGATGGCGGGGCGACCGTCTGCGAGATCCCCGTCCGGGCACTGACCGACCTGGTGCCGCGCTATGCCCGCGAGGTCGATCCGCCCGCGTACCTCGCCCGGGTCCACGCGGCGATGCCGGATGCCAGCGAGCTGGCCGGCATCGATCCGCTCGAAGCCCTCGAAAGGCTCCTGGCCTCCCCTTCCATCGCCAGCAAGCGCTGGGTGTGGGAGCAGTACGATCACACCGTCCAGACAGGGACCGTGGTCGCCCCCGGCGCCGACGCCGCCGTGGTGCGGATCCGCGGGACCTCGCGCGGCCTCGCCCTCGCCGTCGACGGGAACGGCCGCTGGGTATACTGCGATCCCCGCCGCGGCGGGGCGCTCGCGGTCGCCGAGGCCGCCCGCAACCTGGCCGCCGTCGGCGCCCGGCCGCTCGCCATCACCGACTGCCTCAACTTTGGAAACCCCGAGAAGGACCACGTCTACTGGCAGTTCGTGGAGGCGATCCGCGGGATCTCGGAGGCCTGCCGCGCCCTCGATACGCCGGTCGTGAGCGGCAACGTCTCCTTCTACAACGAGTCCGGGCGCGGCGCCATCCACCCGACCCCGACCGTCGGGATGGTCGGCGTCGTCGATCTGGAGCGCGTGATCTTTCCCGGCCGCGGCCGGCCGGGCGACCTGGTGATCCTGGCAGGTGGTGAGGGCTCCCACCTGGGGGCCTCCTCTCTCCTCCACGTGGTGCTGGACCTCACGGCCGGCCGCCCACCGGAAGTCGACCTGGCGGCGGAGCGGCGGCTGGGCGAGGCCGTCCGGGCGCTCGCCGGGGCGGGGCTCATGCGCTCGGCGCACGACATCAGCGACGGTGGGCTGGCGGTGGCCGCCGCCGAGCTCCTCTTCTCCCATCCACCCGGCACGGGGATCGAGCTCGAGCTGCCAGCCGACGCCGATCCGCTGCCCGCCCTCTTCGGGGAAGACGGGGGCCGGATGCTCCTCGTCGTTTCGCCGGAAGACGTGGAGGAGGTCGCCGATCGACTTTCGAGCCACGATCTTCCGCATCGGGCGGCCGCGCGGTTGACCGGCGACCCCGTCTTCCGCATCGTGGGCCTTGGCGAGCGCGGGCGCCCGGACCTGGAGACCCTCTACGAGGGTACGATCCCGAGCATCATGCGAAGCACGGAGGCCAGCCGATGAAGCGGGGATTGCGCGAAGAGTGCGGTATCGTCGGGGTGGTCGGCCACCCCCGCGCCGCCGAATGGGCCTACCTGGGACTCTACGCGCTCCAGCACCGCGGGCAGGAGTCGTCGGGCATCGTCACCTCCGACGGCCGGCTCCCCGGCGTCCGCCGCGGGATGGGCCTGGTGGCCGACGTCTTCGACCGCGACGCGCTGAACGAGCTCGAGGGGACGGCCGCCATCGGACACAACCGCTACTCGACGACGGGATCGCCGATCCTCGCCAACGCCCAGCCGATCCTGGTGAACTATCGGGATGGATTCCTGGCGGTCTCCCACAACGGCAACCTTGTCAACGCGCGGACCCTCCGCCGCCGCCTGGAGGACGCGGGCTCGATCTTCCAGTCCTCGATGGACACCGAGGTGCTGGTCCACCTGATCGCGGCCTCCCGCAAGCCTACGCGCGACGAGGCCATCCTGGAGGCGCTGGACGAGCTGAAGGGTGCCTGGTCGTTCCTCATCCTGACCCAGGACGCGCTGTACGCCGCGCGCGATCCGCACGGCTTCCGTCCGCTGTCCATGGGACGCCGCGAGGACGGCGTCTTCGTGCTGGCCTCGGAGACCTGCGCGCTCGACCTGGTGGGTGTCGCCCCCGAGCGCGACGTAGGGCCCGGCGAGGTCCTCAAGTTCCCGCTCGAAGGCGGTCTGGAGGTCCTGAGGGACGAGCCCGCAGACTCCGAGTGCATGTGCGTCTTCGAGCAGATCTACTTCGCCCGCCCCGACTCCGTACTGTTCGGCCTTAGCGCCGCCGAGGCCCGGCGGCGGATGGGCCGGGAGCTCGCGCGCGAGCAGCCCGCCGACGCCGACTGCGTTTTCTCGGTCCCCGACTCTAGCAACGCCGCCGCGGCCGGATACGCCGAGCAGAGCGGACTGCCGCTGGAGCACGGCCTCATCCGGAACCACTACATCGGCCGCACCTTCATCCAGCCCGGCCAGGACGTACGCGACTTCCGGGTCAAGATCAAGTACAACCCGGTGACCAGCGTGATCAAAGACCGCCGGGTCGTGGTGGTCGACGACTCGATCGTCCGCGGCACGACCTCGGGAGCCCTGGTGCGAGTGATCCGGGACGCCGGCGCGAAGGAGGTCCATCTCAGGATCGCCTCGCCCCCCCTTCGCCATCCCTGCTACTACGGCATCGACATCCCCAACCGCGACGAGCTGATCGCTTCGAGCCGAACGGTCGATGAGATCCGTCGCCATGTCGGCGCCGATTCCCTGGCGTACCTTTCGTTCGACGGGCTCTACCGCGCAGTCGGCGCCCGCGAGCGTCACTGCGACGCGTGCTTCAGCGGCAACTATCGCGTTCCGGTCGAGGCCGGGATCGAGGAGAAGACGGCGTTCGAGCCTTCGGGCGCCACAACGGTCGAGGAGGTCCGGGTCCGTGAGTAAGCCGCCGGGAGCCCCGGCTCCCACCCGCTACTTCAGCATCGCGCCCCAGATCCGCCTCGGTCGCTACATCGCCGGTCACGCCAAGAAGTGGGTCAAGGAATGGCTCGAAACCGTGCAGCAGGACCCGTCGACACCCGCCTATGCGTCCTATGGCGACACCGACGAGCTCCTCCGCGACACGGAGGCGCTCTATCACTATCTGGCCACCTGGCTCCGGCATGGGGAGTGGGATCCGCGGATCGACCCGCACTATCAGAGGATCGGGCGCGACCGGCGCCGCGAAGGCTTTCCCATCGCCCAGGTGATCGCCGCCATCCTGCTCGCCAAGCGAGCGCTCTGGGAAAAGCTGGTGGAGAACAAGCCGCTCTCGATGGCACTCGAGCTCGAGGTGACACGGGCGATCAGCCGGTTCTACGACCGGGCGATCTACAATACCGTCATCGGCTACGAGGAGACGCCCGGCGAGGATCTGGACGCATCGGTGGCGGGTCGCGCCCGCCGGAAGGAAGGAGGGGGCGCCTGAGGCACCCCCTCGAGCGATCTTGCGGGGATCAGCTCCCCCCGCCCTGCTCTCCGCCTCCACCACCGTCGTTCCCGTCGGTTCCGGGTACGTCGGGCGCCGAGATGTCGACGTCGGCGTTGATGTCGGTAGCGTCGTCTCCGCCCCCACCGCCAAAAGCGCCGCTCATGTAGAGCACCGCCGCCAGGATCAGGATCACGATGATGATCAGGATGGCGTAGATGCCCCCCTGACCTCCTCCACCGCCACCTTCCTGCGCCATGCTCCCACCTCCTTGCACGGGGTTGATGTGACCTCTGTTCCTACACTGAAGCCGGGGTCATGTCAAGGAGACCTTGAGCCCCGGGCGCGCCGCACGGCGGCCACCAGCTCCGGGATGCCGGGCATCGGGAACTGGTATCCGACGACCCGATACAGCCAGTGGGTCTCGGCCGTCAGGATCTGGGCCCCGAGTGGCGTCTTCTGGACGCTGACCACGCGATCCCAGGGGATCCGCCGGTACCTCCACAGATACTTCACACCCAGCCCGTCGCGTCCTATCTGGATCGCCGGGGCCACGTACACGCCGAGCCCCACGCTGAACAGCGACCACAGCAGGATGAACCATCGGTGGACGAAGACGTCGATCCAGAAGAGATAGAAGAACAGGACGGCGCTTCCGAAGAACCATCCCTTCAGCACCCACCGAATCGCGGGAAAGGCGAACTCGTGCTTCACTTCTTCTTCGCCTCCTTCGTCTGCTTCCTCGCCTCCTTATCCGGCCGCTTGCCCTTTCCGTCGCCCTTTCCCCCACCCTCTGCCCCCACCAGCGTGAAATCGATCTGCCGTTCGTCCTTGTCGACGCCGGTCACCTCGACCCGCACGGGATCGGCCAGCCGGAACCTGCGTCCTGTGTTCCGGCCGATCAGGGCGAAGCTGTTCTCGTGGAACTCGTAGTAGTCGTCCTGCAGCTCATGCACCGGGACCATCCCCTCGACGAAGTACTCGTCGAGGCGGACGAAGAACCCGAACGATCGCACACCGCTGATCCGCCCCTCGAACTGCTTGCCGATGTGGCGCTCCATGAACTCCACCTTCTTCAGCTCGATGGAGTCGCGCTCGGCGCGCTCGGCGATCCGCTCCTGCACCGAGGCGTGCTCGGCGGTCTTCGCCAGCCTGTCCAGCGTGCGCTCGCGCTCGACAGGGTCCTTCCAGCGCTCCCCGGCTTCGAGCCGCTTGAGCAGCCGGTGCACGACCAGATCCGGATACCGGCGGATGGGCGATGTGAAGTGCGTGTAGTGCTCGGCCGCGAGGCCGAAGTGGCCGATGTTCTCGGTCGAGTACCGGGCCTGCATCATCGAGCGCAGGACGACCGTGTTGACGAGCTCCTCCTCGGGCTTTCCGCGCACCTCGCCGAGGATGCGCTTCAGGTCGTCGGGCTGAATACCCCCCTTCGGCAGCCGGTATCCCATGACCCCGACGAAGTCCCGCATCCGCTCGAGCTTCTCCTGCGACGGCTGCTCGTGGACACGATAGATGAAGGGGATCTTCCGCTTGGTGGCATGGCGCGCCACGATCTCGTTGGCGAGCAGCATGAACTCCTCGATCAGCCGCATGCTGTCGAGGCGCACGGATTCCTTGATGTCGATGGGAAACCCCTCGGCATCGAGCTCGACCCGTGACTCGGGCAGGTCGAAGTCCAGGCTGCCCCGCTCGAAGCGCCGGGCGCTCAGCCGCTTGGCCAGCCTGCGCAGGGTCTGGATCGGGAACAGGAGGTCCTTGTGCTCGGGCTTCGGGAGATCTCCCTGGATGATCGATTGCGCCTCGGCATAGGTGAGCCGTTGGCGGCTCCTGATCACCGTCTCGGCGATCTGGAAGCCGTGGACGTGGGCATCGCCGTCCATCTTGACGATCACCGAATACGTCAGCCGGTCCTCGCCGGGAACCAGCGAGCAGAGCTCGTTCGACAGCCGCTCGGGGAGCATCGGGATCACGCGGTCGACCAGGTAGGTCGACGTTCCCCGTTCGTAGGCCTCGTCGTCGATCTCGTTGTCGTACCCGACGAAATGGCTCACGTCGGCGATGTGGATCCCGATCTCGAAGCGGTCGTCCTCTATCCGTTCCAGGGACAGCGCGTCGTCGAAGTCCTTGGCGTCCGCCGGGTCGATGGTGAACGAGAAGCGATCGCGCAGATCCATCCGCTGCTTCGCTTCGGTGGCGAAGTCGACCTGGAGCTTCTTCGCCGCCTCCTCGACCCCCGGCGGGAACTCGGTCGTGAGCCCGTGCGAGAGAACGATCGAGAGAACGTCGACGCCCGGGTCATCGGGGTCCCCCAGCACCTTTGACACATGCCCCTCGGGGTTCTTCGTGCCGTCCCCCCAATCGTCGATCTCGACGACGACCTTCTGCCCCTCCTGGGCCTCGGCCAGGCCCTCCTGGGCGACGTAGACGTCGAAGTGGAAGAGCGGATTGTCCGGCTTGACGAAGCCGAAGTGCTTTCCCTTCTGGAGGGTGCCCACGATCTGTTCGCGCCCCCGCTCGAGGATCCGGATGATCGTCCCTTCCGGGTTGCCTTCGCGCTTCTTGCGCTCGATCCGCGCCACCACGCGATCCCGATGGATGGCGCCCCCCAGCCGGTGCTGCGGGATGAAGACGTCCAGCATGCCGTCCCGTCGCTCGGGAATCACGAAGCCGGCACCCCTGCGGGTCGAGTCGAGCCGGCCCACGACCAGGTTGATCTGCTCGGGAAGCGCATAGCGCTGGTGCTTGATCTTGTAGATCGCCCCCTCGTCGGTCATCCGGGCGAGGGCCTCCTTGAGCTCCGGATAGCCGTCCTCCTTGATCCCGAGCCCGGTGGCGATCTCATTGAGCTTCAAGGGCCGCTGGGCGTGCTGACCCAGATGCTCCAGGACGCGTCGGTTCAGGGTCTGGCCAGGCTCACGGGCGCTCACAGTGTCTCGAATGTGGTTGATGTCATATTATGTAAGCATCAGCTCTGTAATAAGTTAGGTTGACGAGTTGCGTCTGTGTGACGTTCGGGATGGTTCGGCTGCCATGACACGCCGGCCCTGCTGGCCTCCGGTGCATGGTCCCGCCGAACGATCGACCTCAGAAGGACTCCGCCTCGTCGATCAGCATGATCGGGATGTCGTCCTTGATCGGATAGCGGAGCCGGCAGGCCGGGCACTCCAGAACCTGCTCCTCCTCCTTGTAGGTGAGGTCACCCTTGCACTTGGGACAGGCGAGGATCTCGAGAAGCTCCTTGTCGAGGGCCATGTCTCCTCCATCGTTGCCCCGGGCGCCGCCGGGGGCTCAGCGTCGGTATCCGAAATGCCTGAGGTCCGCCTCCCGACGTGACCACTTCTTCCGTACCTTGACCCACAGGGTAAGGTACACCGGGCCGCCCAGGAGCGCCTCGATCGAGCCCCGCGCGCGAACCCCGATCGCCTTGAGCTTCCGCCCGCCCTCGCCGATCACGATCCCCTTCTGGCTCTCCCGTTCCACGAAGATGGTCGCCCGGATGGCCGTCTTCCCGCCCGGCTCGGTCGGCTCCCTCCACTCGTCAACCGCCACGTGCACGCTGTACGGGATCTCTTTCCCCAGCTCCTCGTAGCAGGCCTCCCGGACCAGCTCCGCGGCCAGGAAGCGGAGGTTGAGGTCGGTGAGCTGATCTTCCGGGTAGAAGAAGGGTTGCCACGGGAGGAGCTCCCGGGTCGCGTCGAGGAGCTCGTCCAGCCCCTCGCCCGTCGTGGCGCTGATCCTGAGGACCCGCTTCCAGGCGGCCGCGGTCCGCCAGCCCTCCTCGCGCGCGCTCAGCCTCGGGGCCGGCACCTGGTCGGCCTTGGTCATGAGCAGGAAGAGCGCGGATTCGCCAGCGGCGAGGCGATCAAGGAGCGCCGTCTCGGTCTCCGACGGCTCGTCGTGGTCGACCAGCCAGTAGACCACGTCGACGCCCTCGAGCGCCCCCAGCGCCGCGTCGACCATCGCCTTCTGGAGGGGGTAGCCTGGCTCCAGCAGGCCGGGCGTGTCCACGAAGACGATCTGCGTGTCCTCGCGGGTCAGGAAACCCGGGATCCGGTGCCGCGTCGTCTGCACCTTCGAGCTGACCGCAGCCAGGTGCTCGCCGACGAGCGCGTTCAAGAGGGTCGACTTGCCAGCATTGGGACGTCCCAGGATGGCGACGAAGCCCGCCCGCGTGACATCCCCCGGGGGTTCGGTCACTCGCGGGCCTGCTCCTC
>JBOHRQ010000044.1:0-19894 GCA_050732875.1 Gemmatimonadota bacterium | reverse complement strand
TCCACGAGCTGCCGGAGGTCGAGAGCGTGACCGTCCACCCCGCGATGACGGACGCCGGCCTCGGGGTGGGCGCGGCATTCGGCAGCTACGCCCGTCGTCCCGAGGCGCGCTCCTATCCGTTCGCGGCTGCGCGGCTCGAACATGTCTATCTCGGACCGAGCTGGGACGAGAGCGCAATGTCGGCCGCCCTCCGCCAAGCGGGACTTCCCGTGGTCCGTCCCGACGCGCTGGAGGCCCGGGTCGCCGAGCTCCTGGCCCAGGGCGCGATCGTGGCGCGCTACGATGGAGCCCTCGAGTACGGGCCGCGGGCGCTCGGAAACCGGAGCATCCTGTACCAGGCCACCGACGCGAGCGTGAACGACTGGCTCAACAAGCAGCTCCACCGGACCGAGTTCATGCCGTTCGCGCCGGTGACCCTGGCCGGCGACGCGGGCCGCTGCTACCGCCACCTGGAGGGAGCCGAGCATACCGCGCGCTTCATGACCATCACCTTCGACTGCACCGAGTGGATGAGGCGCGAGATGCCGGCCGTCGTGCACGTCGACGGAACGGCACGGCCGCAGCTCCTGGACCGGGACACCAACCCCGCCTACTACCGGATCCTCGAGCATTACGAGCGGCTGACCGGACTCAACTCGATCGTGAACACGAGCTTCAACATGCACGAGGAGCCGATCGTTTGCTCGCCCGAGGACGCCGTGCGGGGATTCATGGAGGCGAAGCTGGACTACCTGGCGATGGGCCCGTTCCTGGCGGCGAGGAACGACGAAGCGCTCCAGCAAGGCGATCGTGCTCGGACCGCGCGCCACTCGACGCACGACCGGGCATGATCGGGCGAGCGCGGCACCGGCCGACCAGAAGAGTCGCCATGGTGTCGTGGTTAGGTGGGCGCGTGGGTATCCGGGCGGTGGCCGCGACCTGCATGGGTCTCTGTATCGCGCTCGGGGCAATGCAGGCCCTCTCTGGCGCCCTCCGACCGTATAGCAACCCGGATGGTCTCTCGTACATAGAATTGGGTGAAGCCTACCTGAGGGGGGACTGGGGTGCGGCCATCAACCGATACTGGAGCCCCCTCTATGGCCTGGTCCTCGGCTTCGTGCTGCGCGTGATGCGGCCTGCCCCGCAGTGGGAACTCCCGCTGGTGCACGCGGTCAACTTCGGAATCTTTCTCCTCTGCCTCGCGTGCTTCCTCTTCTTCTGGCGGGAGGTCATGCGGCGCCGGCTTGTCGCTCCTCGCTCGGCTCCGATGGACGGCATCACGTTCCCCCGAACTGCCTGGATCGTGCTCGGCATCGCCCTGTTCGCCTGGTCATCGCTGACGCTCGTGGGCGTTCAACACCTGACGCCCGACATGCTGGCTTCAGCGCTGGTGTACGTTCTCGCCGGCTGCCTGCTCCGCCTGCAGGAGGATTCGCATGGTCGGTCCCTTTTCCTTGTGTTCGGGTCGGCGTTGGGACTGGTTTGTCTGGCCCGGTTGTCGCTCCTTCCTGTCGCGCCCGTGTTCCTGGCCGTATGCCTGGCTTCGACCGGGAACCGGCGCGGAACGCTCGCTGCCTTTGGTATCTTCGCGCTTCTGGTTGGGCCCCTGCTTATCGCGCTGTCAGTTCGCGAGGGCCGACCGAGCTTCGGTGCGGCGGCCAGGCTGAATTACGCCTGGTATGTCAACGGTGTTCCTTTGGTGCACTGGCGTGGCGAACCTTCGGGCAGCGGGCAGCCCCGACACCCGACCCGCCAGCTCATGGACTCCCCACCCGTATACGAGTTCGGGGGGCCAGTCGAGGGCACCTACTCGCCCTGGTACGACCCGGCCTACTGGGAAGAGGGGCTCCGACCGCACTTCGACCCGAAGGGTCAGTTTCGAGCCGTCTCACGAGTCGTGAGGGAATACAACGAATGGTTTTTGCGCAAGCTGGGAGGGGCCATAGCAACGGTGCTGGTACTTTACGGGATGAGCCGTGGCCGGGTGGGCTGGCTGCGCGAACTCGCATCCTGGTGGATTCTCCTCGTGCCCGCGCTGGCCGCCATCGTCATGTACTCGCTCGTCTACGTGGAAGGTCGGCACGTCGCATCCTTTGTCGTGCTGACCTGGGCGGCCGTCCTGGCCGCCGTGCGCCTGCCGGGGACGTCGCAGGGGCGGCGGCTCGCGTCGGTCGCCGCCGGAGTGATCGTCATTGTGCTCCTCGTCGATATCGGGACCAACACTGCCAAGAGAGCGAGAAGCTTCCCTCGCGGCCAGCATGACCGCCCCTCGGACGTAGCCGAAGGGTTGCACCGGATGGGGGTGGATGTCGGGGATCCCGTGGCCTATGTCGGACCGGCGATGCACGAGGCGTTCTGGGCTCGCCTGGCCGGGGTCGAGATCGTTGCCGAGGCCTACTTCGATCCCGGCCCGGAGTTCTGGTCCGACGCCGAGTCACAACGAAACGTGGTCGATGCACTCTTCGCGGCTGGCTCCAAGGCGGTCGTGGCAGAAAACGTCCCGGCCGGCACGTATCACAGGAATTGGAGGAGGATCGGAACAACCGACCACTTCGTCCTTGAGAAGGTTCGGCCGCCGAGCCAGGCTGCGAAGTGACCGAGCGGACGAAGAACTTGACCTTGTTCGCAGTGGTGCTCGTGATTCTCGACCTTGTGGCCGCCCAGGCGTACGACCGCCTGCTCCCGCTTCTGGAGCCGGCACGGGAGCCGGTTCGGACTCTCTCCCCCGTCTATCACCACGACCTGCGGAAGAGTCTCGACAGCTGGTCCCGCTGGGGGCGGGGGTACTACCGGTTTCGGACCAATGATCTCGGCTTCCGGGACGAGCGCGTGCGGAGCGTACCTCTATGCTCGGAGGGGCTTCGCCTCCTCCTCCTGGGAGACTCGTTCACCGAGGGGGTTGGCCTCGCCTACCCGGAGACCTTCGCCGGCATCCTCTCGCGGGAGCTCGGTCCTCAGGGAGTCGAGGTCCTGAACGCGGGGGTCGTATCCTACTCCCCGACCATCTATTACCGGAAGACCAAATACCTGATCGAGGAGTTGGGGCTGCACATCGACATGCTGGTCGTCTTCATCGACAGCTCGGACATCCTGGATGAGTCCTGGCTCGACAGGCACGGCCGGACTCGAGTCGTTGCGGGAGAGACAGAGAATTCGCCGGCGGCTTCCCTGGAGGTCGACGACCGCGAAGGGATCCGGCGTAGACCGCCCTTCGAGCAGTTCAAGCACCTTCTCCAGCAGAACTCGCTGATCATGAAAGCGGCGGCCACGCTTCGGAACTACCTCCAGGAGCACTTCGGCGAGAGAGGAAATCGTGCCCGGCTGGCACTGGACCACAGGGGGGCGGCCTGGGACTACGACCCTCAGGCGTACCGTGAGTACGGTGAGATGGGACTACGCCGGGCGGCTGCGTACATGGACAGCCTGCTCACGCTGACCCGCCGTCACGAGATACCGATGGCCGTAGCGGTCTACCCCTGGCCGGGCCAGATCTTCCGGCGGATGCTCGACTCCCGTCAGGTGACATGCTGGCGGGCCTGGTCGAGCCAGCGCGGAGTTCCATTCTTCGATCTGTTTCCTGCCTTCATCACCGGGCAGGATCCGGAAGAGACCATCCGCGAGTACTACGTCCCGCACGACGTCCACTGGAACGCGGCGGGACACCGGCGGGTCGCCGAGGCAGTGCTCGATCGGGGCCTGAGAGCCTTCATCTCGGAAACCCGGACGGCGGCGTCAGGAAGTAGACCCAGTGGCTCGTGCGGCCGATCCTCCTCCAACCGATTCCCGGACCCTCGGGTGGAACCTGCTCGGCGATGATCACCTCGGCGCCCGCCTCCGCGAACGCATCGAGGACCGCCCCGCGGCCCGACCTCAGCGCGTCCCAGAACCGGGACGCATCCTGGCTGTGGATCTGAGCCACGATCCTCACGTCCGCCAACCGGGCGAAATAGGCCGCGAAAGCGTACCCCACGAAGCCGACCGCGTCCCCCGGACGCACCCCGAGCTCCCGCAGACCTTCGGCAATCTCCGATGGAGAGCCCGCTCGATCAACGGGTGGGGGCGATGGCCACGGCTGCGGGGTCGCCGGTGTGACGGTCGCTTCCGGCAGATCGAGATCGAGAAAGGCGCTTCCGAACTCGGCCTCGAACTGGGCGACGGCGATCAGCGTGAATAGCACGAGCACCGCGCCCGAGACCCGCATGAGGTTTCGCGACTCCGCGGTTTCCGGGAGTCGCACATGGGAGAGGATCCCGGCCCAGAAGAGCACAACGAACGGCGCCACGTATCGGCCCTCCACGTAGACGAAGCCATACAAGGCGAACGCGACCAGCGCCACGGCCGTGAGGGCCCACCGTTCGTCGAAGCGCAGCTGTCGTGGCGCCCCGCCGATCAGCAAAAGGATCGCAACCGTCGCCAGGAGCCCGGCCTGCTGCCGGACGAAGAACTCGAAGTACCACCGGGCACTCGAGAGCAGCGCCTTCATCTGCTCCGCGAGGGTGAAGCGCGCGCTCACGCCCTCGTACCAGTACGACGGGTCGTAGGACAGCGGATAGGTGCCGCCGACGGGGGTCCCGAACTCGTAGACAGGTGGATCGTCGAAGACCAAGCGGGCAGGGTGCTCCGGCTCGCCGAGGCCCGACGGGGCTTCGGCGGTCCAGAACGGATAGGGGACGTGGTTCACGTACCTGAGGTAGGCGAGCCGGCCGGTCTCGCCGAAGGTGGCATGCCCCTTGGCGCTGGAGAGGGCGGCGACCAAGGGCAGCGCGACGAGGAGGAAGGCGGCCAGGGCGAGGGCCCCCTGGCCGGCGGCCTTCCGCCGGTCGCGCTGCGTCAGCACGGCGAGGAGCAGGAACACGAAGGCGAGCGGGAACATGACCGCCTTGGCCAGATACCCCAGCCCCAGCACGAGCCCGAAGACGACCCATGTCCACCGGCGGGCGCTTCCGGCGCCGATATCGAGAAGGAGCCCCGCGGCCACGTAGACGAGGGCCGCGACCAGCATGTCGGGCGTCACCGCCCAGACACGAATCAGGGCCAGCGAGGACCAGACGAAGAGCGCGTAGCCGATCGAGATCCACGCCCAGTCCGGAAAGCCGATCCGCCCAACCGGCCCCTCCTCACCGGCGACGGCGGTGAGACGCCGCCAGAAGAATTCGAAGGAGAAGAGGGCAACCAGATAGATGCCGAAGTTGACAACGTGGACGAGCGGAATCTCCCACCGAGGCGACGGGTCCACGAGCCACATCGCCAGACCCAGGATCCACGAGTACAGCGGGCTCCAGACGGCGTTCACCGCCATCGCCCAGTCTCCGCGCAGGTACGCGTCGCCCATGTCGAGGTACGACATGCCGTCCTCGCTCATCGACTGGCGCAGCGCGCCGCCGAGGGCGTGCGCCGCTCCCATCCCGACGGCCAGGACGCGGAACGCGCCCCGCGCGACACGCGCAGCGGAAGTGGCGGCGGGGCCGTCTGCGGCCGCGGGATCCACGACGCGGCGAGCCCCGAACCTCAGGATGCCGGCCCCGCCTCTTCGGCCTCCGCTCCGTCCCGGAGGGCGAGCTGGGACACCAGACGCGTGATCGCCTGCTCCTGCCGGTCCAGAAGGACGTAGAGGCGGAAGACCAGGTAGCTCAGGAGCGCGATCGAAAGGTACAGGATCGCGTCCGCTCCGCGCCCGACCCCGATCAGCCGCGCCATCCGGGTCGTCGCTGCCGGAAACCACACCGCCAGCAGGCCCAGCGTCCAAACGGCGACCCAGAGCAGCGCCCCCGGCCAGCGGATCCGGCCCCTCCGCGTGATCGCCAGGACCCGCAGGATGAGGAAGCCGAAGAAGGCGGTCAGCACGATCTGGATGGGGCTCATTGGGACCTCCGCAGAATCAGCTTGGCCAGCGTTTGCAGGCCGACCCCCAGGCTCTGGCCCTTGGAGAGCGAGTAGTCGGTGTAGATGACGGTGATCGGCACCTCCGCGATCCGGAAGCCGTGGCGGGCTGCCTCGGCCACGATCTCCGAGGACACCTCCATCCGGCTCGTGCGGAGATCCAGGCGTTCCGCCGCCCGGCGGCTCAAGGCGCGGAATCCCGACTGGGTATCGCTGACGCGGACCCCGAACAGGACCCACGTGCACAGGTTGGCGCAGCGGTTGGCGATCCGCCGGAGGAAGGGCATCCCCCCCGGTTCGATCATCCTGGATCCGATCACCAAGTCAGCCTCTCCCTTACGGATAGGAGCTGCCAGCTCGAGCACTTCCGCAGGGACGTGCTGGCCGTCCCCGTCCAGGGTGACGATGACGTCGGCGCCCGCTTCGAGGGCCGCTCTGAGGCCGGTGGCGATCCCGCCACCCAGGCCGCGGTTGACCAGGTGCCGGTACACGCGAGCCCCGGCCGCGCGGGCCTCCGCCCCGGTGGAGTCGCCGGATCCGTCGTCGACCACGATCACCGCGTCCGCGAACTCTCGGACGTCGCGCACCACCGGTCCGATGTGCCCGGCCTCGTTGTAGGCCGGGATCACGGCCACGAGCTTCGATCCCCCTTCTCCGGCGGCGCTATCCATCGAGGCCCTCAAGGATCTCCAGCGTCTCACGGACGCAGCGCTCCCAGCTGAAGAGCTTCGATCGCTCGAGCCCGCGCGCCGACAGCTCCGCGGCGAGCGCGGGGTCGGTCAGGACACGGTGGATCGCGCCCGAGATCGCCACCGGGTCCTCGGGATCGACGCGCAGGGCGGCATCGCCCGCGATCTCCTCCAGGCCGTTCGCGTTCGAGGTCACGATCGGGGTTCCGCAGGCCATCGCCTCGGTGACCGGGATCGGAAAGGCCTCCAGCCGAGACGGATACAGGAACAGGTCGGCGAGGCTGTAGACCGCCGGCAGATCGGCCTGCTCCACCCAGCCGGGGAAGACCACGTCGGTCGCGTATCCGTCCTCCGGGATCGCGTACTCCGTGCGTATCCGCTCGGGGTCATCCCCCCCCACCACCAGCCGGTGCGGGGTCCGGCCGTGGTGGAGCTTGTAAGCCGCCAGCACGCCTCCCAGGTTCTTGCGCTCGGTCCCGGCGGGCTTGGAGAGCGTGAAGATGAACCGGTCCGGGAGCCTGTATCGGCTTCTGACATCACGCAGCACAGCGGGATCCTCGACCCTCCGGAAGTGTGGGGCGGGAGCGAAGTAGACCGTGCGGACCTTGCCCGGCGGAAGATCCAGGGCGCGGCCGATGTTCTCGGTGGTGAGGCGGGACACCGAGAGGACGGCCGCCGCCCGGCGGCAGTAGAGCGGCATGATGAGCCGGATGTAGGCGACGTCCAGGCGGCCGTAGAAGCGGGCCTGCTCGGCTATGAACCAGTCGGCCCCGTGCAGCACCATCACCGTAGGGGCCGGCGCCAGGAAAGGGACGGTGAACTTCGGGTGGAAGATCACGTCCACCTTCTCGCGCCAGGCGGCCCAGGGGATCGCCACCTGGTCCCACACCGCCTTGCCGGGGGCGCGGACCAGCCGCTCCCGGACCCGCGGATGGGCCGCGTACCGTCCCAGGTGGGTCGGGGTGCGGTAGAAGAGGACGTACTCGTTTCGCTGGTCGCGCTCGAGCAGCTCCCGGGTCAGGTTTCGGGAGTAGACCCCGATCCCCCCCTTCTCGTCGAACGTCCGCAGCATCATACCGATGCGCATCTATCCTCGTGTGGATACGCGGCCGGAGCTTTCGGTGTTGACTGACCACGATTCGAGGGGCATTTTGATCGTTCCAACCAGGTGCTGTCCCCCGACGCTCAACCGGAATATATGGCCCCCTACAAAGGATCGACGCTGGCCGGGTTGAACCCGCCCCCGCTACCGATGCAGGAAGCCAGGGTCAAGCTCGTCGATCCGGCCGGGCGACTTCCGGGGACGGTCGCCGTCCTCGCTCCCCACATGGACGATGAGCTGCTGGCCTGCGGCGGAACGCTGGCCGCGCTCCCGTCCCGGAGCCGCGTCCACGTGGTGTGGGCCACGGACGGCTCGCGGTCGCCGGCGCCGGCCGCGCCGTGGAGGCGCCCGCCCGCCGGCCTCGCCCAGGTCCGCGAGCGCGAGGCTCGTGAGGCGCTCGGCGTCCTCGGTGTCCCCCAGGGGAACCTGCACTTCCTGCGCCTGCCGGACGGCCGCCTCCATAGGCATGCCGCCGAGCTCGACCGGACGCTCGCCCCGCTCCTGGATGCGATCGGCCCGGACCACCTCCTGGCCCCCTTCCGCTACGACCGTCATCCCGATCACCTGGCCGTCCAGCGGGCGGCGACGGCGTGGGTGGCCGGCCGGGACGGCCGGACGGAGCTGCTCGAGTACTTCGTCTATACCGCATCGCGCCTGCTCCCCCGCGGCGATATCCGCTCCTACATTCGGCCGGGCCTCCTCCTTGGCGTCGACATCACGGGCTGGAGCGCGACCAAGCGAATGGCCCTCGAGCGCTACCGGAGCCAGACCACGCGCGCCTACGACTTCCAGCTTCGGCCCAACCTGACCCCCGCCCTGCTGGACCAGGTATGCCGCGAGCCCGAGCTCTTCCTTCCCTACTCCCCGTCCATGCCCGGCCCGGCCGTGTTCACGGGGCCCGTGGCGTACATTCGGCTGGCGCACCGGATCGAGCCCGTCCTGAAGGAGCGCAAGGACCGACTGGTGGCCCTCCTGCGTCGTCCGGGATCATGAACCAGGACCGAGGGGATCTCGGGCGTCCGATCCGGGTGGTTCTGATCCGCGGCCGATTCCAGCCCCCCAGGGCGCAGCGATTCTACATCCTCCTGGACGAGCACCCCGAGATCGAGCTCGCCGCCAGCCTCTGCCAGTCGTCCGGCGAAGGCCTGGCCGATCGGCTCCGGGACGCGTGGCGGAGGCGGGGCGTCCTCGCCGCCCCCATCCTGACCAGCCAGGCGGTGCGCGCGGCGGGCCGCATCGTCCTCCACCCGCGTCGGGAGCTGGGGCACCGCCGGCGGATGGCCAGAATCGACCGTCGCACGGAGCTCGTCGCCGACGTACACGCGCCCGCCGTTGTGGAGCGCCTGAGACGTCTCGAGCCCGACCTGGCGGTCATCTACGGCGGGCCGATCCTCAAGCCCGAGCTGTTCGAGATCCCCCGCTTCGGCACGCTCAGCATCCATCATGGGCGGCTGCCGGAGTACCGGGGGAAGAAGACGACCTACTGGGAGATGGAAGAAGGGCGGCCGACCGCGGGGGTGGCCATCCAGCGGATCGGTGCGGGCCTCGACACCGGCGACATCGTGGCCGAGGGCGAGGTGCCGATCGGCGACAAGTCCTACCTCCGGGTGTGGCGGGAGGTGCAGGACCTTGGGATGACGCTGTATCTGGACGCGATCTTGCAGATCAAACGCGGAACGGTCTCCTTCCGGCCCCAGCGTGGGACCCCGTGCCGGATGTACCGGGACCCATCGTGGCTTCCGATCCTCCGCCTCGGCTTGAGACAGATGAGGAAGCGATGGGGTCGAAGCTGACCGGGCCGCGCCTCCTCCTCCTGCTGGAGACCTACCATCCGGAGATCGGAGGGGGTGAAAGCCAGGGCCGTCTATTGGCCGAGGGCCTGATGGAGGGGGGCATCCCCGTGACCGTTCTGACCCGTCGCTCCCAACGGGACCTGCCGCGCCGGGAGACGGTCGGAGGCGTTCCCGTCCGGCGCGTGGGTCCGGCCGGCCGCGGCCGGGTCAGAAAGTGGGGGCTTCTCCTCACCGTGCCGCCCGCCCTATGGGCGATGCGGGGCTCGTGCGACGTTCTCCTGGTGGCCGGGTTCCGGATCCTGGGCCTGCCGGCGATCCTGATCGGAAAGGCCGGCGGCAAGACATGCCTTCTCAAGGCCGAGAGCAACGGCGAGATGTCGGGCGCTTTCTACGGTCCCGGGCTCGCGCGCTGGGGGCTCTCGCCCTCGTCACCCCTCGTCCGGCTGCTGGTGAATGGACGCAACGCATTTCTGAGACGGGCGGACGCTTTCGTATCGACCTCCTCGGAAATCGCCCGGGAGCTCCGCGCCGGCGGGGTCCCTCCCGACAGGATCGTGACCATCCCCAACGGCGTGGACACCGGGCGCTTCCGGCCGGTGGTCGGGGACGGGAAGCGGGCCCTCCGGATTCGCCTCGGTCTTCCGCCCGACGCGACGATCGCCGCGTACAGCGGGCGACTCGTCAGCTACAAGGGCCTCCCGACCCTGCTCCGGGCGTGGCGCGACATCCTCCCGGATCATCCGGGAGCCCTTCTATTGCTGGTGGGCGCCGGGGGCGCGGATCTTCACAACTGCGAGGAGGAGCTCAAACGGTACGTGGAAGAGAACGGCATGCAGGAGAGCGTCGTCTTCACCGGCTTCGTCGAGGAGGTGGACCCCTGGCTCCAGGCGGCCGACCTGTTCGTCTTCCCGACCGAGGAGGAGGCGTTCGGGATCGCGCTCATCGAGGCCATGGCCTGCGGGCTTCCCTCGGTGACGACGTCGACGGGCGGGATCCCGGACATCGTCACCCACGACCGGGATGCACTGGTCGTCGAGCCGGGGGCCCTGGCGCCGTTGCGGGAAGCGATCCGGCGCCTCCTGGACGACCCGGAGCTGGCCGCACGCCTGGGCGCAGAGGCCCGGCGTACGGTCGTCCGCAAATTCTCGCGCGAGGCCGTCGTCGATCGCTACGCGGAGCTGATCCACGATGGCCTGCGGACTTCAGTCGGCGTCCCATGAGCGGGAGCACGGGGTCCCGGCCCATCCTCGAGGATGTCTCGGTCCTGATTCCCACGCTCGGCCGGGAGACCCTGCTCGAATGCCTGCGGCGATTGGGCGAGGGGGACGCCCGGCCCGTACACCTGATCCTGGTCGACCAGGGGGACAACCCGCTGGTCGCGGAGTGGGTGGCCGCGGCGGCCCGGCAGGATATCCGGGTCGATCACCACCATGCGCCCCTGAGAGGCCGCGCCGCCGCGGTCAACCGGGGGCTCGAGCGGGTCCGGACCCGGTTCGTCGCGATCACCGACGACGACTGCTTCGTCGCCCCGGACTGGCTCTCCCGGATGGCCGAGCACCTGCGGAGCTCTCCCGGCGCCATCGTGACCGGCAGGGTGGAGCCGGTCGGTGACCAGGACGTGGTGGCGGTCGTCACCTCGCGTGTCCCCGCCATCTATCGGCGGCCTCGGCTCCGGCACGACTCCCTTTCGGGCGGCAACATGGGCGCCGCGATGACGGTCCTCGAGCGGATCGGCCCGCTGGACGAGGACCCGTGCCTCGCCACCGCCGAGGACTGCGAGTACTCGTACCGTGCGCTCCGCCGCGGCGTCCCCATCGCGTATGCGCCGGACGTGCTCGTGAGTCACCTTGGATGGCGCGACGCCGGCCAACGCGAGGCCACCTACCGGTCCTACGCCCGCAGCCTGGCCGGGTTCTTCGGCAAATACCTGCGTCGCGGGGACTGGTTCATCGCGCTGAGGGTGGCCGTGCATCTCCTTCGCTCCTCGAAGCGATGGGCGTTCGGAGCGCTGGCGCGGGACGCCGACCGGGCGCTCAACGGCCGCGCGTACGTGCTGGGACTCGTCCCCGGGCTGGTGGCCGGGTGGCGCAGCGGGCGATCCTCGTGAACCGGAGCCGACTTCCCCAACAGGCGGGCTCGGCGCTCGTCTGGAAGTCGATCGAGCTCGGCGGGGTCAAGCTCATCTTCCTCGTCCGCATCCTGGTCCTCGGCCGGCTGCTGGCCCCCGAAGACTTCGGCCTCTTCGCCATCTCCGTGATCGCGGTCGGATTCCTGCTCAGCGTCACCGATTTCGGCATGACCCAGGCGCTGGTCCAGCGTCCCGAGACCGAAGCCCGTTTCCTGGACGCCGGATGGACAGTCAACATCATCCGGGCGCTGGCGGTCGGGGCGGTGGTGATCGTTGGCGCACCCCTGATCGCCCACCTCTTCGACGAGCCGCGGGCGACGGACCTGATCCGGGTCCTCGCTTTCCAGCCCGTCCTGAACGCGGCGGCGAGCATACGGCTGATCGAGCTCATCCGCGATCTCCGCTTCCGCGAGCTCGTGATCCTCGGACTGGCGGGAGCCATCATCAACACGGTGGTCTCGATCGCGCTCGTGAAACCATTGGGGATGTGGGCGTTGGTGGCGGGTCCGCTGGCGGGCTCGACCGTGCACATGGCGGGCTCCTATCTCGTCGCTCCTCATCGGCCGCGTTTGTCCTTCGCCGTCGAGTCGGTGGGGTCTCTGTTCCGCTATGGCCGCTGGATCTTCCTGACCGCCCTGTGCGTGGTGACCGGGAACCTGGTCCTGCAGGTCGTGATCTCCCGGCGGCTCGGCGTGGATGACCTGGGCCTGTACTTTCTTGCTTCGCGACTGGCATTCCTGCCGGCCGAAGTGTCGGCCCAGGTCGCTGGTGCGATCGCGTTCCCCCTGTACTCGAGGCTCCAGGCGAACCTCGCGGGCGCTGTACGGGCGTTCCGGTCCATGCTTCAGGGAATGGCCGTCGTCCTGGTCCCGGCCTCGCTTCTGATCGCTGTGCTCGCCGACTCGCTCGTGCAGAACGTCCTCGGCGTGAAGTGGGAAGGAACGCAGCTGCTGATTGCGATCCTCGCCTGCACGAACGTCGTAGGCCTTCTCGGGGAGGCGGTGGTCCCGGTGCTCAAGGGGACCGGTCATCCACAGAAGCAGACGTTGCTGCAGTTCGTCCTGTCGGCCATGCTGATCCTGTTCGTGTGGACGCTGGCCGGCAGCTATGGGGTCGTCGCGGCGGCCCTGGCGTGGATCCTGGCGGTCGGAATCAATCAGATCTTCGCCTTCATCTTCGTCAGGCAGATCCTGGTCCGCCCCCTCGCGGGGCTGGCGCCGTTCCTGTTCGCCATCCTGACGGCGTCCACCGCGGGGGTGGCCGTCGCCTGGAGCGTCGAGGCATTGCTCCCGGGAATGCTCGGTCTCATGCTGTCCATGGGGCTTGCCCTGTCGGTCACCGGGCTGGTCGTCTGGTCGCTGGATCGGCGTCTCGGTCTGGGGCTGGCCGCGGACATGGCCCGCGCCTACCCGCCGATCGCACCCCTCCTGGGCATGGGTGCGGAGGTGACGACTTGAGCGGATCTCCTACCCCGGTGCAACGTCTCCTTCCCCGCGCGCTCCGTCGCTGGGTCAGCCGTCTGCGGCGCTGGCCGCCCGTGGGCCGGGTGCGCTTCGGCAGCCTGCGCCGGCTCGAGCCCATCAGCCGGGAGTGGGGGTTCGATCGCGGTCGACCCGTGGATCGACACTACATCGAGCGGTTCCTCGCAGCGCACGCCGCCGACATCCGGGGTCGAGTCCTGGAGGTCGAAGGCAGCCGCTACACGCGGATGTTCGGCGGTGACAGAGTGGTCCACAGCGATGTCCTGCACGTGGCCGGGGGCCACCCTGAGGCCACGATCGTCGCCGACCTCACCCGCGCCGACGTCATCCCCTCCGAGACGTTCGATTGCCTGATCGTGACCCAGACCTTGCAATTCATCTACGATGTCAAGGCCGCGATCGGCACCTTCCACCGCATCCTGAAGCCCGGCGGTGTGGTCCTGGTCACGATTCCCGGGATCAGCAAGGTGAGCCGCGAGGATATGGATCGCTGGGGGCATTTCTGGAGCTTTACCACGTGCTCCGCGAGGCGGATGTTCGAGGAGTTCTTCGAGCCGGAGGGCGTCAGCGTCGAGGCCCACGGCAACGTTCTGTCGGCCATCGCCTTCCTGCACGGGCTCGCCGACCGTGAGCTGGACCCGAGCGAGCTGGAGTTCCATGATCCCGACTACGAGGTCCTGATCGGGGTGCGGGCAAGAAAGAGCGGAGGCCAGTGAGGTTGCGGGGCTGGAAGACCGTCCGGCAGGCAGGACGCTGGCTGAGGAGCCGCTCGGGGGAGCGCGCGCTCGTCCTCGGATATCACCGCATCGCGAATCCAGCTTCCGACCCCTATTCGTTGTGCGTGTCGCCCGAGCGATTTGACCAGCAGCTGGATGCGATCCGCCGTCTCGCGCGTCCCGTGAGTCTGGGCGAGCTGCGACACGCCCTGGCGAACGGTGAGCCGCTCGACGGGGCGGTCGCGGTCACGTTCGACGACGGCTACACCGACGTCTTGACCGATGCCCTGCCGCTCCTCGAGAGACATCGCGTCCCGGCAACCGTGTTCGTGATCGCAGGGCTCCTGGGACGGGAGTACTGGTGGGAGACTCTGGCCAGGATTCTCGATGCGCGACGAGAGCTTCCGGCCCGGCTTCGGCTGTCGATCGATCCGGTTGACTTCGAGTGGGATGCGCCGGGCGACGATCACGACGCCCGGGGACGCCGCGAGCTTCTCTTCGGCCTCCACCGCTGTCTCCTTCCCCTTCCCGACGCACGCCGGCGGGCCGCGCTGGAGGAACTCTCCGCATGGGCCGGGGTCGACCCCCAGGAGCCGGCGTCGTCCCGGTCCCTGACCCCCGGCGAGGTCGCCGTACTTGCACGGGATAACCTGATCGAGGTTGGATCGCACACCGGCACCCACCCCGCGCTCCCGGACCTGCCGGGGGACCGGCAGCGATCGGAGATCCAACGCAGCAAGACCGACCTGGAAGGGCTGGTCGGTCGGCCGGTCCGCTCCTTCTCTTATCCCCACGGCCGCTCGTCCGCAGAGACGGTGGAGATCGTTCGCGACAGCGGCTACGAGTGCGCCTGCACTTCGCGCAACGATGCGGTGCGGCAGGGCAGCGACCCCTTCGACCTGCCTCGCTTCTGGGTACCCGACTGGGACGGCGCGCGGTTCTCGCGCTGGCTTCTTCGATGGATCGGCGGCTCCAGGACAGGAAGGACGTCGTGAGATCGGCTACGCCGCTAGTGCTCTGGTCCCCTGCCCTTCCATCCCGCCCGATGGATCGGTCGCGTGACGGAGTGGGGTACGGAGGACCTCACCAAGACCGGCAGGGCCGAGATCGCGACTCGGGGGTCGCGAACCAGCGTTGTCCAGAACTCGGCTCTCCTCCACCACTGTCTGCCCGCGAGGCCCTGGGTGAGAGCGAGCGAGGCAAGCATTCGTTGCGCGTTCCGCCCGATCTCCGTCGTTCGCTCTTCGGGGTGACGCTCGAAGAACTTGGCGACGATCCTCCGGGCCGCCTCGACGCCGCGCGATCCGCCGGCGCTGGTCGTGGACCCTTCGTGACGCCGGTAGTGATAGACCACCGTCCGGTCACCGCGTACGGGGGCGTGCTCCAGCGCCCGCAGCACGAAGTCCCAGTCCTGGGACACGATGAGATCCCGGTCCCAGTCGCCGGTCCGCTCGATGACAGGACGGGGAAAGAGAAGCGCAGGCAGCATCACCGTGAATCGACTCAGGAGACAATCGACGACGACCTCCCCCTGGAGATCGCACGTGTAACGGTACGTCGGCCTCAGCTCGGAGTCGCAGAAAAGAGTCGAACCGTAGGAGATCACGCGGTCATCATCGGCGGCGAGGTCCAGAAGGTGCGCCGTGCTCCACGAGGGGAATACGTCGTCGCAGTCGACGAAGCGGATCCACTGGCCGAGAGCCGCTCGAGTGCCGGCGGTTCGCGCGGCGGAGGCGCCGACATGGGGCAATCGTATCAGGCGCAGGCGCGAATCCTGGACGGAGCTGAGCATTCTGGCGACGGGCTCGTCGCATCCATCGTCGACTACGACCAGCTCGATCGGACACCCTGTCTGCCCGAGGGCCGAGCTCACCGCCGCGAGGAGCCACTTGCGGCGCGGCTTCCAGACGGGCATCACCAGGGAGACGAGCGCGCTCTCACCGGAGCTCACGACGCCGGACATGAACAGAAAGATAGCCATCGTAGCGACCTCGCATAGATGACGGCCGAGTCACCACCCGGACCTCACGAGACTCGGCGCGCGGCCAGAGTGTCGGTGGTCATGCCGTTCTACGACACTCCACCGGAGTTCCTGCGGCAAGCGATCGACAGCGTCATGGCTCAGACCTGCGATGCCTGGGAGCTGCTGCTGGTTGATGACGGCTCGACGGGAGAGTGTGCCGCGGTGGCGCGATCGTACGCCTCGGAATTCCGACCGGACGTGGTCTGCCTGGAACATCATCAGCGCGAGAATCGCGGCCAGAGCGCATCCCGCAACCTGGCCATCGCCCGTGCTCGTGGCGAGTTCATGGCCTTTCTGGACTCGGATGACATCTGGCTCCCCCACGCGCTGGAGGAGCAGGTCGAGTTGCTGGATGCCCATCCCGAGGTTGGAATGCTTTACGGCAACACGCTCTACTGGCATAGCGGGAGTCGAGACCCCGCAAGCCGCGACCCGGATTATATGCCTGACCTCGGGATCGCCTCGGGCACCGTCGTCGATCCTCCCGGTTTCGTACCCCTCTTTCTGCGCGGCCGGGTCGCCGTCCCCTGCCCCTCCGCCGTCGCCGCCCGCCGCGCGGCGGTCGAGCGGGTCGGCGGATTCGTGGAGACGGCCCCGCGCCCCAACGAAGACCAGTTCTTCTTCGCCAAGATGGGCCTGCACTTCCCGGTGCTCGTCTCGGATCGCTGTTGGGCCCTCTACCGACAGCATGGCGGGTCGGTGAGCGACCCGGTGTCCATCGCCGAGCGGCGCGAGAACCGGAAGACCTTTCTGAACTGGCTCGACGACTACGCCCTCGCGCAGGGGATCCAGGACCGTTCGCTCCGACTCGCCGTTTCGAGGGAGCTCTGGAACTTGCGTCACCCGGCGCCGGCCCGGGTCATCCGCACGGGAAGGCGGCTCGCGCACCGCATCCTGGCTGGAAGATCGGGGACCCGCCAGTGGCAGAACGCGTGCTGAACAACCAGCGGGTCGCGGTGATCGTGCTGACCTTCGATCAGCGGGAGAAGACCCTGAAGTGCCTGGCCGACGTGCAGCCCCAAGAGGGCGTTCCCTTCGACATCGTGCTGTGGGACAACGGCTCCAGCGACGGCACGGCCGAACGCGTGCGGGCGGAGTTCCCGGAGGTCATCGTGCATGCCCACCCCGAGAACGTCGGCGTCGCGTCCGGCCGGAACGCCGCCGCGGCGCTGGCGATGGAGCGGCTGGACCCCACACACCTGCTGTTCCTGGACAACGACATCACGCCGTGGCCGGGGTTCATCCGCGAGCTCCTGGCGCCTTTCGACGACGACCCCCGGCTCGCCCAGACCCAGGCCAAGCTTCGCTACACCGACGACCCGGAGCGCCTGAACGACGGGGGTGGCCATCGGGTCCAGTTCTGGCTTGCCCGGACCACCCCTGTCGGCTACAAGGAGATCGACCGTGGCCAGCACGACCGCCCGGCGCCATGCCTGGCGTGCGGCGGGGCGATGATGGTCCGCGCCGACGTCTTCCGCGAGCTCGGCGGCTTCGATGCCACGTTCGATCCGTTCGGACCCGAGGACCTGGACTTCTCCCTGCGCGTGCGGGCGACCGGCTGGCGCGCGCTCTACGTTCCAACTGCCGTGGCCTACCACGAGGTGACCCACACCTTCGGGGCGGGTTACACGGCGGAATACGCCCAACTCAAGGCGCTGCACTGGCTGCGCCTCATGCGCCGGCACGCCTCACCGTGGCAGCAGATCGGCTTCGTTCTGGTGGGAGCCCCCTGGGTGCTCGGACAAATGATCCTTCGCGAGGTACGACGCGGCAACCCTTCGGCCGTGCGGGGCGTGCTTCGCGGGGTATGGGAGCTCGGACGGTCCCGTCTCCAGACGAAACGGTGAAGCGCCTGCTCCGGAAACGGGTCCTCAGACCCGTGTGCCGACGGCTCTATCGGGATCCGGGCGGCGGCATCGACAGGAGCGTCCTGGTCGCCGGCGCCGGCAGGAGCGGCACCACCTGGCTTGCGGACATCTTGGGCTCCATCGCCCCCTCCCGAGTCATGTTCGAGCCCTTCCATTCCGAGTACGTGCCCGAGTTCCGGGGCTTTCACTACTTCCATTACGCGCCTCCGGCGGAGACGGATGAGCGGCTCCTCGCCTACTGCACGGCCGTGTTCTCGGGCGCCATCCGGAACGCCTGGATCGATCACGAGGTGACCCGGCTCCGTCCCCGGTATCGGGTGATCAAGGAGATCCGGGCCAATTTCTTCCTCATGTGGATCCGGGAGCGTTTTCCGCGGTTGCCGATCCTGTTCGTGATCCGTCATCCATGCGCGGTGGTCCTGTCGCGGATGCGGTCCGGCTGGGCCGGCGACAGCGACATCGCACCGTTTCTGGCACAGGAGAAGCTGATCGCGGACCATCTGCGGGAGCGTCTGGACTTGATTCGCGGCGCCCGGACAGAGGAGGAGAAGCACGCGATCGTGTGGTGCGTCAGCAACCTGATTCCGCTCGCCCAGTTCGGGCCGGGCGAGCTGGACGTCTTCTTCTACGAGAGGCTGTGCTCGCAGCCGGAGCCCGAAATCCGGAAGATGGTGGAGATCCTCGCTGCGGGACCGCTCGCCGCGGAGAAGGTCGACGTCGGAAGGGCGCTTCGTCGCATCGACGTCCCGTCCCCGACGACGACCCGGTCGAGCGCCGTCGTGACCGGCGAGGACCGGGTGGGACGCTGGCGGAAGGACCTCTCCCCGCGGCAGATCGACCGCATCCTCGCGATCGTCGACGCGTTCAGGCTCGGGCATCTATACGGGGACTCCCTGCTGCCGCGCACGGATCTCTGACAGGCCGGGCTGTCGGCTCATCGAGTTCGGCCCCTGCCCTAGCCTCCCGCCCGCAGCCGGATCTGATCACCCAGAAAGCGCAGCGGGTTCACCCGCCGACCGATCGGGGACGGCGAAGGGCGGGCCTGGCGGAGGATCCGCTTGAGCTCCTCGGCCGGGGTCTTCCGTTCGAGCTCCGCCGGCAGCAGGAAGCCGTAGCGGCCCAGGTTCCGCACGTGAGCCGGAAACGGCAGCGGATCGCTTCCCGGAAGCACGCCGATCCCCCGCGCCTCGGCCTCGCGGAACAGCGCCGGCCCGGGAGCGAGCTGCGGGCGGTTTCGGTTGTCCCCGAGGAAGAGCTTGCCCGGACGGGCCTCGTCAACGATCCGCCGCACGATCTCCCCGCGCCGGCCCCACCACTTGCCGAACCCCCAGGGCAGGACGACGATCGCGCCGGCTTCTCTCGCCGTCCCGATCACCTCATCGATCGGAAGCCCGTCTTCGATCCGAGCCGGGCTTGCCAGGCTCAGGACCTCCAGCCGCTCACGGGTCACAATCTGGCGTCCCGCGATGAGCAGAAGGAGGGTCCCCGACCGGTGCCGGGCTACGAGCGACCCCGGCTCCCGGGTGTGTTCGAACACCCAATCGCCCCAGGGATCTCGGGAGAGGGCGACCAGGTCTTCGAAGCGCAGACAGCCCGCGGTCTCGGCGAGGAGCAGGACGCCCAGGGGCGGGCTGACGGAGGCGCGGCTGAAGTTTGCGGCCGCGTGATCGAGGGAGGAAGCCAGATCGAAGCAGCGGCGGAGATGGGCATGGGCGTCGATCGCGATCGTGCGCGGCATCTCCCCCGACGCCGGGAGCCCGCTCACGTCCTGACGGCGACCACGGAGAACTTGTAGGCGAACCGGAGGGCGGTCGCCTCGGGGAGGAGGTTGTACACCGGCCGGAAGACCGATCGGTAGAGCGCGGCCTTCACGCCGCTCCGGCGGACGGGCAGCGCGCGATGGTGCTCCCGGGCCGTCTCGACGATCTCGAAGCCGTCGAACATCGCCAGGATCTCGGGCTCGGTGTAGAACTCGTTCACCGGAGGATCCTCTTCCTTGTATTCGATGTTCTCGTGTCCCCACCGGTGCATCAGGTACATCCAGGACGGTCGGCGGTAGAAATGGGAGATGATCGCCCGCCCTCCGGGCTTCAGCACGCGGCGCGCCTCTCCGATGGCGCGAGCCGTGTCGCCGGTGGCGTGCAGGACGCCGTTCGCCCACACCGCGTCGAAGGTCCCCTCCTCATAAGGCAGGGCCAGGGCGTTCGCCGTCCGGACGTCATCGGCGCTCACCCC
>JBOHRQ010000043.1:0-20234 GCA_050732875.1 Gemmatimonadota bacterium | reverse complement strand
CCCTGGCCACAGCCATCGCCCTGGCCACAGCCATCGCCCTGGCGTGCGCATCCGCCGCCCAGGCCCAGGATGGTCTGGTGGACGTGGCGGAGCTCGATGCCGACCTCGTCCTGGACATGCGCTACGCCCAGGCTGACAACTTTCTCGGCCGCGCGGTCTACGACGAGGCGCGGTGCCTTCTGGTCCCCGACGCGGCGCGGCGACTCCTCGAAGCCGAGCGGACCCTGCGCGACGAAGGCTACCGCCTGGTCGTATGGGACTGCTACCGGCCGCTGTCGGTCCAGCGGGAGATGTGGGAGATCCTCCCCGATCCGACCTATGTCGCCGATCCGGCGAAGGGCTCGCGCCACAACCGCGGGGCGGCCGTCGATGTGGGCCTCCTGCGGATCGACGGGGAGCCCGTCGCGCTGCCCACGGCGCACGACGACTTCACGCCCCGGGCGCATCGCGGCGCGACCGACCTTCCCGCCGAGGCCACCGCCAGCCGCGAGCGGCTCGAGCGGGCCATGGCTCAAGCGGGCTGGGTTCCTCTGCCCAGCGAGTGGTGGCACTTCGATGCCGCGGGGTGGGAACGATATCCGATCCTCGACGCGCCCCTGTAGCCGGTCGAAGACCGCCGATCACGCCGCTCCGCGGAGGGTCGCTACGAAAGACCTCGCCGGACCGCGGCGACCGCTTCGTCCACCCCGTTGACCCACACGATCGACTCGGTGCCCGATCCCAGGTAGGGGCCACGCTCGAGCAGCTCGACCACCTCCTTCCAGGGGTCCTCCCAAACGACCAGGGGCCGTTCGCCTCCCGGCAGGAGCCCCTTCCGGACGTGCTCCCAGGCGAGCGCGAGCTCGGCCAGGGTCCCGTTGCCCCCCGGCAGGACGATGTAGCCCGCGGCCCGCGTGAGCAGCGTCTCGATGCGACCCGTCAGGCTGGGCGCCTCGACGACCTCCTGGACATGCGGATTGGGACCGGACCGGAAGGTGAACGCCCGGCAGGTGACCCCGACCGTGGTGGCGCCCGCTTCCCTCGCCCCGGCGGCCGAAGCCTCCATCGTCCCGCCGTAGCCGCCGTTGATGACGCCGTACCCGGCCTCGGCCAGGGCCCGCCCGAGGCGGCGGGCGCGCTCGAGGTCGGCGGGCGGGGCAGCGCCCGAGCCGAACACGGCGATCAAGGGAACGGACACGGGTGTCAAGCTAGGCCGACGCCGGCCGGAGTGCCGATCCGCGCCGACCTGGGGGGCTAGTGGACGAGGATCAGCAGCTCCTGCCCGGCGATCTCGGCGATCCGACGCTCGATGTAGCCGAACCCTTGCCGCTCCGACTCGATCTCGCTGGCCAGCATCGCCAGGACGAGCGTCCGGAGCTGCTCGCGGGCCGCCCGTTGCTGCTCGAGCCTCTGGCGGGCTGCCTCCGAGGGCGCCCCCTCGCCGGCCACCATCGTGGCCGGGACGGAGCGCCGGAAGACGTCCACCGCATCACCGTGCTCGGTGGCCCGGTAGGCGACCAGGACGTTCTCGATCTCGTCCAGGTACAGCTCGAGCCGCGGATCCTGCGCGTACTCCTCCGAGGCGACGGTCCTGACGGTCTCCTTCGGGAGCACACCCGCCACGGGGCCGCCCTCGTCCCGGGAATGCATCCACAGGGCTCCCATGGCGAAGCCCAGGACGAGCGTCGCCGCCAAGCCGAGGCCCACCCGCCCCCACCATTCGAGCCCTGAGGCGGGGGATCGGACCTTCGTCAGCGCACGCCCCAGCTCCGCCTCGAAGCCATCCCATATGGACGCGGGCGGCGGAGGATCCACGATCCCGCGGCTCACTTCGAGGAGCTCGCGGATCGAGCGCCGCTCGGACTGGCAGCCGGGGCAGCTCGACAGGTGATCGGCGAGGGCCGGGCTCAGCGGGGCCGGACCGGCCGAAGCCGCCCGCTCCCGGAGCGCTTCCTGGACGGTGTTACAGTGCAGTCGTGTCATCGCTCTCCAACTCGGTGGCCGGCGATTCCATCTCGCTCAGGATCTTCCTCAAACGACGAATCGCGTGGTAGCCGTTGGCCTTGACCGTGCCTTCCGCACACCCCAGCGTAGCCGCCGTCTCCTTGACCGACAGCTCCTCACGATAGCGCAGGATGAAGGTCGCGCGCTGCATCTCGGGCAGCCGGTCGATCGCGTCCAGGACGCGCCGCTCCATCTCGCTCCATACCGCGTCCTCCAGCGGGGACGGCGTCGGGCTGGGCGCGTCGGACTGAACCATCTCCTCGACGGGAGTGATCAGGCCGTACCGGCGCTGCTCGCGCTTCTTCCAGCCCAGGGACTCGTTCACGGCGATCCGGTACAGCCACGACCAGAACGGGGCGCGTGGCTCCCACCGGTCGATGTTCTGGTGGACCTTGACGAAGACGAGCTGCAGAACGTCCCGGGCGTCCTCGTAGTTGCCCACGAACCGGTACGCCACCCGCAAGAGGTCCTCGCGGTAGAACCGCACCAGATCATCGAAAGCCCGCCGATCTCCCCGCCGGGCCCGGTTCAGGATATCGGGCGCGATATCGGCCAAATCGTGCTCCTCCACGACCTTCCGTTGCCGCACAAACACCGCTGCATGGGACCGGGTTTAACCTTCACGGGAGACAAATGCGTGCCTCCCCCCCTCCCACCCACCATTTTACAACCCGAAGCCTCGAGCCAGCCACTCGCAGACTGGAAAAATGGAGCCTTTCGGTCCCGCCCCGCACCACAGCATCCTGCTTCTTCTGATCCAGACCGCCGCGCTCTTGATCACGGCGCGAGGGCTCGGCGAGATCAGCCGACGGCTGGGACAGCCCTCCGTCATCGGCGAGATCCTCGCCGGGATCCTGCTGGGACCCTCGCTCCTCAGCGGGGTGTTCCCCCAGATCGGCGAATGGCTCCTGCCTCAGGATGACTTGGGGGCCTATCTGCTCGAGGTGATGAGCTTGCTCGGCGTGATGTTCCTCATGTTGATCACGGGCCTCGAGACGGACATTCCTCTCATCCGAAGACATGCGCGCACCGCCATCGGCACGTCCTGCGGAGGGATCCTTGCCACTTTCTTTTCCGGATTCCTTCTGGGCCAGCACTTGCCGGACTTCCTGCTCGTGGATCCTGGCGATCGGCTGATCTTCTCGCTGTTCCTCGCGACGGCGATGTCGATCTCGGCGATCCCGGTCATCGCCAAGGTCCTGATGGACCTGGACCTTATCCGCCGCGATATCGGGCAGATCATCATCGCGGCCGGCATGAGCGATGACACGACCGGGTGGATTCTGCTCTCCATCGTCGCTGGAATCGCCAGCGGAGCTGGAGTTACGGCAGGTGGCGTCCTGCAGTCGGTAGGGACAGTGCTGGCCTTTCTGATCATCAGCTTCACGGCGGGCCGCTGGTTGGTAAAGCGGGCGCTCGACTGGGTACAGGACGAGGTGCAGAGCGAAGATCGACTCCTTACTCTGGTTGTATTCCTCACCTTCGTTTGGGGAGGCATCGCTCAGGCTCTGCAGCTGGAGGCGGTCCTAGGCGCATTCATAGCCGGGATCCTCTTTGGTCAGATGCGCCGCCTCCCAGACGAAGTCCACGTGAAGCTGGAGAGTATCGCACTCGGCATTTTTGCACCGATTTTCTTTGCGGTGGCCGGGCTCAAAGTCAACGCGCGCGGACTCCTCGAACCGGGCCTTCTGTTGATCACGGTGATCGTAGTGCTCGTCGCGATCCTCGGTAAGGTTGTCGGAACCTATGCAGGAGCCCGCCTCATCGGTCGCCGCGACCACTGGACGGCCCTCAGCTTTGGTGCCGGGCTCAACGCGCGGGGAGCGATGGAGATCATCATCGCGACCATCGGTCTCTCCCTCGGTGTGTTGACCCAGGACATGTTCTCCATCATCGTCGTCATGGCCATGACTACCTCCCTCATGGCACCTCCTGCTCTGCGTTGGGCCCTTCAGCACGTGGAGCCCGAAAAACAGGAGCTGGAGCGACTACGTCAGGAGGAGCTCGCCCGAGGAAGCCTGGTCGCAGACATCCATCGCGTCCTGCTCCCGGTCCGCCTTCGTCAAGAGAAGCACTCCTTGCTGCAAGCCATCGAATCCAAGCTCTTGGGGCGACTCGGGGCCGGCACGGATCTGTCGATCACTCTCCTCAACGTCTGTCGGCCAGGGGAGAAGGAGGCCTCGTCGGAGTTTCTGGAGCGGCTGCGGAACATGTTCCCGAATCAGGAGGTCATCATCAAGCAGGTGATCGACAGATCGCCCGGAGACGCAATCCTCGACGAGGCAAAAAAGAACTACGACCTGCTGATTCTCGGCGCTTCCGAAAAACGGTCACGAACAGGCGTGCTGTTCACACCGCTGGTGGACTACGTCGTTCGCCTCGCCCCATGCCTCACCATGATCGTGCGGGGAGAAACTCCCAGACACGACTGGGAACCGGACCGTATACTGGTTCCCACGAATGGGTCGCGAGCCGCGCGCCATGCGGCGGAACTGGCCTTTTCCCTCGCGAACGAAGAGGAGGACGAAGTTCTGATACTGACTGTCGTCGTCAAAGGAGAGAGTACCCTCCACCTCGATATGGAGGGGCGAGCGCTCGAGAGACAGTTGGGTGCAGCGCACCAGATCGTCGGGGAGCTCGGTGCCGTGGGCGAGGCGAGCGGAATCAGCGTCGAGACCAAGGTTCGTGTCGGTCGCGACCCGGAGAGCGTCATCCTGCAACGGGCGACCGAAGAGAGTGTCGATTTGATCATCCTCGGCACGTCACTGCGCCCGGGTTCCGACCGTCTGTTCCTCGGTCCGCGTGTCGAGCGCATTCTCAACAACGCGCCCTGCCCAGCCATTGTCCTGAACTCGGCAGGCGACTAGGGCCGCTCTCCCCGTCCCCCGCGGCGCCGCATGTCTTCTTCCGTGGGCCGGCGGAGGTCGGTCGTGTCGGGCCCGATGGGCTGAGGAGACCTGCGCAGACCGAACGGATCGAGCATTTGCAAGCTGTCCGAGAACGTCATCGTCGGCTCGCCCAGCTCGGCGGTGAGCCGGACGACAGGACGCAGGGAGTCGCCACCGAATACGAGACCCATGTCGCGATCGACCTGGTAGACCTGAGACGTAACAGGCTCGCCCCGACTCTCCAGGACATCGACCCGGTAGCGAAATCCGTGGTACAGATACAGGGTCTTCTTCTCGCCCGGACGGAGGTGGCCCGTGAAGGTCGTGGCGGCCCCCAGATGCTGGTCGGCCGTGGGCTCGATGGTGATGACCCAGTGATCCTGCGTCTCGTTGAAAAGCTCCACCACCCGCAGATGCATGGGGCTGCGCATGGTGGAGATCGGAGCCGAGCAGTCCAGGCTCAGCCCCAGACACACGACCGCGATCGCGAAGGGCTTCGCTTGACGACCGAGGGCGCGTCCCCTATCTTCAAAGGCTATCAAACGTTAGCCGATCCCCGAGACCCCCGAAGGAGAGGGAGGCACCCCGGATGGCAGAGATCCAGGTCCGCGAAGGCGAATCACTCGAGAGCGCTCTCAAGCGGTTCCGTCGCGAGGTCAAGAAGTCCAATATCTTCTCCGAGCTCAAGCGCAAGCGCCATTACGAAAAGCCCAGTGAGCGGCGGCAGCGGAAGCTCCGAAGCCGCGGACGCCGCGGTTAGGGTCAATATGCCTGGTGCCGACTTTCACGTCAACGACAAGGTGGTCCACCCCCAGTACGGCGGCGGCTACGTCTCCGGCATCGAGTCGATCGAGGTCGGTGGCGTGGCGATCGAATGCCTCAAGATCCGATGCGTGTCCAAGGGTCGGAAGATCTTCGTCCCCAAGGGCAGCGAGGAGCTGGCCGCCATTCGCCCCCCGCTCAGCAAGCGGCGCTTCCAGGAGCTGCGCCGCACCCTCACCGACGAACCGGAGGAGCTGAGCCGCAACTTCAACCGCCGGATGAAGCAGGTGAAGACGAAGATCGAGTCCGGCGATCCCCTTCAAGTGGGCGAAGTCATCCGGGATCTCTATCCGAAATTTTCGGAGAACTCCCTGTCCAGCAGCGACCAGCGAATCTTCGAGAAGTGCCGGGATCTCGTTGTGAGCGAGATGGCCCTCATCCGGGACCTCAGCTACGACGAGGCCACGACTTACTTCGAGCGGACGATGGCGAACGGCCACCGCCGTCACGGGAAGGGCAAGAACGACGGGAAGAAAAACTCGAAGTCGTAGCCGCGGACCTCGACTACAGCCAGTCGGGGGTGGCCGCCTCTTCTCCATCTTCCAACGTCGTCAACGACGCCGAGTTGCTGCCGTCGGCGTTCATCACCCACAGATTCCAGCGTCCATCGGGTCGCCGTGAGACGAAGACGATGCGCTCACCCGACGGGCTGAAGGCCGGAGCGGCGTCCTCGGTGTCATTCTCCGTGAGGGTTGTGGTGGCTCCACCGTCGACGTCGATCACCGCGATCTCGGCGGCCTGTCCCTCGCCCTGGCTGTAAACGATGCGTCGGCCGTCCGGGCTCCAATCCGGATCGGTCTGGGACAGGCCAGGGTCGGCGCCGGTCAGCGGCCGGGGGTCGCCTCCCCCAGCGTCGATCAGATAGAGCCGGGCCGCGCCTCCCTGCCGGCCCACGACCACGAGCCGGCGGCCGTCGGGCGACCACCGGGGCTGGCTCCACGAGCCCGATCCGCCGACGAGCTCTCGCGCATCGGACCCGTCGACCGCCGCGATTTCCACCGCCGACCCTCCAGGAGCGGCGTGCGTATAGGCGATGGCGGCCCCGTCCGGGCTGACGTCGGGATCGCGGAAGCTCTCTCCCGCCGCCGACAGCACGCTCGTCTCGTCGCCACCTCCCAGATCCATCGACCAGATCCCGGAAGCCCCGTCCTCCTGGCGCACGAAGAAGACCCGTCTCAGGCCTGACGAGAACACGGGCTGGACGTCCTCCGCCTCGTCCTCGGTCAGCCTGAGCTCGTTGCCCTCCCGCGCGAGGAGGAAGTAGACGTCCACCTTCTCCCCAAGCGAATCCCGAGTGGTTCTCGAGTAGAGGACCCGGACCGAGGACGGAAGGTGTCCCGGAGCGTCGGCCAGGCAGCCTGCCGTGACCGGGAGCACCGTGAGGACCGGCAGCAGGCGGAGGACGGCACGGGCTCTCACAGGCGCGGCAGCGTCACGCCCCGCTGCGCCTGGTACTTTCCGCCGCGGTCGGCGTAGGACCTAGCGCACGGCTCGTCCGATTCGAAGAACAGGACCTGCGCGATCCCCTCGTGAGCATAGATCTTGGCCGGCAGCGGCGTGGTGTTGGAGATCTCGAGGGTCACGTGTCCCTCCCATTCGGGCTCGAAGGGGGTAACGTTCACGATGATTCCGCAATTGCGAGAGAAGACCCCCGCCGCCAGAGCGAAATTCCCTGCCTCCGGCACGGTCAGGCAGTACACGTCGTGATCACCCGCGAGAGGACGAACGGCTTCTACGCGGTGATTGCGCGGTCGTTCTTTCCTGAACTCTTCCATCAATCCGGGGAATCTACGAAACACTGAGCGATCGCAGCCAAGAAGTCGAGCCGCCCCACGAATCGTTCCAGCCTTCGTAAGGGCCTTGCGCACACTCCCTTCTTCGATGTCTTTGCGGAGGTTGATGACGCGCGCGATCTCTCTCTGACGCTCTCGACGCGAACCCGTGTCACGCATCCAGGCATTTGAGGACATCTCACCCTGGCAACGGCGGTTCTCGGGATCTTCGTAGTAGGACCGCATCTGGGCTGCCTTCCGGTCCCGTCTTTCGGTGGTCCAGCTCTTCAACTGACTCTTTCGGAGGTCGGCTCGAGCGGAGGCGTATTCTCCTCCACTCCAGAAACGCAGTGCTCGATCCCGCTGGGCCTGCGTGTATTTGCGCCACCATTGCGGGTCCTCTGCACGAGCCGCGAGGGCGGCTTTGATGGCCTCGCCATGAGCCTCAGGATCGAACCGTGGTCCGAAGGTTCGCGAATTGTGGAGGCGGATGTGTTCGCCGGCTTCGATACGCTCGATGTTTACTGGAGTGTTGTTTCGACGGTCGAGATCCCTGTGATGCCGGTGGGTTCCAGCGGTGTTCGGGTAAATCCCGTGCCGAAGATTCCATTCGTCGGCCAGTCGATGCGTCGGGTAAAGGTGCCCGGTGAGCGGCTGATAGACGGCTTCATATCCCCGGTAGAACTCTCTATACAGCGGCATGAGCGACTGGCCCTGGCGAAGACTGTCCGCCGGTCGCAGCCGTCCATCCCTCAGAAGAAACTCGTGATCCGGTGTGCAGTGCACACATTGCCCGTTGTCGAGCCGGATCTCGATGAGGCTATCGCGACCCACGAATCGAGGGGCTTCCAGACGAGTCACGATGATTCGTCCGAAGGTCCCGACGCTGTATCCCCAGAACGACTCTCCTCGACTGGCCCGCTCGGCCATCTCCTCGAGGGACGCTGCAGTCCCGTCCACAAGCGCGACCCGTGTATCGCCACGGAAGCAACGTGCATACGTCGATTTTCCCACGCACACCGTCAGCACCGAGCGCGGGATCCTGAAGTACTCCACCGACCGGGCCAGGGCGAACGAGTTGGGCGGCACGATGCAGGTCTCGCCCTTCCAGCTCACGAACGAGCGCTCGTCGAAGTTCTTGGGGTCGACGGTCGCAGCGAAGACGTTGGTGAAAATGCGGAACTCGTCCGCCACGCGGATGTCGTAGCCGTACGACGACAGGCCGTAGGAGATCACCCCGTCACGGACCTGGTCCTCCTCGAACGGCTCGATCATCGCGTGCTCGCGTGCCATCCTGGCGATCCAGCGATCGGGGCGTATGCTCAGAGCGCCTCGTTCATGCTGCCGCTCCGATATCCCTCCAGATCGCAGGACACCCAGACGTAGCCGAGGCGCTTGAGCTCGGGCACGAAGCCTTCCGCGGCCGTCAGCAGCCGATCGCGGTCCTCGGGCGGGACCTCGATCCGGGCCACGTCGCCGTGATGGCGGACCCGGACGATCGGGAACCCGGCCTCGCGCAGCACCCGCTCGGCCTGCCCGACGCGCTCCAGCCCTGCCGCCGTGATCGCCTCGCCGTAGGGGAAGCGCGACGCCAGGCAGGCGTTGGCCGGCTTGTCGGCGGTCGGCAGGCCGAGGCGACGCGACAGCTCCCGGATGTCTCCCTTCGTGAATTCCGCCTCCTTGAGCGGGCTCACGATCCCCTGCTCGTCGAGCGCGCGGAGCCCGGGCCGGTAATCGAGTACGTCCTCGGCGTGGGAGCCGTCGATCACCGTCCGGAAGCCGCGCCGGGCGGCCAGCTCCCGTAGATCCCCATACAGATCGGTCTTACAGTAATAACAGCGCTCGGGGGGGTTGCGGATGAATCCCTCCACCTCGAGCTCGGTGGAGCGGAGCCGCTCGTGGGTGGCCCCGAGCCGCTCGGCCAGCTCGACCGCCTCGTCGACCTCATCGGGGTCGTAGGTGACGCTGGCCGCGGTCACCGCGAGAACGCGATCGGGCCCCAGGACGTCGAGCGCCTTCCGGAGCAGGAGCGTCGAATCCACTCCGCCCGAGTACCCGAGGACGACCGACCCGCAGTCGGACAGGATCTCCTCGAGACGCCGCTCCCTGGCGCTCAACGGATCGGCGGCGGTTCGGGCCGCGGCACCCGCATCGGTGGGAATGTTCGCCTGCTTCATCAAGGGGTCGTCAAGCTAGGAAGGCCCGCCGGGCGGAGCAACGCGCGGGGATCAGGCACCGCGGATACCCTGGATCAGCACGATCCGGCCGCCCGGATCGGCGGCCAGGAGGCGGTTGCCGTCCTGCCGGTGCTCGACGCCGACGTGGTCGAGCGTGCGCTTCAAAGCGCCAATCCGCGCCGCGGATACCACGACGGCGAAGCCGTAGATCCCCGGCGTGTCCCGACGCTCGACGATCCACTGATGGTCACCCACCGACAGCGGATCGTCGGCGCCGCCCTGCATCGGCTCCACGCCCAGCTTCCGGGCGAACGAGCGCAGCCCGGCCGGGTCCGGCACTCCGATCCGGACGCCGAGCAGGCCGGGGATTTCGAGCCCGCTCCAGTCCCGGCTGCGCCACCGGAAAGGACCGATCTGGCCGCGCGGGGCGAGCACCTCCTTGGGCAGCGGGAACTCCAGCTCGACGGGCAGGCCGCCCGGCGACCGGACGCGGATGCGGACGCGGTTGCCCGAGGCCTCGTCCCGCGCGCTCACGACCTCGCGATCGGGCCACGCCGCCCGCGCCTCCTCCAGGTCGGGGGCGGGCACGGTCGCCCGCTCAGGCACGAGCCCGGTCTCCCGGCACCAGGCGACGATTCCACCCAAGGGCCGGGCCGGCATCCGCAGAGCGAAGGATTCTCCTCCGTCCGGCTCCGCAGCCGGAACCAGCAGGATCCGGTCCTCGTGACCCCAGGACAGCACCACGTCGTCGGCCTGGGCGGGGCCGGCGTCCGGCTCGAGATCGAGGCACCAGCGGTAGAACCGCTCGCTCTCCCGAGGCTCGGGAGCGGTCAGGACAAGCGTGGCCAGGCGCAGGGCGGACATCGGTCGGAAACGTATCCTCGCTCGGTCCGCCGTCAACGGGAGGGCGTCGCCGCCACCTCCAGCGGTCTCTCGATCGGTTCGGGCGCCCGGTACTGAAGCGCCTCGGCCAGATGGGGCAGCGCGGTCTGGCGGTCGCCCGCGAGATCGGCGATCGTCCGCGCCACGCGACGGATCCGGACATGAGCCCGGGCCGAGAGCCCCAGGCGCTCATGGGCGACTTCGAGGAGACGCCGCTCCTCGGCGTCCAGCGGGCACAGGCGAGCGATCTCCTTGCTGTCCAGCTCGGCGTTGAGGACGGGCCCCCGGCGTCCCTGCCGCCGGCGGGCCGCCGCGACCCTGGCCCTCACCGCCGAGGCCGACTCGCCGGGGGATTCCGAGACCAGATCGGCGAACGGAACCGCCCTGACGGGGACGACCAGGTCGATCCGGTCGACCAGCGGGCCCGAGAGGCGGGCCCGATACCGCGCGAGAGCGGCCGGGGGGCAACGGCACTCGCGGAGAGGGTCTCCTGCGTAGCCGCACGGACACGGGTTCATGGCCGCCAGGAACAGCACGCGCGCGGGGAATCGATGGCGGGCCTGCGCCCGTCCCACGACGATCTCGCCCTCCTCCAGCGGCTGTCGGAGCCCTTCCAGGGCATCGCGGCGAAACTCCGCCACCTCGTCGAGGAACAGGACGCCGCGGTGGGCCAGCGTGACCTCCCCCGGCCGCAGGGGATGACCGCCACCCAGCAGGGCCGCCGCCGAGATCGCATGGTGCGGCGAGCGGAACGGTGGCACGTGAATGAGCGGATGTCTCGGAGAGAGGCTTCCCCAGGCCGAGTGGATGGCCGTCACTTCCAGCGCCTGCGCGGCCGGCAGCCGCGGCAGGATCGAGGGCAGGCGGCGCGCGAGGAACGTCTTGCCGGCCCCCGGCGGCCCGACCAGGAGGACGTTGTGCCCGCCGGCGGCGGCAATCTCCAGCGCTCGCCTGGCCACCGCCTGGCCTCTCACCTCCGACCACCCCGAGCCGCCGCGGTCGGGACGACGTCCGGGCGGGGGCGTGGGATCGATCGAGACGCGCCCCGACACCTGCTCGACGGCCTCCCTCAGCGTGGCGACGCCGATCGAGCGCAGGCCCTCGACCAGCGCCGCCTCGCGAGCCGTCTCCCGCGCCACCAGGATCTCCCGCGCGCCCCCGGCCCGCATCGCGGCGGCAACGGGAAGCGTTCCCCGTACCGGTCGCACCCTGCCGTCGAGCCCCAGCTCGCCGAGCGCGGCGAGAGGTCCGCGGCCCGCGGGGGCCCTGAGCGCGCCCCCGGCGGCCAGGATCCCGAGCGCGATAGGAAGGTCGAACCCGGTCCCGCTCTTCGGCTCGTCAGCCGGCGCCAGATTGACGGTTATTCGACGGAGCGGAACGTCGAAGCCGCCGTTGGCGAGAGCCGCCATGATCCGCTCGCGGCTCTCGCGCACCGCTCCATCGGGAAGCCCTACCAGGTGATAGGCCGGCAATCCGCGGGCGAGATCGACCTCGACCACGATCGGCCGCGCGGAGAGCCCGGCCAGCGAAGCGGTGAGGACGCGCGCGAGCACGGAGCGGAGGGGTGCAATTCCCGCACCCTGCGGGGAGCTCGTCCAGGGCGTCCATTTTCAGCGCTGCTAGTCGAGCGCTTCGACCTTCTCGGTTCGGTGCTGCACGATCGGGATCAGCAGGTTCTGTCCGCCCGCGGCCACGAAGGCGTCCATCCGCACGTCGCTGGTCTCGTCGCTGCTGAGGTAGCCCCCGGATTGTGGATCGAAGACGAATCGACCCTCGCCGGACCCGGTGCCGGTGAGCGACACCTCCGCCCCCTGCTGGCGGCCCTCCCCCTCGAGGCGCAGGGTCATCGTGTAGTTCACGTCGACCGGACCGTCGGATGAAGCCCGGCCGGCCACCTCGTAGCGGTTGATCCGCTCGACGCGGATATCGAGCCCGTTCTGGCTCGTGTCAAGGACGAGCGTGTCGGCCCACGCGGTTCCGGGCGCGACCGGTTCCGACGGCAGCGTGGGAAAGAAGGTCCGATAGGTCGTATCGAGGTCGAGGCGCTCGATCCGGTCCACGTCTTCGGGTGGGGTGATCGAACGGACCTCCCCGCGTCTACCGATCACCAACGTGACGGGCCGGCCGTAGAGGCTCGAGAAGTCCGGGGCGCTGTCGGCAGGCATTCCCGAGATGGCGATCGAGTCGTGGACGACCGCCAGCGTGAGCGATTCCGGGCCGATCTCGCGAACGGTGGCGGAGAATCGCCAGAAGCTCTCCAGCTCCATCGTCCGGTCGATCCCGTTCACCGTCTGGGTGACGTGATCGGTCTGGGTACGGGCATAGACCCGGCCCTCTCCCGGTCGGCCGTCGTAGCGCAGAACCTGCCCCCGGGCCTGACCGGGGGCGACCGCGCAGGCGATCACCAAGCTCGAGGCCAGGAGAAATGACCGCGTGTGGAAACGCATGACGCACCGCAAGCTCGCACCGTCGGGTTGGCATGACAAATGCAAAATGGATCACGAACGCACCGGAAACGGAAAGGTTCGTACCCGCCCCCCACGGACCGGTTCCGGGTCGGCCGACACGGCCACGATGCAGACGGCCAAAGCCCCCGCTGACAGGAGGTCGAGCCATCCACAAGGCGTGGAGCAAGAAGGTCACGCTGGTCGCTCTGCGGCTGTGCATCACCGCGGCCACGGGGATCCTCCTTTCGGTGTATGCCCCCGAGCGGGGAGCGGATCCATGGCTGATCGGGCCGTGGCTCGCCTATCTCCTCACCACGATCGGGTACGCTCTGCTCCCCCCCCGGCGTTTCATCCAACGTCGCTTCAACCCGCTGTTCTTCGGTCTCGAGCTCCTGCTGCTGGGCACCCTCTTCGCGGCCTACGGCGGGTCGGTCACGCTGCTGTTCTTCCCCCTCTTCCTGCTCACGATCCTGCTCGCCGGCCTCGCGCGGAGCCTGGCATGGGCATTGATGCTGGGAGCCGCGGTCGCCTTCGTACACTTCACTTTGCTCCTGATCGGTGGAGGCGAGCAGACGGGGGTGGTCGTCCTCCAGGCGCTCATCCTGCTCACGACGGCGGGCGCGGTGGGTTTTCTCAGCGAGGAGATGCACCGCGAGGAGACCCTTTCCACCCTGCTCGACAATGCTCTCGAGATCTCGGCCCTCATCGCCGAAGCCCTCGACGCCGAGACCGTTTGCCGGCGGCTTACCGAGATGGTGGCCCGCCTCTTCCGCGCCGGCCGCGTGGCGGTGGTGCTCGCGGAGCCGGAAGATGTCCGGGGACGGCTCGTCGCCGGGGTCGACATGGGCCGGCCGGTCGAGCCCCTCGATCTGGAGCTCGACCGCTATCCCGAAATCCGGATGGCCCTGCGCCGGCAGGAGCCGGTCGTGGTCGAGCGCGCCGGACAGTCCGCGCGCCTCGAGACGGTCCGCGGACAACTTCCGGAACGCGCGCGCAGAGCGGCCATCCTGGTCGTTCCGGTCCTGGCGGGGAATCGATCCCGCGGGGCGCTCTTCGTGCGGCTGGAGGAAGCGCGGCGGGAGTTCGGTCAGCACGAGATCCGGTTCTGCCGGCTCATGAGCGACGTTGCCGGCCGGGCCCTCCAGCGCGCCGACCACTTCGCACTCGTCAGCGAGGCGGCGCGTCGTGACGCCCTCACCGGGCTCTTCAACCTGCGCGTGCTCACCGAATGCATGGAGGAGGAGGTCCACCGTTCCGAGAGGACCGGGGCCGGGTTCGGCCTGCTCATGATCGACGTCGACTTCCTGAAGCACGTCAACGACGTCTACGGGCATCCCGCCGGAGACGAGGTGCTGCGGGCCCTCGCCACGACGCTCCGCGAGGGCGTTCGCCGCGTGGATACCGTCGCCCGCTACGGCGGGGAGGAGTTCGCGATCCTCCTCCCCGAGACCTCAGCCGACCGCGCCCGCGCGGTTGCCGACCGGTTGCGGGAGGCCATCGAGGGGCTCGAGCATCCCGGTGTGGGCGAAGCGGTCACGGTTTCGATCGGGCTCGCGGCCTACCCGGAAGACGCGACGACGGCGGCCGATCTGGTGCTGGCCGCCGACCAGGCCCTGTATTGCTCGAAGAACGCCGGGCGCAACCGGGTCACCCGCTTCGGGGCCGATCGCCAGATCCTGCGTCCGGCCTGGAACGGTATCGGACGTGACTCCGACCCTGTCGGTCAAGGCCTTCGAGAGGCCTTGGGCGATCTGCTCACGCAGGGCGATATCGCCCGCAACCTGGGCGCGCTGAAGAGCCTGGTGACCGGGCTCCAGTCCCGCGATCCCGGGGCCCTGGAGGAAATCCGCTTCGCTTCGCGGGTGGCGGAGGTCTTCCTCGCCCACCTTCCGGTTCCCGAGCGCCAGCGATGGACGATCCACCTGGCCTGCCTCCTGCGAAACGTCGGATGCCTTGGCATGGACGGTGGCTGCTCGGCCGGTTCTGATCGCGAGCATCGCGCAGAGCCGCACACTCACGCCGTGATCGGGGCCCGGATGCTGGCCGGCCTGACCGGCTTCGGCCGTGTCGTGGCGATGGTCCGACACCATCACGAGCGGTGGGACGGGCGGGGCGAGCCCGACGGGTTGCGGGGCGAGACGATCCCGTACGGAGCCCGCATCGTAGCGGTCGTCGACACGCTCCTGGAGGCGCTTCCACTCGATGGCGCTCCGGACGAGCGTCTCGCTCGAGCGCGGGCGGCCGTCGAGCGCGGGGCCGGAACGCACCTCGATCCTACGCTCGCCGACCGGCTTCTTTTCACCCTCGACGCCGAGCGGCCCGCCCTGCGCGCGGCCCTCGAGCCCCGCTCATCCTCGCACACCCAGGCCTTCCGGCAATCCCGCCGGCGTGTCGGCCCGCGGCGCTGAGGTTCCCTCCCCCTTCATCCCAGTCGGAAGGCGTCGACGAAATGCTCGATCCGGTGACCCTCCGGCACGAGCTCCACGCTCACGACATCGAACCGGAACTCGCGATTTCGCCAGCGCTCGCTCGCGGCCAGGGCGGCCGCCGCGAGCTGGCGACGCTTCCGCCAGTCCACCGCCGTGGCCGGAGGCGCCAGCGGCGAGCGCCGGGTCTTCACCTCGACGAACGCCACGACATCGGCCTTCTCGACCACGAGATCGATCTCGCGGCCCGCGCCGCGCCACCGGCGTGCTACGACCCGGTAACCGCGTTCCTCCAGGAACCGCGCCGCCAGGCTCTCCCCTTCCTCGCCCAGGCGCTGACGATCGAAGGTCACAGCTCGATCTCGAGACCGTCGACGGCAAGCGCGACCGGACCCGCGAAATGACGGCGGATCCGCCGCTCGATCCCGGCCTCGCCGAGGGCCAGGGCGGACGGATAGAAGTGGGTGGCGACGAGGGATCGCACGCTGGCGTCGGCGGCGAGCCGACCGACCGCATCCGGCGTGAGATGTCCCGGAACCCGGTCCTCGTCAGCCACCGAGCACTCGGCGATCAGCAGGTCGGCGTCCCGGGCCAGCTCCACCGCCTCGGCGCATTCCGCCGTGTCGCCCGTGTATGCGATCAGGACCTCGCGCCCCGCCGCGTTCAGCGTCAGCCGATAGCCCACCGCTTCGGGGCTGTGGTCCACACGGCGGAAGTCGAGGGATGCCGAGATGGCGTCCCGATCCAGCTCGACGGGCAGGTCGTCCGCCTCCCACACGTCGAGCGGAAAGCCGGGCTCCACGACCCAATCACCGAAGACCGAAGCCAGGCCGTCCAGGTCGTCCTCGAACCCCGGATAGCCGACCAGCGCCAGGGGCCGGACCCGCTGCACTCCCGGCGTATGGCGCAGCGCGAACAGAAGCGGCAGGAGGTCGGCGATGTGGTCCTGGTGGCGATGGGTCACCGCCACCATGTCGAGCTCCGCGAACGAAATTCCCAGGCGGGCCAGGCGCTGCAGGGTCCCGGATCCCAGATCGAACAGGAGGGCCAGGTCGCCGCAGGCGACGTGGTGCCCGGCCGGGCCCCGCGTAGCATCGGGAACCACCGTTCCGCTGCCCACCGTCGTGTAGCGGACCGTCTCCATCAGGCGCCCCCGATCTGGAGGAGCGGCGGCTCGTCACCCTCTCGGTCCCCGCCCTCCCGCTCCGCCTCGTGAAGGACGTGCTGGGCGTAGAGATATCCGACGGGATGCCCGGCGTCGACGATCGTGCCTTCCCAAGGGATGGCGGCGAGCGCGTCCCGCTCCACCAGGCGGCGATGGACTTCGACGTCGTCGGCCTCGCGGTCCAGAGCGCGCGCGTCACGTGCCACACATCCAGCCTCGTCGAGCCACTCGTCGGTCACCACGTAGCGGGGCAGCAGCCGCCACGCCCCCTCCGGGGGCGCCTCGAAGGACCCGTCCCCCCGCGGCTGCAGGGCGACGACGCGCGGCGCCCGGCCGGCCGGCACGAAATCCTCCAGGACGGCCCGCCCGACATCGCCAAAGTACCGCTCCAGCTCGGGGCCGACGCGATGGCACGCCGCCAGGGAACCGCCCCGCGCCCGATCGAGGAGGCTCGCCGGCAGCGGCACCGGCCCGGCCAGGCGGACGTTGTCCGGCAGGAGGATCGCCGACGGTAGTCCGTCCCGAAGCCAGGCCGAAGCACTCAGGATGGCGTCCACGACTCCGCGCGGCTCCGGCTGGCCGAAGATCCGAATGGCGGCCGACTCGGCGGCCGCGGCAAGCTCGGGCCGAAGCCCCTCCCGCCAGCCGCCCCCCTTCAGATACGACGTGAGCAGGGGCTTGGCATCACTCGCCACGAAGCCCAGCTCATCGAACCCTCCCTCGAGGGCCTCGGTGATCGTCCACTGGATCATGGGCCGGATCCCGATCGGGAGGAGCTCCTTGGGCACCGTCCTCGTGATCGGCCGGAGCCGCATCCCCCGGCCGGCGGCGGGGATGAGACAGCGCCCGCTCATCCGAGGTACCAATCGAGCAGTGCGTCACCGAAATACAGGCTCACCGTTCCGCCCAGCGCGAGGAAGACCCCGAACGGCACGAGGCGGTCGGACCGGTAGGCGATCGGCAGGAAGACGAGCGTCCCGAGAAGGGCCCCCAGGAAGATCGTCAGGAGCGCCCCCTGCCACCCCAGAAACGCCCCCAGCATGGCCATCATCTTGATGTCCCCTCCCCCCATCGCCTCGCGCTTGAGCGCCTTCGAGCCCAGGATGGCGACGAGCCACAGCAGGCCGCCCCCCACGATCGACCCGATCGCCGACTCAGGGACGCTCGGGGGACCGGGAGCCATCGAGAGAAGGAAGCCTGCCGCCGCCCCGCCCAGCGAGAGCTCGTCCGGGATCAGGAAGTGCCGGGCGTCGATCACCGCGATGGCGAGCACCAGGGTCAGCATCACCACCGCATGCCCCGCTCGGGGAGTGGCGCCCCAGAGCACCGCATTGCCGGCCCAGATCGCGCCCGTCGCGAGCTCGACGAGCGGGTACTGCCAGCTGATGCGGCCCCCGCACCAGGCGCATCGCCCACGGAGGGCGAGCCAGGACAGGAGCGGAATGTTGTGAAACCAGCGCAGTGGGCGCCCGCAGCGCGGACAATGGCTCCGCGGCCGGACGATCGACCGGCCCTCCGGAAGCCGAACGATCAGGACATTGAGGAACGACCCCACGACGAGCCCGAGCAACCCGCTCAGGATGACGAAACCGATCAACGGTCGGGGGCGTCTTCCATGGCGCTGGTCTCGCGGCTGACGCCTGTCTCGGCCACCCGCTTTGCCTCGCGACCCCCGTGGACGCGGCGGTCGGCGTCGAAATCGGTCCGCTCGATGTCGAGCAGCTTGAGCTTGTAGATGAGGGTCGTGCGGTTCAGCCCGAGAAGCCGCGACGCGTGCGTGACGTTCCCACGACAGAGACGGAGGACGCGCAACAAATGCGCCCGTCGAACGCCGTACCAGGACAGGTCGTCCGGCTCCAGGCTGGTCGAGGAGAGCCCGAGGCCCAGGTCGTCCAGGCCGATCTGCCGGCCCGGGGCGAGGTGGAAGCCGCGCTCGAGCGTCCCGTTCAGCTCGCGGACGTTTCCCGGCCAGGCGTAGGATCCGAGGGCGTCCCAGACCTCCGCGCTAAGGACCTTTCGTCGCCGGTAGCGGCGGTTGAGGCCTTCCAGGCGATACTCGACCAGCAACGGGAGATCCTCGAGCCGCTCGCGCATCGGGGGGAGGTTGACGCGGAAGCCGGCCAGGCGAAAGAACAGATCCTGACGCAGGCTCCCGTTCCGAAGCATCGCGTCGATGTCGCGGTTGGTGGCCGCGAGGACCCGGAACTCGGCCGACTTCTCATGACGCGCACCGACCGGCCGGTAGCGCTGCTCCTCGATCGTGTAGAGCAGCTTGGCCTGGATCTCGAGCGGAAGCTCCCCGATCTCGTCCAGGAAGAGCGTTCCCGTATGCGCCTGCTCGACGAGACCGACCGCGTCGCTCACCGCCCCCGTGAATGCCCCTCTGCGATGACCGAACAGCTTCGACTCGAAGAGGTTCTCCTCGAGGTTCGTGCAATCGACGACGACGAACGGGCCCGCCCGTCGGCTCGCCGCATGGACCTGCCGCGCGAGGAAGGTCTTGCCCGTGCCCGACTCGCCCTCCAGCAGAATCCGGACGTCGGTGTCGATCAGTCGCTGCAGCCGTTCCTTGACGGCCCGGATGCGCGGCGACTGGCTCAGGAAGTCCGGGAAGATCGGCCGCTGGACGGGGCGCCGCGACGATCGCAGCGCGCCGATCGTACGGGTGTACAGGTCGCGAAGCTGTCGGGCGGCCGAGTCCTGCCCGAGGATCGAGCGCGCCACGGCGTGACAGCGCTCGCCGGACAGCCCCTCCCGCTCCGCGTAGCAGGCGGCGATGAGATAGACCATGGCGCTGTCGGTGCACATTCCGCGGGCGTGAAGATCGCGCGCCGCCGTCTCCAGGTCCGCCAGCAGCGCCGGACCCCCGGGATCGTCCCGCAGGATCGTGTTCCAGATCAGAGCCCGGGCCTGGACGGCCGGCAGCGAGGCTTGCGCCGCGATCCGCTCGCAACGGTCGAACCGCTCCTGCGCCACCACCCGGTCGCCCACCGCGAGGGCCAGCTCGCCGCGGCAGAGATCCTCCATCGCCGCCAGCCTGAGGTGGCCCGATGCGCGTTGCCTCTCACCGCTCTGTTCGAGGAAGCGGATGGCGTCGTCGAACGCGCCCTCACGGATCGCATGGATGGCCATGTTGAAGAGGACCAGCCCGGTACCGGACGCGTCTTCCAGGGCCTCGAGACGGGTCAGGACGCGCCGGTTCAGCCGCCCCGCCGAACCGGCGTCCCCACGCTCGAACGCGTTGCAGGCGCGGTTCGCCTCCGCGTACACGCGGTACACCGGAGCGCCGCTCACGCGTCCGTCCAGCGCCCGTTCGAAGCTCAGCTCGGCCAGGTCGGTCTCGCAGAGCTCCATCAGGACGGAACCCATCAGGTTGTGCAGACATGCCGCGTCCAGGCTGCGCGGCTTCTCGAGCAGCACTCCGCGCAGGATCCCGAGCGCTTCCCGCGGCGAGCGATAGACTACGCTGCGCGCCAGATCCAGGCCGATCTGCGCGGCCTGCTCCGCGTCTCCGTGCCCGGACGCCGTCCGATAGGCGTTACGAAGGCACAGCTCAGCATCCGCGTATCGCCCGTGGTCTCTGAGGCGGATTCCGGTCCGACGCTGGCAGGCCACTGACCGGCTGTGCTCGGTGTCGATCGGAACGACCTCGACGGACTCCAGGAGCCGCTC
>JBOHRQ010000042.1:0-20257 GCA_050732875.1 Gemmatimonadota bacterium | reverse complement strand
GCGCGAGGCCGGCATGGACATCGAGGAGACGATCGAGATCGTCACCGCCATCGGACATCATCACGAGACCGACGGCGCCCCGGTCAGCGACATCTCGGCGGCGGTCATCCTGGCCGACAAGTCCGACATGCATCGCTCGCGGGTGCGCAACAAGGACATGATCCAGCTCGACATCCACGACCGGGTCAACTATTCGGTGACCCGGTCCTCGCTGCTGGTCGTGGGACCCCATGCTGCCCGCGAGATGACCGGCGAGCGCGAGAACAACGGCAATCCCGGGAACAGCGGAAACGCCGCGACCGGCGGAAACGCCGTGACCAGCGGCAATCCCGCAACCAGCGGCAATCCCGCGGCCAGCGGCGCCCCCGGAAGCCCGGAGAAGGCAGGGGACAATCCGGGCGACGGCGACTTCGCGAGCGTCACGATCTCGGACGTCGAGGAGGGAGAGGCAACGCGGGGGCGGCCGGTGATCACCCTGGCGCTCACGATCGACACTTCGATCTCGCCGGTCATGGAGTACTTCGAGATCTTCCTGCCGCGGATGATCCTCTCGAACCGGGCGGCGGACCGGCTGGGGGCCACGTACAAGCTGGTGATCAACGACACGCCCCTCCTGTAGCGGGTGGCGGTCATTCTGAGCAGCCGCCGACGGTGACGTGATAGGGAAGTGGAAGACGTGGCTGGGGATCGCCATCTCGATCGCGGCCATCGCGGTTGCGGTGCGCGGCGTCGAATGGTCCGAGGTGTGGCCGGCTCTGGCCCGCGCCGATCGGGGGATCCTGGCCCTGATCTTCGTCCTGAGCCCCATCGTCAACATCTCCGTGCGGGCCATCCGGTGGAAGATCTTCCTGAGGCCCGCGGCCAGGGTCTCTCTCGCCGGCGCCACCAGCGCGACCGCGATCGGCCTCATGGCCAACAACGTGCTGCCGGCCCGCGTGGGGGAGTTCGTCCGGGCCTACGCGCTGGGTCGGCGGGAACGGGTGCCGGTGACGACCGCCTTCGGCGGCCTGTTCCTCGAGCGGCTGTTCGACGGCCTGGCGGTAGTGGGCATCCTCTACGCGGTGACCTGGATGCACGAGTTCCCCGACTGGGTGGCGACCACCGTCCGGATCGCGTTCTATCTCTTTCTCGGGGCGCTGGTGTTTCTTCTCGCGCTCATGGCCCGACCCGCGGCGACGGTCCGTCTCGCTCGCCGTGTCACGGGGCGGCTGACCGGCGGACCGCTGGAGGATGCGGTGGAACGGTTCCTGGCCACCCTCCTCGACGGCTTCCAGCTCCTCCGAAGACCCTCCCTCGTCCTGCTGAGCTTCGTCCTGGCGCTGTTCCAATGGTGTCTGCTCACGGGGCTCTACTGGCTGGGCCTGGTCGCCTTCGGCATCGTGGACGGCGTAGGCTGGGTCGGCGCATTCTTCGTGAACTGCGTGGCAACGCTGGGCGTCGCCGTCCCGTCTTCGCCGGGATTCGTGGGCACGTTCGAGGCGTTCATCGTGAAGAGCCTCGAGGTGTTCGAGGTCGACCGCACGCTGGCGTTCACCTATGCCGCCGGGTTCCACGCCGTGAGCTTCATTCCGACGACGCTCGTCGGCCTCGCGTATTTCCTGCGGGCGGGGATCTCCTGGGGGGAGCTCGAGCGCTCCGGGGAGCACGTGGAAGAGGAGCTCGAGGAGGAGTTCGAGGAAGAGATCGCGGCCGATCCCCACGACGGGGAAGCGGAGAGGTCCACCTAGGTGGCCGACGACCGGGCCGTGACGCGCGAGATCTGGCACGCGCCCGCCAAGATCAATCTGTGGCTCGAGATCACCGGCCGCCGGCCGGACGGCTACCACACGGTCGACACGTGCTACCAGGCGATCGACCTCGCCGATACGGTGATCCTGGAGCCTTCGCAGCGTACAGGAGTGTCGTGCGCCGTGGAGGGGCCTTTCGCGCGCGGCGTTCCGGAAGGAGCGGGCAACCTTGCCGCGCGGGCGGCCCTCCTCCTCGCCGAGCGGACCGGACACGAACCGCGGGTGGCGATCCGGCTGATCAAGGAGATCCCCGCGGGAGCCGGGCTGGGAGGCGGATCGAGCGATGCGGCCGCCGTGCTCGTCGCGCTCGCCCGCCGCTTCGCCGTCCCCGATCCCGGAAAGACCCTGGTCGACCTGGCTGCCGAGCTGGGGGCCGACGTTCCGTTTTTCCTGCAGGGCGGCACGCAGCGCGCCACGGGGATCGGGGATCGGCTCAAGCCGGTCGATCCGCCGGCCGAGCGCTGGGGGATTCTCGTCTGGCCTGGGGTGGCGGTCTCGACGGCGTGGGCGTATGGGGCGTACGCGACGGCTGCAGAGCCCTTCACGGACGGGGCGGGAGCGAGCTCGGGGGGCGGGCCGGCATCGGTCGCGGGGGGCCTCAACTGGCGCCGGCGGGGGAACGTGTTCGAAGCGTTGGTCGTCGACCGACATCCCCGAATCAGGGAGGCGATGGATGTACTCCGCACCGGCGAGTCGGGCCTCGTGCGCCTGGCCGGGAGTGGCGGGGCCGTGTTCTCCCTGTACCCGAGCGAAGACGAGCGCGACGCCCGGCTCCCTGAGGTGCGCGAAGCCACGAGATTGTGGACCTCGGCGCGATGCTGGCCGTTCGGGTTCCTGGATCGCGGTGTGGTGTTCGCGCGGAGATCCGAGCAAACACTTCGCAACTAATCGGTCAAACGGGAGAGTTCTGCCTTCGCCCGGGCCAGGTCCGGCGCCAGGGCAGGTTCCGGATCAGACCGAAGAGCGACGTAGTGACGCCATGCCCGAATCGCCCCTACCGTGTCGCCGGTCATGGTCGCCAGACGAGCCTCCAGCCTGAGCGACGGTGCCAGGCCCCAGGTGCCCTCCAGGTACGTCGGTGAACGCCGACGTGCTGCGTTCAGGGCGGCCTGCAGGTCACCTTGTGACTCGTGGAGACGGGCAACCGTGTGGTGTACTATGAACGGGGCGTACAGATTCTCCCCCCGCCGGCTGGCAGCCTCAACGCGGGGGAGAACCGTTTTCGGGTCCAGCCATCCTCGCAATCCCAGCCAACTCTCCAGAGCAAGGCCGCAGCTCCTGAGCCGAGCATGGGGGCTGTCCCGAAGTTTCTCCGGAAGCTTCAGTTCTTCACGTCCACTGGAGGCGTTCTGGCGAACCCGCCACGCCGCTACCAGGCAACGCTCGTAGTCGCGCATGATCGGCTCCATCTCGCGTTGCACCGGCGGGGCAAGCGCACCGCGATCGAGCCGATCGAGGGCCGCCCCGAGCCCGGTGGTGTCGGCGTCGGAGTATGTGGCTTCGAGGACGATCAGCTGATCGAGCCTCCGGTCTCCGTCCACGTACAGCCTCGTGGCTTCCTCCAGGAACCTTCGCGCCCGCAGCGGTCTCCCGCAGTTATGGGCGTGATTCTCCAGCATGTACAGGGTTCCGAGACGCTGGAGGCGCTCGTCAGAGAGCGTCCCGGACCGTGCGCGCGCCCAGAGGATGTCCGCCGCCCTGTCGGAATCGTCGAGACCTGCTCCTTGAAGCTGGGCGTAGCCCACGATCCGCTCGAGGCTCTTCGTCGGCATGGAGTCGAAATCACGGCGAAGCGCGAGAAGGCGTGCCGTGTCCGCAAGCGTGATCGCCGCAACCCACTTCACAAAGCCGGTCTCGTCGCCGGTCGGCCCGTTCTCCTCGGACAGCGCCAGCAGCCGGGTCACCTCATCACGGTGTCCTTCTCTCGCTTCCAGGACGATCAGCGCGATGATCGGTGCTTGAAAAGAAGGATCCAGTTCGATGGCACGACGAAGAGAAGTCCGGGCGCGCTCTTTCCACGTGGAGATCCCGATCGCCGGCCCTGTCCTGGCCAGCGAGCGGCCGAGCTCGTACCAGGCCTCTGCCCGGTCCTCCAACGTCTCGGCCGCTCTCTCCCATCGGATGAGCAGGTCCTCGGAGCCCGTCCGCCACGGCCCCTCGGGCGCCCCGAGTGCCTTGAGGTAGAGGAGATTTCCCTCGGTCAGCCGATCGCGTCCGGCCCAGGCGAGACGAAGACCGCGATCCAGATCGTCCAAGGTCGTTCTACTCTGCACCCGCTGACGGGCCACCTCAGCCAGCCCTATCGCGGCGAGCGCGAACGTCGAGTCCTGATCAAGAGCTTTTCGATAGGCCTCGATGGCGGCTTCGTAGCGTCCCTGGCGATAGCGCGACCGTCCGTCCAGATAGGCGCGCAGGGCGGGAAGAGACCTCGTCGTTCGCTCGCCAAGACCTCCGATCTTTCCCGACGCATGGCCCACGAGCAGATCGGCTGTGAGTCTGTCAACGAGGGAGATCAGACTGTCAGCGCTTCCCTCGACGCTGGAGAGCGCGACGGTCCCTCCGCCAGGGACGGCAAGGAGCCGGGCGTTCAGGACAATCCGGTCTCCGATGTCCACGACATCGCCCCAGACGACCCGGCCCGCGCCATGCTCTCGCGCCACTCGGAAGGCGGTTTCGGGAGCCTCTTTGCCAGTTCTTGAAACCTCGTGGTTCCAGGTCCTCATGATTACTCGCGGATCGACCGCCCGCAGTCCCCCCTCGCCGGTCAGTTTGGCAGCCAGGAGGTCGATCATTCCCTCTCCGAGATACCTGGACGTTTCTGAGGATCCGCTGACGCGGAAGGGGACGACGGCGACCCGTCCGGGATCCAGCGTTGGGTCGGAGGAAGTCTGCGAAGAGGTGAAATCCCGCACAACGAGAACCGCAACCGCCATTACTACGAGCCCGATGACGACCTTGCCAGTCCACCACCGCGAGACCCGCTCCGGGTCGAGAGCTCGTCCCTCATCTGGCGAAGGACTTCCCGAGGGGACCGTCGAGATCCTGAGCCGAAGGTCCTGGCCGGCCTTGCCGGCAGACCCTCGTAGCTCGGAGGCCCTCGACTGCACTTCCAAGTCGGGGGGAAGGCCGAGCTCATCACGAAGACGGACCTCGTGAGCCCGTGCCTCCCGAAGCGCCTCTCCCACCGCACCTGAGCGGGCCAGTGCCTCCATCAGCCCCAGTACGGTGCGCGAGCTGTACGGTTCCTGCACAGCAGACCGCCGCCACCATTGCGCTGCCGACTTCCAGTCTCCCCTGTCCTGCGCCGCAAGGGCGGCTCTCTCCAGGGACTGGGAGTAGAGGTCCTCGAGCCGAACGCGCTCCGCGGCGACCCATCTCTCGAATTCCTCGTTCTCGCCTAGGTGGATCCCGTCGAGGAAGGGGCCACAGTACAGCTCGGCGGCCGCTTCTACATTTCCACTCTCCAGCGCTCGCTCGAACCGCTCCACATCGGTGACGATCCTTGAGGTGTCGAGACGAACGTCCTCACCCCTCGTCACGACGATGTCTTGCCCGAGTTCGCTTCGCAGAATGTAGAGAGAGTCCGAGAGTGCCCGACGCGCGCGCTCGTCCGGCCGATCAGGCCACAGAAGGCCTACCAGTTTGTCGCGGGTGCCAGGCCTCCCCTCCTGGGAGGACAGGATCGCGAGCAACAAGAGACGTTGCTTCTGGGAAGCGCGTCCCTCCCAAGGCCCGGCCGGGCCCTCAAGCGAGAGCCCGCCCAGCATCCTGAGCAGGATCGGCATTTCTTGGCCCCCGATCTTGATGTCCACCGGCACTGTTCATCCTACCACGATTCCTCGAGCACGAGCAAGGAATCACGTCGATCGGTCTGGAACGAGACGCAGGCGACGTCGCTCGAAGGCAAAACGACAGTCCTCGGACATACTTGCGGGAACTGAGAGGTGGAAACAGCCATGGAGATGGGAATGTCGTCTACGTTTCTTCGCGCGACCGCAACAATGTGGTCTATGCTCCTCGTGTCAGCCGCCCCCACGCGATCCCAGAGCTCGGAGGTCCGTTTGCCGGGACTCCCCTGGGGAGCGTCGATCGCCGAGGTCACGGCGGCCCTCGTGGAGCGCGATTTTGATTACGCCGGTCAGGATCGGAACGGTGATCTTCTGTTCAACGGCGCGGACCTGCTGGGCCATGAGGCCCTCGTCCTGACGCGGATGTACCGGGGTCGGTTGGTGAAGGTGGTGGCCATATTGAAGCCCAAGGATTCCGAGTCGATGGAGGACGAGCAGGCGGCGCTCGTGAAGACGCTGTCACGCTTCTTTGGGCCCGCTGAGCCCGATCGCAAAACCGGCTCCCTCTCTGCCGCGCCCAACCTTGGCGGAGACACCTCCTCGGTCGATCAAATACGGTGGCTCCGCCGCGGCGAGGCGGGCCGGGTGTTCGGCCTCGGCCTCCGGGTCACCACCGACAGGACCTATCGGCTGGATTTCGAGGGCCCCGAGTGGCCCGGAGTGCTCCACAAGCGCAGATCGCGGTCGAGCAACCGTAGCACTGAATCCGATCGAGATCGCGTCGCTATCTGATCGGTCTCAACGTCGCGGTGGTACCAGCTCCGCGTCGGTGGGGGCCTATGGATTCCTTCACTGTCTATCCATCATCAGTCCCCGCCGGGCTTGCATAGGCGATCTCCTTACGAGATCGACGACGTTGGGCTCCTGCTCGACGTCCGTGGCGTAGCCTTCCGCACGGATCACTCGGGGTCGTACTCGTCGTGGCGGCGGTACCAGCCGCCGGCGCGGAGGTCACCAAATCCTCGCACCATCGTCTCGTTGCGCCCGCGTGGCGCTCGGTCGAGCCACTGGTACATCCCCCAGAGGCCGTCCAGCCCGCGGGTGTACGCCGAGTAGGTGTGGTAGACGACGCCCTCCTCGAGCGCGAACGCGCTCATGCCCGGCGCTTCACGCGTAGCCGTCGCCACGTCCGTGCCGTAAACGGCAACGGTGTCTGGATCGCTGAGATCGCTGCGGGTATCCATCGCGCGGAAGTTGTACTCGACGACTCCCGACTGCTGCTGTTCCTTGGTGAACGTCGCCTGGAAGTCATAGTTGAAGTCGCTCCCGAACGACGACGCCCACGGGAAGCGCCACCCCATCCGCCGCCTGTACGCCTGCAGCTTCGCGAGCGGCGCCCGCGACACCGCGACGGGCATGACATCGTGATTGGCAAGGTGGACCACGAAGCCGTTGAAGCCGTCCGCGATCGCCGAGCAGGACGGACACCCTGCCGTGTACTCGGGCCCAAACATGAAGTGATAGACGAGGAGCTGCGAGCGTCCTCGGAAGAGATCAGCAAGGGACGCTGGCCCCTCGCCCGTCTCGAATCGGTACTCCTTGTCGATTCGAACCCAGGGCAGCTCCTGCCGCCGCCGCGCCAGCTCGTCGCTGCGCCGCGTCAGCTCCTTCTCGGCCTCGAGCAGCTCGAGCCGGGCCGCAAGCCACTCTTCACGTGTTCCGGTCATGTGCTCTGTCATTGCGTTTCTCTCCTTCAGGGTGTTCGACCCGGGCCGCTACTTTTGCAGCACTTTTGCAAGGATGCTGGACCGCCCTAAGAAGGCGGCTCCGCAACGGTCTTGTGTGTCAAGGTGATGAGGCTGGCTGGGGGGCCAGGGCTCGAACCTGAATTTCCTGCTCCAAAGGCAGGCGTGTTGCCGGTTACACCACCCCCCAAAGCCGGGAGTGCTGAAGTTAGTCGTCCGCCCGGGACTCCGCGAGCAATTCCCCCGGGATGCCCCTCGCTTACCTGGCTCGGATCTGGGATATTCCGAGAATGAAGGCTCTGCTATGGCTCCTGCGCGGGCTGGCCGCGGTCGGCTTCCTAGACGCCGCCTACCTGACCGCGAGCCACTTCGCGGGGTCGGCGCTCGCCTGCGGGCCGGGCGGCGGCTGCGAGCTCGTGACGACCAGCCCGTACGCGACCCTGGGACCTGTTCCCATCGCCGCCGTCGGCCTGGCCTACTACGCCCTGGTCAGCGTCATCGTCTGGACCCCGGCGGGAAGCTTCTCGGGCGGCCTGCGGTGGGCGCTGCTGCTCCTGACGGGAACCGCGGTGGCGGTCTCGGCCGTCCTGTTCTATCTGCAGGCGGCGGTGATCGGGGCGTGGTGCCGCTTCTGCCTGGTCTCGGCGGGGGTGACGTTGCTGCTCTTCCTCGCCGCCCTGGCGCTGGCGCGATCGTCTTCGCGAGCGGGAGGGATGCCGCCGGAATCGTGACGGATCCGGCCGGTCCGCTTGTCTACGGGTCAACCCCTTCGGGCGTCAGGCCTCCTCGAACAAAATCGACCGGTCCTCGAGCCGTCCCGTTCCACCCGCTCCGGCGACGGCGAACTGCCCCGGCCCGTAGATCGATCCCGAGCCGAACTCGCCGGCCTTGTCGAGGGCGTAGAAGGAGACGTTGAACGAGGGCCGGCCGTCGTCGCGCTGGAGACGCTCCTCGACGTTGTTCTCGACGATCCGCCGGCAACCGTCCAGGCACGCCTCGGTGGGGGATCTCCCTTCGCGCATTTGCTCGACGATGTAGAAGGAGGTCAGGTTCAGCAGGTTGGCCTCGCCGCGACCGGTCGAGCCGGCGGCGCCGACGTCGTTGTCCACGTAGAGGCCCGCGCCGATGATCGGAGAATCGCCGACCCGGCCGGGGATCTTGAAGAACAGCCCGCTTGTCGTCGTGACCCCGGCGATATCGCCGTTCTCGTCCACGGCGCAGCAGTTGATCGTCCCGGTCGGTCGCCGCTCCTCGGGGCCGAAGAGATCGGGGCTCTGCTCGATGATCTCCTTGGCCAGCGGCGTGAACCCGCTGGTATCGGGAGGGAGGTAGTCGTCCCGGTCGCCCAGCGTGCCGCGCCAGTACAGCCAGACCTGGCGCGAGGTCTCTGTGAGCAGCTCCTCTTTCTCGAAGCCGTGCTCGAGCGCGAAGTGGAGCGCGCCCTCACCGACCAGCAGCACATGGTCGGTCTCCTCCATGACCAGCCTGGCCACCCGTGAGGGGTGCTTGATGCCCTCCAGCGCGGCCACACCCCCCGCCCTGTGGGTCGGCCCGTGCATGCAGCACGAGTCGAGCTGGACCACGCCCCGGTCGTTCGGAAGCCCGCCGTAGCCGACCGTGTAGTCGTCCGGATCGGCTTCCACCAGGTTCACGCCCTCGATCACGGCGTCGAGCGGGTCGCGACCCTGACCGAGGATCTCGAGCGCGCGGGTCACGGCCGCCTGGCCGTTGGCGCTCGCCACGACCACCGGCCCGGCGGTCGCGCGGGAGACGGATGGCCGCGTCCGGCGCCAGGCGCCGGCCGCCTGCCGGGGCCCGGCCAACGCCGTCCCGACGCCGGCCGCCAGACCCGTCCGGAGGAAGTCGCGGCGCGTGGCCCGGGTCATGGTCCCGTCTCCGCCGGGGGCTCTTCGCCGGCGCCCGACGATTGGACGGCGCTGGCCTCGCCCCGCCTCTCGGACTCGATCACCAGCGAATCGAGGAGGACGCGTCTGACGCCGAGAACCGACTGCGCGTTCCCGCGCGCGATCGACATCTCGAAGCGCGACGGCACGGTCCCGACGAGGGTCACTTCCTGGTTCCGGCTGTGGGCCTCGAGCTGGATGTCCTCCCGGTCCAGGCGCGGGTCGGCGTCGAGACTGGCCTGCACCTGGCTCTCGATGACCGAGTCGGCGACCGTGGGGACCTGCTCCCCGGCAGGAGCCGGGGCCTCCTCCTCGCCGTCTCCGCCCGCGCAAGCCGCTACGAGCACTAGCGCAGCCGCGAGGACGGCGAGCGACGGAAAGCGAACGTTCAGCATTCGACTCCTCCTGGTGGATCGGGGAAAGACAGCCAGCCTGTCAGGCGCCGGCGGTGATGACGCGCTCATCCGGTGTCGGACCCGAGGGCCCGGGACCCGTCTTCGCGGCTCAGAAAGTAACGAACCACGCTCGCGAAGGCGTCCGGCTCCTCGAGGAAGGGGAAATGGCCGCTCTCCTGGAAGGCCACGAAGCGGCCCGTCCGCAGATGGCCGCGGAACTGGAGCTGGTACTCGGGCTGCACGACGCGGTCGCTCTCGCCGTAGACGAGGAGCGCCTGGGCGCGGACGTTGGGGAGGGCCGGCCGCAGGTCATAGTCCGCCAGCCCGACCGCGATGGCGCGGTTCACGCGCGAGCTGAAGGCGATCGAGTCGACGAACGCGTCGCGGTCGGCGGGCTCGAGCGGCCGATGGAAGTAGAGCGGCAGGGCCAGGCGGAAGCGCTCCCGGAACGCCGCGTCGTCGAGGTCCTCCGACTGGAGCTCCGCCAAGCGCCGTTGCACGGCCTCGGGGAGCTCGCGGACGGCCTTCCGGTAGCCGTCCTGGAACTCGCGCGTCGGGGCACCGCCGACCAGGACGAGCTTCGAGAGACCTTGGGGATGGTAGAGCGAGTAGAGAAGTCCGAGCACGGTCCCGAAGGAGTGCGCCAGGATCGCCGGCCGCTCGAGCCCGAGCGCGCTCCGCACCGCCTCGATGTCGTCCACGTGACGGGAGAGCGCCAACGGCTCGTCCATCTCGGGGACACCCGAGCCCCCGCATCCGCGCTGATCGTAGGCGATCAGATGGTGGTCGCGGGCCAGCCCGCCCAGGCCCGCGCCGAAGCGCTCCGGATCGGGAAAGAAGTAGGAGCCGTCGAGGCCGGGTCCGCCATGGAGGCAGAGGAGGGGCGGTCCCGCTCCGCGCCCGGCCTCGCGGACCAAGACCGAGAAGCCGCCCAGCTCGAGCCGGCTCGTCGTGAGATCGGGGCTCGCCACGACGGGCCAAGATAGCTGCCGCGGTCGACCTGGAAAATCGCTCGGCGCAGGTGGACAGGCGTCGGCCGGCAGTGCTATCTCCAGCGCGTGAGCCGACCCGATGCCGACATCATCACCGTCGAGTGGCTGGGCGACGAGCGCTTCCACGCGGTCACCCCGTCCGGGATCGAGGTTCCGGTCGACGGCATGAGGGAGACCGGAATCTCGCCGATGGAGAGCCTGGCGATGGCGCTGGCTTCCTGCATGGGGACCGACGTGGTCGACATTCTCAAGAAGGGGCGCGAGGAGCTGACCGGTTGCCGGGTGCGCATGGATGGGACGCGGCGCGACGACCCGCCCCGCCGCTATACGGCCATCCGGCTCGTCTTCGAGCTCACCGGCTGGAGTCTCAGCCGCGCCAAGGCCGAGCGCGCGGTCCAGCTCAGCCGGGACACCTATTGCTCGGTCTGGAGCTCGATGGCTCCCGACATCGATCTGGTGGTGGAGCTTCGGCTTCAGGAGCCGCAACTCGCGGAGAGGAATCCATGAGCCGCACGGCGGCTACGAGAGGGCGTGTACCTCGAGTCCCGGCACCCGGTTGAAGTGTCGCTCATTCCCCGTGACGATTGCGTCACCGCGGGTCAGTGCGGTGGAAGCGATCAGAAGATCGGATGTTGGTATCCTGCGCCCTTCCCCACTCAGCCGGGCATCGATCTGACCGAACAGGCGAGCGACTGCGAGCGTGATGCTGGCGACCGGGATCACGGCCAGGATCGCCTCGACGAACTCTTCTCGCCTCGCGCGCCTCGCAGGCGTATCGGCTCGCCAGCACCCGTGAAACAGCTCCGCCGCGCTCATGACCGAGACGCCCAGCTCCGGATCGTGCCACCGCTCCATCAGCTCGGCGACGAAGTCCGCGGGAGCCTGGCGCTTGCGTTCGGCGTGGATGAGAGCTGTCGAATCGATCAGGAGTCCCACGACGGCTCCTCCTCGACCGGCTCCCCCGACAGGACATAGAGCAGGTCCTCACCGAACCGATCATCCAGCAGCACCGGCGATCGTCCGCGCAGGTGCACCAGGCACTCCGAGGCCCGACGACCGCTGACCATGGGCGGCGCCATAACGCAGACGTCGTGTCCCCGCCGGTGGATCAGAAACCTCCGCCCGTCCTCCACTTCGTCGAGGAGCCTCGAGAAAGAGCGGCTGGCTTCCGTAGCGGACACGCGCCTCTCCCCCTGCTTATCTGATTTTCCAGACATAGGTCTGATATTAAGCCGTCGCCTGTCTTCAGTCAAACCCAGCCCCTTCGGTTGACGCCTTTTTGGCTTGCCAGCTAGATTCCTCGGCTCTTTCTCGACCGGTGCATCGGGTTCCCATCATCGAACGAGAGGCTGGACGGTGGGCGTCACCCACGAGCTCCGGCTGCTGAGCGGCGGCTCGAACCCCGCGCTCACGGCCGAGATCGCGGAGCACATGCAGATCCGTCTCGCGGACGTGGAGCTGCGCCGGTTCGCGGACGGGGAGATCTTCGTCAAGATCAACGAGAACATCCGCGGCCGGGACGTGTTCATCGTCCAGTCGACGAACCCGCCGGCGGAGAATCTCCTGGAGCTTCTGCTCCTGATCGACGCGGCGCGGCGCGCCTCCGCGCACCGGATCGCGGCGGTGGTCCCTTACTTCGGCTATGCGAGGGCCGACCGCAAGGACCAGCCGCGGGTGTCGATCAGCGCGAAGCTGGTGGCCAACATGCTGACGCAGGCGGGGGCCGATCGGCTCATCACGATCGACCTCCACTCGCATCAGGTGCAGGGGTTCTTCGACATTCCGCTCGACCACCTGTACGCTTCGCCCGTGTTCCTGGACTATTTCCGGGCCAAGGGGCTGAAGAACGTGGCGGTGGTCGCGCCGGATGTCGGAGCGGCGAAGATGGCGCGCGGGTTCGCCCGGCGGCTGGACGCCACGATGGCGCTGATCGACAAGCGGCGGCCCGAGGCGAACGAGGCCGAGGTCGTCCATCTGGTCGGTGACGTGGCCGGCAAGACGGCCATCCTGATCGACGACATGATCGACACCGCGGGGACGTTCGCCGAGGCGGCGCATGCCCTGAAGTCGAACGGGGCGTTGAAGATTTACGGTTGTGCCACGCACGCGCTTCTGTCCCGCGACGCGTGCGAGCGGCTGGCGTCGGCTCCTTTTGAGGAGGTCTGCGTGACCGATACGCTGGACCTGCCGGAGGGTCGGACCTTCCCGCAGCTCAGAGTGCTTTCGATCGGAGAGCTGCTGGCCAAGGCCATCACGTACAATCACGAGTACCAGTCCGTCAGCTCTCTGTTTCCCGACTAGCAAGCGGTTGAAAAATGCCCACTGCTGGCGACGACGAGCTGGCAAGCATGATCCACCGGAAGGAGCGATAGCATGGCAACGAACGCGAGCATCACGGCCCAGCGACGCGAGGAGACCGGCAAGGGCGCGGCCCGCACGCACCGACGCGCGGGCCGGGTCCCGGGAATCCTGTACGGGCATGGAGAGGAGTCCGTGTCCCTCAGCGTCGACGAACGGGAGCTCTCCCGGCTGATCCATTCGATCTCGGTGGAGAACACGATCGTCGACCTCGAGATCGGAGACGGGGCCTCCTACAAGGTCCTGATACGGGAGCTGCAGCAGCATCCGTTCCGGAACGAGATGATCCATGTCGACTTCTTCCACGTGGCGATGGACGAGAAGATCTACGTGGAGATCCCGATCGTGCTCCTGGGCACGCCGGTCGGCGTCAAGAACAAGGGCGGAGTGGTCGATCACTCGCTCCGCGAGCTGGAGGTCTACTGCCTGCCCGGGAACATCCCCGAGAAGGTGGAGGTGGACATCTCGAACCTCGACATCGGAGAGTCGATCCACGTCTCCGAGCTGAGCATTTCGGACGTCGAGATCGAAACCGATCCAGAGCGCTCTGTCGTCACGGTCCTCGCTCCGACGGTGATCGAGGAGCCCGAGGAGGAGGTGGCCGAGGAAGAGCTCCTGGAGCCCGAGGTCATCGGCCGGGCCCGCGAGGAAGGCGAAGAGGGCGAAGGCGAGGCGCGTCGCGAAGGGAAGCGCGAAGGCAGGCGCGAGGCCGGGGAAGAGAAAGAGTAGCGAGCGCTGGCCATCCGGATCGTCGCCGGTCTGGGGAACCCCGGTCCCGAGTACGAGGCGACCCGTCACAACGTCGGCTTCCGGGTGCTCGACCGGCTCGCCGGCGAGCACGAGATGGCGTGGAAGCGCCGCGGCGACCGTCTGCAGGCGGTCGGCGAGATCGACGGCCGGGCCGCGATGCTGGTGAAGCCGCTGACGTGGATGAACGCGTCGGGTCGTTCACTGGCGGCGCTGGCGCGGGAGGAGCCGTTCGAGACCGAGGAGCTGCTGGTCTGCTACGACGAGCTCCAGCTCCCTATCGGGCGGCTGCGGATCCGGGCGTCGGGCTCGCACGGTGGCCACAACGGGATGCGCTCGGTGCTCGAGGCGCTCGGCACCGGGAGCGTGCCGCGCCTGCGGATCGGCGTGTTTCCGGAGCGCGGCGGGGTGGGGGACGCGACGGAGTTCGTCCTGCGTCCCTTCCGACGCCGCGAGGAGCCGATCATCGGGGAGGCGATCGCGCGCGCGGTCGACGCCGTTAAATGTGCGATCGCCGAGGACCTTCTCACGGCGATGAACCGCTACAACCCGGAACCCGCTTGAGGGGCTGCACGCGCCCCTGATCCTTGAACCCCTCGTAAGGAGCATCCGTGGAGACGTTTGCATCGTCCGCATCCGCCTGGGGTCTGCTGGGCCTCCTCGTCGCCTGGGGGATCTACTCGTACCTGAAACGCCAGCCCGACGGCAGCGATCTCATGCGTGACCTGGCCGAACAGATACACGCTGGCGCGATGGCGTTCCTCAAGCGTGAGTATTCGGTGCTGATTCCCTTCGTCGCCGTCGTCGCGGTGCTGCTCGGGTGGGCCGTCCACTGGCAGACGGGGGTCGCCTACGTGGCCGGCGCGACATGCTCGATCCTGGCCGGGTTGTTCGGAATGTCGGCCGCGACGCGCGCCAACGTGCGGACGTCAGAGGCGGCACGGTCGAGCGGCCAGGGCCCGGCCCTCCGGATCGCCTTCTTTGGCGGCAGCGTAATGGGTCTCTCGGTCGCCTCGCTGGGGCTTCTGGGGATCGGCTTCGTTTTCCTCTGGCTGGGACAGGCCGCCGTGTCCGACACGGAGTTCCAGCTCTTCTCGGAGGTCATCTCGGGATTCGCGATGGGCGCCTCCTCGATCGCTCTCTTCGCCCGCGTCGGCGGTGGGATCTACACCAAGGCCGCCGACGTGGGCGCCGACCTGGTCGGCAAGGTCGAGGCGGGAATCCCCGAGGACGATCCGCGCAACCCGGCCACGATCGCCGACAACGTCGGCGACAACGTGGGCGATGTCGCAGGCATGGGCGCCGACATCTTCGAGTCGTACGTGGGAGCCGTCATCGCCGCCATCGTGATCGGGGCGACGAGCACGATCATCGCCGCCGATCGGCACATGGAGGCCGTGATCCTGCCGATCATCCTCACCGTGCTTGGCCTGCTCGCTTCGCTGATCGGCGTCGGGGCGATGAAGGTGCTCGAGCGCACGAACCCTGCCTCGGCGCTCCGCAACACCACTTTCATCGCGGCGGGGCTCTTCCTCGTGGCCGCGTACTTCGCGACCGTGGACCTGGATGTCTTCGTGGGCAATCCCGATTTCTCGGCGGCAGGACCGTTCTGGGCGCTGCTCTCCGGCACCCTGGTCGGGATCTTCATCGGGCTCGCCACCGAGTACTACACGGCGGCCCGGCCGGTCCGGAGGATCGCGCGGGCCTCGGAGACCGGCTCGGCCACCAACATCATCGCCGGGCTCGCGGTGGGAATGGAGTCGGTGGTTCTCCCGGTCCTCATGATCTGCGCCGCGATCTGGGTCTCGTTCCAGTTCGCCGGCCTGTACGGAATCGCGATCTCGGCGGTTGGGATGCTCGCCACGGTGGGCGTCACGATGTCGGTGGATGCCTACGGCCCGATCGCCGACAACGCGGGTGGGATCACCGAGATGAGCGGGCTGGGCAAGGAGGTGCGTGCGATCACCGACGGGCTGGACGCGCTCGGTAACACCACGGCCGCGATGGGGAAGGGGTTCGCGATCGGATCAGCCGCCCTGACGGCGCTGGCGCTCTTCTCGGCGTACTCGACAGCCGCTGGATTGCGCGAGACGGGGATCGACATCATCCAGCCCGAGGTCGTCATCGGGCTCTTCATCGGCGGACTCCTGCCGTTCCTTATCGCCGCTCTCACGATGAACGCGGTCGGACGCGCGGCCCAGGGAATGGTGGAGGAAGTGCGGCGCCAGTTCCGGGAGATCAAGGGGCTCATGGAGGGGACCGCGAAGCCGGACAGCGCGCGCTGCGTCGATATCTCGACGCGGGCGGCGCTGCGCGAAATGATCGCGCCGGGCGTTTCGGCCATCGCCGCGCCGGTCCTGGTGGGGAAGCTGATCGGCGTGGAGGCTCTGGGCGGCATGCTGGCCGGCGCCACGCTGAGTGGCGTCCTCCTGGCGCTCTTCATGGCCAATGCCGGCGGCGCGTGGGACAACGCGAAGAAGTACATCGAGGGTGGCGCCCACGGAGGCAAGGGATCGGACGCCCACAAGGCGGCCGTCGTCGGCGACACGGTCGGCGACCCGTTCAAAGACACCTCAGGTCCCTCGATGAACATCCTGATCAAGCTGATGAGCGTGGTGGCGCTCGTGCTCGCCCCCTGGTTCGTGGGGTGATGGCAGCGCCGCGCGGGGCGCCGGGTGTTCCGCGTCGTTCCGGGGCGCGACGGACGGCGGGGCGGTGACCGCGCTCCTCGAGGCCCGCGGCCTCGGGCGGCGCGCGCTCGATCCGGCCGGCCATGAAGGCCCCTGGCTGCTGCGGGAAATCTCGGTTGCCCTGGAGCCCGGCGAGCGGGTCGCGGTCGTCGGGCCGTCCGGCGCCGGGAAGACGCTCCTCCTTCGCTCGCTGGCCCTCCTCGATCCGCTGGACGAGGGGGAGGTTCTGTGGCGCGCCGAGTCCATTCCGGACGACATGGTGCCCGCCTATCGCCGCCAGGCGATCTACCTGCACCAGCGCCCCGCCCTGCTGGAAGGGACCGTGGAGGCCAATCTGCGCCGGCCGTTCGATTTCGCGGTGGCGGACGGCGGCTACGACCCCGGGCGCGTGAGGGAGCTGCTATCGGCCCTGGGTCGTGACGAGGGCTTCTTCGCCAGGCCGACGGGGGAGCTTTCGGGCGGCGAGGCGCAGATCGCGGCCTTCCTGCGGGCGATCCAGCTCGAGCCGTGTGTCCTGCTCCTCGACGAGCCGACGGCGGCCCTCGATCGTGAAGCGGTGACCGCGATCGAGCGACTCGTCGAGGGCTGGTTCGGGGCCGGGTCGGGCGAGCGGGCCCTCGTGTGGGTGAGCCACGACGCGGATCAAGCCCGCCGCATGACGACCCGGGTCGTACGGTTGTCGGCGGGGCGGATGGCGGCGTGATGCCGCCGTCCGTCAGGACCGGCCGCGTGGCTGGGGAGCTCGCGTGACCAGCCAGTACATCGAGCTGACCGCGTGGCAGGTCGCGCTGGCGGCCATCCTCATCCTGGTGAACGCTGCCATCTCGCTTGTCCTCCGCCTGGGAATGGAGCGGCGGCTCCTCCTGGCGGCGGTGCGGACGGTCGCCCAGCTCGCGCTGATCGGCTTCGTCCTGGACTGGGTCTTCGCGGTCGACCGGGTCGGGATCGTTCTCGTCCTCATGACGGTCATGGTGCTGGTGGCCGGGGTGACGGCCGTACGGCGCACGGAGGGCCGGTATCCCGGCATCTGGCTGAACGCGATCGTGTCGATGTGGGCGAGCTCGTGGCTGATCACCGCCGTCGCCCTGTTCGGCATCGTCCGGGTCAGGCCATGGTACGACCCACAGTACGCGATCCCCCTGCTCGGCATGATCCTCGGGAACACCCTGACCGGGATCGCGCTGGGCCTCGACCGGCTGACGGAGGAGCTGCGCACCCGGCGCGATCAGGTGGAGACGCTGCTCGCCCTGGGGGCGACCCGCTGGGAGGCGGCCCAGGATTCCGTGCGCCGCTCCGTGCGGACCGGGATGATCCCCATCATCAACTCGATGATGGTCGTCGGGATCGTATCGATTCCCGGCATGATGACGGGCCAGCTGCTGGCTGGCGTCGACCCGCTGAACGCGGTCGAATACCAGATCGTGATCATGTTCCTGATCGCGTCGGGAACGGCGCTGGGAACGGCGGGCGTCGTGCTGCTCGGCTACCGGCGGCTGTTCAACGCCCGGCACCAGTTCCTGTCTCAGCAGATCAGCAAGGCATGACGAGGTGGGTCCAGAGCTCGCCGGGAAACATCTGCTGGGGGCCACAAGTTTCGCCGGCTTGACGGCGGGCGGCGCAATTATACGTTGTAGTTATCAGTATCCGATAACTACGGTGAATAATGATCGAGCCGATCCTTTCTCCCGTCGCCGCTAGAGAAGCCGTTCATCTCCTTATGCTACAGGAGCTTGGGCGGCTGGGTGAGGCGTATCTTGTCGTCAAGGGCGGGGTAAACCTGCGCTTCTTTTTCGGAAGCGTCCGCTATTCGGAGGATTTGGATCTCGATGCGAACCCCTCCTCCTCCGTGGCCGTCCGCGACCTTATCCGAGGACTCTTCGAAGATCGGGGACTGGCGCGCCGTCTCAGAGAGCTCGGGATCCGGCAGCTCGATCCGGGGGAGGGTCCGAACAAGGACACAGCCACGACCTTCCGATACAAGTTCGGTATCGTGATGACCGGCGACGTTCGGCATCCAACCAGGATCGAGGTTTCCTATCGTGACCGATTCGCAGGTGACGAGGTCGTGGTTGAGGCCATTCTTCCGTCCGTAACTCGAGCCTACCTGACGGATGCCGAGCAACGCCTTCTGATCCCACACTACTCCAGGACGGCGTCGGTCAGGCAGAAGATCGTTGCCCTGGCGAGGCGAAAGGTCGTTCAATCTCGAGATGTGTTCGACCTCCACTCGCTGACAGCGGGCCAGCGGGATCAGATCGTCGCTTCCAGGCTACGCGATTCCATCCCGCCCGAGGATCTGTTCGAGGCGCACAGAAGAACGCTCGAGATCCCCTATGAAGAATATCGAGGTCAGGTTCTCGAGTTTCTGGAGATGGAGGAGCGATCCCAATTCGAGGGGGAGGCGGTCTGGGATGATCTTCGGCTTGACGTGGCCGAGTTCATCGAAGACATCGCTCGATGATCGGGAAGCGGGTTTCAAGATGCGGTATGTGAGCGAGCTTCTTTGGAAGTCCGTGCTTCCTCTGTCGCCGGTTTTCACGACCGCTGAACTGGCGGAAGCCGCCGAGATCCGTCTGTCCAACGCCTCGCGTGACCTCGCCAAGCTGGCCAGCCGCGGTATGATCACGCGGGTGAAACGAGGCCTGTGGGCCGATACCCGCCACGCCGACTTTTCCCCGTATGCCGTCGTTCCCCACCTCTTCCGGGAGGGAGAAGCGGGATACGTGTCCCTTCTTTCCGCGCTGAATCTGCATGGCATGATCGAGCAGATTCCGAGAGTTGTGCAAATAGTGACTTCAAGTCAGCGAGCCCCCCTGAAGACGCCTGTCGGTGCGTACGAGTTCCACCGGATTCAAGCGGTTCTCTTCGGGGGCTATGAACCCTATGGACGTCTCGGCGAGTTCGACATCGCCAGACCGTCCAAGGCCCTTTTCGATGCGCTGTACCTCTCATCACGACGCACACGCAGGTTCTCGCACCTGCCCGAGCTCGAGTTCGTCACGGAATTCTCCACCGAAGAGATGGAATCGTGGATCGCGAGAATCGAGCATGCGCCGCTCCGAGCTGCAGTCCGGAATCGATGGATGCATCTGAGAGATAGAATCCGACGTCGATAGGAGGTCTTCCGAACCTATGCAGGTCGGGATCGTCGGTCTCCCGAATGTCGGGAAATCCACCCTCTTCAACGCCCTGACCGCGGTGGGGGCCGACGCGGCCAACTATCCGTTCTGCACGATCGATCCGAACCTCGGCGTGGTGGCGGTGCCGGATGACCGGCTGGAAATCCTCGCCGAGGTGTCCCAGCCGGAGAAGGTCACGCCGGCCACGATCGAGTTCGTCGACATCGCGGGCCTGGTCGAGGGGGCGAGCCGGGGCGAGGGGCTCGGCAACCAGTTCCTGTCTCACATCCGGTTGGTGGACGCCGTCGTCCACATCGTGCGCTGCTTTCCCTCGGCGGACGTGGTCCACGTCTACGGCTCGGTCGATCCGCTCAGGGACAAGGCGGTCGTCGACACCGAGCTGGCGCTGGCGGATCTGGCGGTGGTCGAGAAACGGCGCGAGCGGGTCGCCAAGCAGGTCCAGACGGGGAGGAAGGAGCTGGCTCCCGAGCTGTCGGCCCTGGAGAAGCTGCTGCCGGCCCTCGGCGAGGGTCGCCCGGCGCGGGAGGTCGACCTGGACCCGGCCGAGGAGGAGGCCGTCAGGTCGTACGGCCTTCTGACCCGCAAGCCGATCATCTACTGCGCCAATGTGAGCGAGGCGGTGATCGCCCGGGCCGTGCGCGACCCGGGATCGGTGCCCGAAGTGGCCGCGCTCGCCGGGGCGGCCACGCGAGAGGGGGCCGGCCTGGTGGA